>CAZNZA010000220.1:0-6329 GCA_964577325.1 uncultured Polyangiaceae bacterium
AACGAGCGACCGAAACGCGAACGTTCGCGCTCGAGCCGCATCGACTTGTCGACTACGTGTCCCACCACGGACTCACGCGCTCTGACGACGTCCCAATATCCACCAAAAACCACGAGCTGCGCAACCACCAGGAAGGCAGTGACCGCAGCTGCCAGCCACAAGCGGCGGTTGCGTTCCGAACGAAACACCGCCGCGATGGGGGTGGTCGAAACCAGAAGGCTGGATCCCGCCCGAGCCGATCCAGGTCGCTCCAACTCAGGCTCACCCGGAGCGTCCGTTTGCTTCGACGTGTCGCTACGTTCCTGCGCTTTGATGACATTTGCACGGCCGTAAACCCACACCCTGTCTCCGGCAGCGACTTGACTCATGCGCGAGGTGTGTTCTCCTTCGAGCGGCGCGTGGAGCGCAACCGCGTTTTTATCAGGTTGCACGTAGAAGTGCTGGCCCGAGTGAGTCTCGATGGTGAACGGGCGGACGGTGACGGTATGACTACGCAACCGATAGCCGTGCCCTCGCTTGAGCCTATTTACTTCCAGCTCGAACGTCGCGGCAACCGCCGGTACGTTTAGACTTCGATCCTTCGCAATCGTGCCCACCGCGGCAACGTATCCGCGTGGAGGCGAGATGACAGCGCGCCGCCGCAATTCGAACCTCATGGCGCTCACCAACCACCATGCGGCGAAGGCGAGCGGCCCGAGCGGGAAGAGCCAGGCGACGAGCACCCAGCTCCATTCGGCGCTCACTTGGAAAGTTTCTGTAACGACGAGTGGCGTTATACCCATACACTCACGTCGAGATTGGGAAATGAGACCTGCCCGGCGCTCAGACTTTTGATGCCTTTCACGCACGAGATGACCCGTTGTCTGTGTTGATACAAGCGGTGGCGTTGCATGACCGTTCTTCGAAAACCGTTGACTGTAGCCATCGCGCCGAATCCAGATTCTGGAAGCGCCGCCCTCGTATCAATATAAATGGTGATAAGTAAACACCGGGAATCGGCGCGGCATTGCTGGCAACCTCACGTCCACGAAACTAGCACCGTCCCGGCGTCTTTAGCAAGATGCCGGTCCTTCAGCCACAGAGCGGCGGCTGGGATCTGCTGCACCGCCCGCGGCCTGAACCGCCGGATGAGGCCCGCGGTCAAAGCCGTGTCTAAGGTGCGGGAGCCAGAGGGTAGCTGGAGCTAGCACCGAACTACTGGGCAGAGATTCGCGTGCGGCTGATACCAGGAGAGCTCGTGCGTGAATTCTGACCTTTGACGATTCGGTCCGTCGAGTAATCGCCGAAAGGCCGCACGTCAAGATCGGTCGCACGCGCGCGTGAGGGAGCGAGGACCGCCCGGACCGGAGCAGTGCGCGCATTTGCCACGAGGGGGCTCGACACCGGCGGTGAGGGTGACATGCTTACGAAGATGCTTTGCCAGCTTATCTACCGGAGTCGGGTTGCTCGAAGAGTGCGATTTGCCGACGCTGAGGCCATTGCCGCCGCCGCGGCCGAGAACAACGCCAAGTTGTCCATCTCGGGGTTGCTCTTGTACACGCCGGCGTACTTCGTGCAGGTCTTGGAAGGCGGCAACGCAGCGGTCGAGTTAGCCTTTGCGCGCATTGCCAAGGACGACCGGCACGAAGAGATCGAGACTCTGGCCAAGAGGGAGATTGAGGAGCGGCAGTTCGGCCGCTGGGCAATGCGAGCGGTGACGCCGAGCCGAGAGACGACTGCTGCAGTCATCGGACTGCTCGACGGCGATGCGGCCCTCGAGTTACTTTTAAGCTCGCGCTAATATGCGGCGACAGGCTACGCCCGGCGTGCAGAGTTACCAGAAGATCCAGGTCCGAGTCCTTGCGGACATCGTCCCACAACCGTGAACCAAAGAGGCACACTTCCTTGGCCCCATGCTCACGGGCGACACGCAGGATTTCGGCTTCGGGTGACGGGGACAGAGACGTCGCTCTGCAAGCGTACCGCCTCCGGTTAAAATGTCAGAGCGTGCAATGGGCCCCGATGCGTGCCTGGGTTGCTAGCTGGGGCTGTCATTGCCGTCGCTGGTCGCGGGGCGCTCTCGCCGGGATTCGATTGGACGATTTGCCGTACATGGGCTAATCTCCGCCCATGAAACCGCAGCGGCCGATTTCACTTGTGTTTATTGGCGGCGTACACGGAGTTGGCAAGACGACGTTCTCGTCATTGGTTGCCCATGAGTTTGGCGCAGACCATACGTCAGCAAGCGCGCTCATCAAGAGCGCACGAAACAGAAACGACAAACGTGTTACCGACGTGGCAGGGAACCAGGACGAGTTAATCTCCGGGTTGAATGACTACGAATGTACTCGGTGCACATTGCTGCTCGACGGCCACTTCTGTCTGTTGTCCGAGGATGACACAGTGGTCGATGTCCCTGAGGCGACGTTTCAGTCGCTCAATCCGCGGGCGATCATCCTCTTGACGGCCGAGCCTGACGTTATTCTGGCCCGCACGAAGACCAGAGGCGGACGGACGCTACCAGAAGCGTTGAGCGGAGAGCTGCAAGACCGAGAGCGCTTGCGGGCTCGTAGCATTGCGAGTCGCCTCAAAGCGCCCCTTCTCGAGCTGGGCGATCCTTTTCCCTCCGACCGCGCAGTGGCGTTTCTTAACGCAAACTTGGGGTAGCTCCTTGAGGTTTCTCCTAGACACCAATGTTCTGATCCCGGCAGAGCCAACGAGCCAGCAGGATGTGGAGGCGGGAACGCCCGTCGTGGCTGAGTTGTTTCGTGTGCTTAATGAGGGTGGACATCAATGGCAGATCCACCCCGCCAGCATCACGGAGATCTCTGGCGACAAAAATGAGCAGCGCCGACAGACACGCCTTCTTCTTGCCGGTAAGTATCCACGTCTAGTGTCGCCTCCGTCGCTTGATCCGAGGCTGACGGACGTACTTGGCACGCCGGAGCCGGGTTCGCATGACGAGGTCGTTTAACCATCCTGTCGGCATTGCAGGCGGAGTGCGCGGACTACTTGGTCACCGACGACGGCAGACTGCGCAAGCGCGCCAAGCGGGTGGGCTTGGGGCTGCGCGTCCTCAGTTCAGCGGACGCAGTCGCGACTTTGCACGGGCTGTTCCCGACCGTCCCACTACCACCGCCGCTAGTAAGGGCGGAGCCAGCGCATGCTTTGGATGTGCAGGATCCTATCTTTGAGTCTCTCCGGGAGGATTATCCGCCGTTCGACCAGTGGTTTACCAAGTGCCGAAGGCAACATCGTCAGACTTGGACGATCCGTCACATGGGTCGCTACGGCGGCTTGTGCATTGTAAACCCAGAAACACCTGCACCATATGGCCTTCGGGGTAAGACCCTCAAGATTTGCACTTTCAAGGTCGCCCGAGACAGTCGCGGACACCGCTACGGCGAGTTACTGCTCAAGGCGTTATTCGAGTTCATGTACACGAACGACTACGAAGCGGCGTTCGTCGAGGTGTACGAAAAACACGCGGATCTGATTGAGCTGTTTCAAGACTTCGGATTCGATCGGGTTGCTGTCAACGATCGAGGTGAGTGGGCCATGGCCAAAGCACTCAAACCCACGGAGGAGAAATTGGACCCACTGGAGTTCCACGTGCGGTTCGGCCCGCGCCACCTCGCCGCGCAAGAGGCCGACCTGCTCATCGTGCCCGTCCAGCCTCAGTATCACCAGTTGCTGTTCCCCGACGCCGAACGGCAACTGGCCTTGACAGCCGAATCTCACCCGTTCGGAAACAGCATTCGCAAGGCCTACCTGTGCCACTCGCCGAAGAAGTCGATCACGCCTGGCTCGACCCTACTGTTCTATCGATCGCACGATCGTAAAGCGGCGACGATTGTCGGAGTAGCGGAGACGATGCTAGCGAGCACAGACCCGGACGCGATCGCCCGTTTCGTGGGCCGTCGAACGGTTTACACGTACGAACAGATTCGGAGTATGGCTGCCAAGGGAAGGGTGCTGGCATTGCTTTTTCGCCAGTCCCGCATACTGCAGCCAGATTGGCCGCTTGATCTACTCAGACGTTCAGGTAGTCTTCGGGGACCGCCACAGTCGATCACCGCCATTCCAAAGGAACGCAGGTCATGGGTAGTTCAACAGCTTCTGCAGTCGCCTTGATGTCGATCCACCCAGAGTACGCGGAGGCGCTTTTGTCGGGGTCTAAGAAAGTGGAGTTTCGGCGGCTAGCCCCGAAGGAGAAGGTCGGGTACGTCGTGGTTTACGCCACCAAACCGGTCGGAGCGATACTCGGGGTTCTCCAAATCGACTCCGTGGAGCGGGATAGTCCTGAGCGGCTATGGGCTAGATATCGTGACGTTGGAGGGATCTCATTCGACGGCTTCTTTCAGTACTTCGATGGCTGCGCCCAAGGCAGTGCTTTGGTGGTGAAGCAAGCGTGGCGGTGCAAGGCACCTATGGACCTCCATGGCCTTGGCCTGGCCGGGAAAGCTCCGCAAAGCTTCAAGTACCTTGATCGCAGCACCTTCCGGGCAATCGCGTCAGGAGCCACGAGGACTAGCTCAGTGAATTCCTAAGGACGGCTCTCGCTAGCGCGGCTTCTGAACGCAGTCGCGTCCTGCATTCAACGCAGTGGATTGAGGCCTATACAAGATCGAGGAACGCCCCAGGGACTGCCGCCAGATGAACACCTGCGGCAAGAGCATTCGCCGCCAATCACGGATGCGTTAGAGAGAGCTACTCGTCGCGCCCGGTTGCACGGCGGGACCCAACTCTCCGACCCTGCCGCGAGCCAAGAGCCTGCGGTTGCGAAGTGCGCCGCTGCGACCACGCCGACGCACTTCGTGCAGGAGGGTCCCGCCCGCCAAGAGGCCTGACGGCTGCCAGCCGTCTTCACCCCTGGTGTGTCTCCGTCTGCGGGTTCGTGCTTGGGCGCTTCTGCCCGCCGTCGCCATCCCGTACTGGCCGCTGCTGGGCATCATCGTCATCTTCGATGCCGACGAGCAGCGTACCGCCCGCACTGTTCGCGAAGCAGACGCAGTCCGGTGCGAGCTCACCAAAGTCGGCGGTCGAGCCGTCCTCGCCCGCCACGAGGTCCCGTTCGACCTCAGCCTGCGTCTTGTGGCGACGCTTCGCATACTCGCGAAGGACGTCCTCGAAACTTTGACGCTCCCCTGAGGTCAGGCGGGGGATCGCTTCCGTTCGAGCTAGACGCTCGCAGGGGGAGATTGGTTGCGACGGCCGCCGCTCGCGGAGAAGTGCTCGGCGACGGCCGCGATGTGTGCCAGGCGAGCCCACAAAGCAGCGCGCTCGCGCCCCCTGCGAGCAGTGGGCGCGCGACGCCCGTGCTCACGGCGCATTTTTCTTCATCTCGAAAACCACCGGCGGCGCAAACCAGCGGCAGTTCTCGAAGCGCATCTCCACCTTGCGCTCGAGCTTTCCGTAGACCGGATGGCTAGCACGTACTGTCACGACGCCCGGTCGGCCATCGAAGCTCACGACACTGCACGTCCGTCTGAGGCCGCGTTGGAGTGGCAGCGGCTTACCGTTCGCGTCGCTCGCCTCGAAGGTGCCATCGCAGATCGGACGCTGTGTCGTTGCGTCGATCATGGTGAGACTGAGCGTACTCCGGGCGAGGAGATCACCATGTGGTCCGCACGGTGCTGACGCCGTCGTCGCGGGAACGGCCGAAGCGTCGGCGTTCCCCGCGGTGGAATGCTGGGCCAGCTCCGAGGGCTGGGTGGTCGGCGCGCGAGCCGTTGCTGCTGAAGCTGGCTGGCGCGCGCTGGGTTCGTGATCGAGGCTTGCGGCGTTGCGCTGACACCCGAACCCGGCGACACAGCCGGAGAGCAGCGCCGCAATGAGTGAAGCTCGATGGATGGCTCGATGCATGGCTACTGTACGCAGACGTCGTAGTCTGCCGGCATTCCGAAGGACGCGCCATTGTTCCGCACGCACGTCAACCCTAGCATGCAGTCGGCATTAGAGTCGCAGTCCCCTCCACCGTGACCACATGGACAGGCGGCTGTGCACCCGCTGGCCGTCTTCGGCACCTGGCCTGCACAGGCGGCGGGCAGACACACGTCGCTCGCCGTTGACATGTCGTAGGAAGGTCCCACGTCTACGACGCACGTCAAGCCCGGCATGCAGTCCGTGTTCGAGTCGCAGTCCCCACCGCCATAGCCGCACGCGCAGCCCGCGCTACGAAACGTGGCGGATCCGACGCCGCTTCCTGAGTGCGCTGGAAAGAGATCGACGGCGTCTTCCCGAGCAAGAAGGGCAAGCGCGGATTCGAAGGCAAGCGCAAGAGTTACGTCGAGTCGCATCCGACGCATCTACTCTCCGGTGCGCTCAAGTGCGGCTCGTGCGGCGGCGCC
>CAZNZA010000221.1:0-6318 GCA_964577325.1 uncultured Polyangiaceae bacterium
CCATGCTTGGCGACTACCGCAGTGGTGAGGGATGGCAAGGGTTAATTGCCCTGCCCGTGCTATCGGTGACGGACCGAAGCGTCACGCCATGCTGGCGTTCACGCCCTCTTCCGTCGTTTCGACCGTGCCGATCGTCAGATCGATACCGCTGCCGTCGGGCGGATCCCACGCCGGGCGTCCCACCTGATGCGTCCGGAAGCGTTCGGAGAACAACCCCAGGACGTACGTGCGGAAGCAGAAGGCTAAGATGCTGTGCTGCAGCAGGCTTGGGTGGATGTGGGGAGCGAGCTGGGCGTGAAGCTCGGGCAGCTTGCTCCAGTGCAGGCCGGCCTGCTTGTGGTGAGCCGCGTGCAGCCCGTTGTTGAACACCAGCCAATTGCTCAGCTTGCTCACGAAGTTGCGGGAGTGGTTGTACTCCGACCAGGGGTCACAGTGCACGTGCTGCACGTAGTTGATGAAGAACATGCCCCACAACGAGAAGAGACTAGGTACGAGCATGGCCACGGCATAGGTGATGGCACCGGTTTTCCAGCCGTGCAGCGCAATGGCCAGCGCCAGCAGACCCGTGTGGGCGCCAAACACCACCACGTGCTGCACGATGATGTTGCGGTACAGCCGGGGATTGGTTGCCTTGGCCTTTTGCTTGTACTCACTCAAGCACTTGTCCTGAAAGTGACTCGAGATGAAGAAGTACGTCCACGCGACCGTCCAATTGTGGCGCTTGGAGTAACGCCAAGTGATCGAGGCATCCCCGGGCCTATTGACGTACTTGTGGTGATTCTGATTGTGGCTCGGGATCCAGCCGTACGTGGGGTAGCCGTAAAAGATGGACAGCCACGCTTGGTACGCGGTGTTCATCCACTTGTGCTTGAACGTCGGGCAATGATTCTGATTGTGCGTCAGAGCGCCCGCCGTGAAGCCTAGGTACAAACCAACTGGTAACAGCCAACCCACCAGTTGAGGGTACGCGTACTGTAAAGCTGGGACACCAGGTAGGAGGACGAAGGCCCAGAACAGTGTTCGCAGATCGGCGGCGTGCCGCAGGCGGAGGGCTGACGCAAAACTCATGGCCAGAAGGTACGGGGGCGACTTCATCCGGTCAAGCGCGCTTCGCCTCGTCGCTAGGATCCGGGCGCGCAAAATTGGCGCTGCGTACACCGGAAGCGCAGCGGAAAGGCCTGTAGCGGCCGAGATCGGCGGGCGTCCTCACCAGTTCGAGATGAGACCAATGCTCAGCGCCCCACCAGGGGTGACGGGGTGGGGGCCGGCGCAGTAGAGCCGCTGGTCGTCAGAGCACGTCGCGGGGGATGGCCGGCTTCGTCTGGCATCCAAACAGCGCCTGCACGTCGGTGATGCCGTGGGTCGTCAGGACTCCGCACGTCTCCGGACACGCCACGATCTTGGTCGGCTCCTCGGGATTGTCGTAATACCAGCCCAGATCTGCCGCCGCGCACGCATCGGCTCCGGTCACGGCGCCCATCAGCACACCGAAGCCGTTGGCCGTGGTGTAGCGCACGTTGACGTTCTCGAGATCGAGCTCCGTCTTTCCGTCTTCGGGCTCAGGTAGGTCCCACTCGCACGCCACGTCGGTGGGTACGCCGCCAGCGTCACTGGGGCCGGTCGTCGGTGCGCCGTCACCCAGATCTGCTTCGGCGCTCGCCGCGCAACCGGCGACCGTTTCGCACGCAAACTGGACCTTGATCTGACCTTCGGCGTCGTTCTGCATGGCTTCGCATGTTTGCGGGCACGCCGTGATGGTGGTGGGGTTGTGGCGGTCGTCGAAGTACCAAGCCCCCGCCACGCAATCGTTGACACTGTTGACGCGATTGAGCGCGGTGGCCACACCTGCACTCGTGCGCTCGACGTCGACCAGCTCCGTGGAGAAGCTCTGGCCAGCGACAGCCTGGGGGATCTCCCACTCGCACAAGATCTCAGCGCCGGCATTGGCAACGATCTGCTCGGCCAAGCGCGTGAACACAGGCTGGAAGTCTTGTAAGCACAGATCACCTGCCACGCCCATCGTTTGATTGACGAGGTCGTGGAACACGTTGCCAATCGCAGCCGACGCTTCGCACTGAGTGAAGGAGTAAACGCCGTTCATCGACCAATTGGCGAACATCTCTGGGTCCAGGTTTTGCAGATTCGACGTAAACGTAGCGGCCGCATTGTTGGGCGGATCCGTCGCGTCGTCGTCCGAGACCACCACGAAGAACTTCACGGCTTCGGGCCGCAGATTCGCGCTCCACCGCGAGTAGCTGTCGATGAACACGTTCAACGCGTCGTTGCTGCCCACCGCTTGATCGACGTGCACGTAGTTGGGGAGATTGGTGTCGTCGGGGCAATTGCCGGAACCCAAAGGAGGCGCCACGCAAATGCCGAATTGCTGAAATCCGCCACCGAAACCTCCACCTCCTGGATTGCCTCCGAAGCCGCCGCCAACGGGGGCCGGGGCGGGTCCCGCATCCACGTCACCCATGGGGTCTGGCATGGGAGCGGGTTCGTTGGTGCCGCCCTCGCTCGACGTGGTCGATAGAAGGATGACGCGCGCATCGACGCCGCTCGCGATGATCTGCTGGGAGAACTGGTTGAGATACGTCTGCACGAAGTCCGCTTCCTGACCCATGCTGCCAGAGGTATCGACGGCAAAAATGATGTCTGCCGGCAGGATGACGGTGGTGTCGACGGCGGACACTTCGGTGCTCGCGCAGTTCTGCATCACTACCGTCTCGACCTTGCCGGCATCCATGGGCGTGGTCGCCGCTGGCTCGGCCGGGGTTGCCGTCAAGATCGGAGGGGCCGGCTGATCTGAACCGGTGTTGTCTCCTGCTCCGATGGGTGCCTCCGCGGGCACGGGACCATCCGACGGCGCTTCCATGCTCGTGGGGACCGGGTCTGGACCGTCTCCGAGCTGGATGGGTCTGTTCTCTTCGGGCTGGCAAGCAGCGAGCGCCAGCAATGTCGAGAGGGACAGGCTGAGGTTTCTGGCGGAGGGCATCATCATCATCGGGGGGCCTTTTGCGTGAAAGAACGCCGGCAGTTGGACGCAGCGCAGAAAAGTTGTTCCAGTTAATACCCGCAACCTTCACGCGGGGGTCAGACAAACTGGTCATGGGCTCCGATGTCGGAGGATGGCGGAGAACCTGGCGGTAAGTGTTTAGTGGCGGAGGAACGAAACCTGCTACCGCAGTTCAGGAAGGCACAGCGGCACGGCGACTATGAAGCTCCCGTTCGATGCGGTTGACCGCGTCGTTGTTCAACGGAAACCACCACAGCGCGAGTGCTTTGAGCAAAGCGAAGACACCGGGCACGAGAGAGAACGCCAGCAGAATACCCAACAGGGAACTCGGAGTCTGCTCGGCGTCGCGAACGAATCCAAACAGATCGAGAAACACCGGCACGAGCGCGCCGGCTATCATCGAACCCGTCTTGAGCGCGAACAGCGAAGCCGAGTAGACGAGCGCCGTAGAGCGGCGTCCAAACTTCCACTCGCCGTAGTCGGCCACGTCACCGTACATGGCGAACACCAACGCGGAAGTGGGACCCATGCACAACATTCCGATCGCATTGACGGCGAGCAGCAAGGGGAAGTTGTCCTTCGGAAGCACGAAGAACACGGCAAAGCTCACCGCCGTGATGAGAGTCAGTAGCGCTGCCGCGTTGCGCTTGTCTACCCGGCGCGCGACGAAGGCCAGGCCCACGTTCCCGAGTACTTGGCACAGCATGCCCGACGCCAGGAAGAGCGTGGACTTGTCGAGGAAGAGCCACACGGGGGAGCCGTCGTCACCGACGTAGTACTTGAAGTAGAAGAGCGTACTCCCAGCCCGCATGACGATGAAGGTGGTCGAGAACACGGCCGCAAAAAGCAGCACGACCCATGGCCAGTTTCGTGTTAACTCACCCAGCTCCTCTTTGATGTTCGACTTCTGCTGTGGTGGGGGCGTGACCACTTCCTTGGTGTTGGCGAAGCACAGCCAAAAGAACACGACCGAGATGACGGCAAACAGCGCCATTGTCTGCTGAAAACCGGCCATTTGGTCGCCACCGCCAAGCTCTTTTACGAGCGGGCGCACGAACAATGAGACGAGCAAACCGCCAGCGTTGGCCCCGGCGAAACGGTAACTCGAGGCTACTGCTCGGGTGCCGTGGGAAGGGCTCAGGACACCAAGCAGTGCGTTGTACGGTACGTTGATGGCCGTGTACGCGATCAGCATGAGCGTATACGTCACATACGCATATGGCAGTTTGCCCTCTTCACCCACGCCGGGATTGTGGAAAATGAGGTATCCGCACAATCCGTAGGGGATGGCCATCCACAACAAGTAGGGACGAAACTTGCCCCAACGCGTTCGCGTGCGGTCGGCAATGAAACCCATCAACGGGTCGTTAACCGCGTCGATGAAGCGGACCAGCAACATCATCAGGGACACGGCCGCGGCCGGTATCCCCCACACATCCACGTAGTAATACGTGAGGAAAATGTTGAACGTCCAGAAGAAGAAGCAGGAAGCCGTGTCGCCCAGCGCGTATCCGATGTATTGGCGCGTCGACAGACGGTGTTCGGCGGGGGCTGAGTTCATGTAAGGCGGGTTCGTACTGCCTCACGCGGCCACGGTAAAGGCGACAGCCGTGTCGCTGTGCCCCTGCAGGCCGCTATTCTGGGATCTCAGCGATAGCACTGATGCCCCAAAATTCCGAGCGGGTGGCGAAGCCAGCCCGAGGCAGAAAAAAAAGCGGCCCATCGCCTGAAGCTTGGCAGCACGTCCCGGACTGGCCGATAATCTCGGCCTTCGTGTGCGACGGCTGGCGGCAAAGCTGTTACCGTCGGGCCTCGGAAAAACCGGAAAACAACGATGAGTCAAACAGCGCACCTTACCCCCTCAGAAACGTCGTCGCCGCTCGATAACGGCAGCGCATCTGACAATGAAGAACGTGGACGAACACACGGGATGTCGTTCATCTTCTGGCTGCTCGAACAGAGCATCTGGCTTCTCCTCCTCATCCCGACATTGGCAGCGATCTTCGCCGGCTGGTTGAGCGACTTCAACTGGATGGTCATGGTCGGCACGTGGGTGGCGATACCGCTCGTGGGCGTCATTCTGCCGTTGCTCTTTCTCGTCTATCGCTCTCGCGCTCACGACGCTGGCCCGGCCGATTGGACGCCGTACATCAGCTGGAAAGACGAGGCGGATGCGGCGCGCTGGCGCGGCAAGAAGATCCCGATGGAGATCATGTACGAGGCGTACATGGCTCAAAAGGTAGACTTCAAACGCGACGTCTACGAGACGTTGCTGCGGCGCAACCAGCTGTTTCGCTTCTGCTTCACCTGGGGCGACGTCAAATTTTACTTCAAAGAGTTCCTCACCCAGAACGTCACCCATAGCGTGAAGTCCGACGAGGGCGACATCGCCCACGTCTACAACCGTGGTAACGACTTCTACAACTGGTTCCTGGGCGACGGCATGGTCTACACCAGCGGCATCTTCAACGATGTCAACGAGACCCTCGAGCAGGGACAAGAGCGCAAACTAGAGACCGTTTGTCGCTACCTGCAACTGAAGCCGGGGGAGCGACACTTGGACATCGGCTGCGGTTGGGGACCCCTCATAACCTATGCCGCGCAGCACTATGGCACGCACAGCACCGGTATCACGCTCGCGCAGGAGCAAGCGGACTGGGCTAAGCGCCGCGCCGAAGCCGCAGGTGTCTCGGACCGTGTGCAGATCATGGTGGATGACTACCGCAACCTGCCCGCTCAAAAGTGGGACAAGATCAGCTGTCTCGAAATGGCCGAGCACGTAGGCATCAAGAACTTCCAGAAGTTCTTGTTGCAGGTGCGCGGGATGCTCAAAGACGACGGCATCTTTTACCTCCAAATCGCCGGCTTGCGCCGCTCGTGGCAATTCGAAGACCTGGTTTGGGGTCTGTTCATGGCGAAGTACATCTTCCCCGGTGCCGACGCCAGCTGTCCCCTGGGCTTCGTGGTATCTCAGGCGGAGCGCGCAGGTTTCGAAGTTCACCGCGTGGAGAACTGCGGCGTCCATTACGGAGTGACCATCCGCAAGTGGTACGAGAACTGGATGCGCAACCGCGACGCGGTAGTCGCCAAGTACGGCGAGCGTTGGTTCCGCATGTGGTCCATCTTCCTCGGTTGGTCGGTCATCATTGCCGGTCAAGGTTCCTCGACCGTGTTCATGATCACGCTGACCAAGAACACGAAGAACGACAAGTCGACGGTCACCCCCGAAGAAGCGGTCAACGTCCCGTTCAACCGCACCGAGCGTTGGATTGGACCGAAGCCCGTCGCGACCCAGCAGTAAG
>CAZNZA010000222.1:0-2873 GCA_964577325.1 uncultured Polyangiaceae bacterium
GGCACAGCCCCCGTATGAAACCGTCGATAAGCGACTGGGGTGCCACATGAGGGCTGCACCGTGTGTACGACGCCCGCGACGGCGTCGAGCGCTCCGTCCAACAACGCACTTCGGCAAACCAGGCCACCCATGCTGTGAGTGACGATGATCACTTGCTTGGCCTTGGGATGAGCCGCCAGCACGGCGTATATCTTTGCAATGAGAAACCGACCACTGTCTTGGTTGCACTGCCTCCAATCGTAACCGTAGACCCACACCGGGTGGCGAAGAGGAAGTTGCCTCGGGGGGTTCAGCGCAAGTTGCAGAGCCTTGAGTATCGGCCCATAGAACTTCCACGAGACCTGGCCCCAGCCCCGCCACCTGTAGAAGTCGAGCGCCATTCCATTCAAGTCGGTCGGGTCCTGAAAAACAGCGGGTCCGGCAAAGGCTGGCACCGCCTGGATCTTCAGTTCCAGGTTGTTGAGAATTTCGTCTCGCAGCTCGCTGCCGAGATCGATGGCAGGAACTGCCGGTGTCTCACTGGTCAATGCCTTCACAATCTGTCGACGATCGTTCGTCGCCCACAGCAGCATGTTGGGCTTCGAATCCGGGTCCCAGTCGGCGCCCCCGACGATGTTCAAGCGCGTGCCCATCACGCCAGGTACGAAGAGGATCGGGGTCACGCGGTGGTCAATCGTGTCGAAGGTGGTGCTCCCTGGTTCGTGGTGTTGTACGTGCCCCATCGCTTTGGTCTCCTTTCAATGACGGCTTTGGATAGCCGCTATTGTCAGCAAGTCCCGCCACCAGGCAGGCGTGTTGGGCCGCTGACGCAGATCGGCGCTGCAACCAATGCTGAGGTGAGAGGCAACCGCGTCTTGTACAGAAGCGGTTGCTGCCACCGGTGCCGCAAGAACCGCTTCCGCGACGAAGCAGTGCGACCCGAGCCCCAGGCGCTCCGCGATCAAGATCCGCTCTATCTTGTTTACTTCGCGGGTAACTTCGTACGCCGAATCGGGTGCGTCGCGTATCGCGTCGCTCTCGTCGATGAGAGGACCCAGGTCCGGCGTGCTAAAGTCGGCCTTCCCTTGCCACTTCACAGTTAGTATCGCGCCGTCGATGCCATAGCTAAACTCACGCGGTGGCGCCCAGTCGGCGCGCGCTTCGACAGCGATACCGAGTGCCACCCAATAGACGTGTGGTACCGATGCAATGAGGGACGGCAACGTCACTGCGGCGAGCAGCTCGTGCAGTTCTGTTTCAGATGTCGCGCCAGCCAGCCGGAGCCCCCAAACCCGCTCTTCGTATGCCAGCGTAAGCATGCGAAACTCGGGCGCACTGCTCCCCTCGTCCGCCGTCACGTGAAACCCTTGCACCGCGAACACCGGGTGCGGATGACTGACGATCGGCGACGGCGACGCACTTACCAACGTCGCACGTACGCTTTCTAGTCGGGCTGTGGCGTCTTCAGGTTTCCAAGGCCGGGCATCGAGAACCCAATCCCGTTGGCTGATGGGGGCGCGAAAGCGATAATAGGATTGATCGACCCATCCGGCAGGCGGATAGAGGCGAGCCCCGTACGGCGGGTTTACAGTAACCATCTGCAGCAGTATCGGCCAACGGGGCAGGCAGATACCGCTGCAAATGGGGTACTCGTCGCATTTTCACCGGCAGAACGTTTCTCCTAGGTCCTGGTTGCCCTGGACAAAGGGGGAAGTACGCGGTGGGAGTGAGACGCTGCACGCCGAAGTGTTGCTGGGCCCAAACAAAGCGAGTTAGCAGTGCTCAGACCATCAACTCACCTGCAACGACTATACGAACTCGGGCGGCGCTGTAGCTTGTTTCAGCATTGCCTTACCTCGCGCATCATTGCGGGCAATCCCCGTAGTTGAGGATCCCGACTCCGGCTACGGCGGCCAGACAGGCGTTTGCGTACCGCTCGTGGTCGCAACCGCACACGGGATCGTAGACGTCTGTACAGGTCTCGGGACGGGGAACGCAGACCGCCGGAGCATCTGTAACGCCGCACTCTTGCTCGGGTTGATACGCGCAGTACTCCGTTAGACCACAGGCGCTGCCGCCGGGGCGGTCGCCACCGCACGAACGGGCGTCGTCGAGACAGGAGTCAAAGGCTGTCTCGCACTCGGCTTTGGATCCGAAGTCAGCATCACAGTCTTCGCCCACGCAGCTGCATCCCGATGAGCCAACGCAGTTGCGGCCATTCCAGTGAAAGCGTGCGGGGACTTCACACCCGCCGACCCGGTGGACGTCTTGGGGGCGGCACTCTTCGGCGATGGCAGGTGCACAACAAAGGGCGGTCTCCGCCTCGTCCTCGATGCCGCCGAGCGCGATGTCACCCTCGTCGCAACCCACGTTGCTGGCACCCCCGTCGCCGGAACCGTCGATGACAATGCCCCCCACCTCGGTACACTGGTCTCGAGTAAACAGCCGTCGCATACATCGCAAGCTCTCCGAGTAGTCGAAGCAATGCGCATTGGTAGGACAAGCGTCACCTTGATCCATCGGCTGCGAAGCTATGGGACACTGCGGCTGGGCGGGACCGGTGCAATAGCTACCGTCAGGCATGAGTTCGCAATACGCGTCATCTTGCAAACAATCGGCCGCCTCATCGACGCTTTGTCCTTCACAGGTTTGGGGTGAACAAGCCTCGTCTTCGACCCCTTGCCATGCTCCGTCTTCACACACGAGTGCAATCCCGCCGACACATCGGTCGACCTCCTGCTCGTCGCATTCGCATCCGACGGCACCCGGCTCGTACGCAGTCTCCGGGCTTTGGCTGGGTGAGAAACAGTCAGAACCCGAGTCGCTGCTCGTGCTCGTGCTCGAGTCGGGATCGGCGCCGGAATCAATACGTGTCCCCGTGTCCGTGCCCGTGC
>CAZNZA010000222.1:2973-6207 GCA_964577325.1 uncultured Polyangiaceae bacterium
GTGCCCGTGCCAGAGTCTAACTCGGCGCGAGAGTCGGTGATCCCGCTAGCGTCGGGAGCGCTCGTGGTGTTGGGTTGGCGTTCGTCGTCGACGCAGCTGGCTGAAAATAGGATTGCTGTAAGCGTAGTCGCTGCCCAGGGGGCGGTTCGTCCGCCAGGGAGAAGTCTAAACATCATGTACGGTGTGCTACGCAAGAGCTGTGCCGCCTGGTTAGCCCGCCGCCGTGCGCGTGCCGTGGCCCTACTTGCCGAGAATTGCCGGGACGTTGCAGAAGCGTCCGTGCCATGCTGTGCCGTACTGTGCCGCGCTCACCTCGTGGCCGCAGCGACCCTGGAAGATGCATGGCCTCGAACACTTTTGATCCGGCTCGATTCTTGGCGGCTCAGGGATCGGTATACCCGGACGTCCTGCGTGAGCTGCGTGATGGACGCAAAGCGAGTCACTGGATGTGGTTCATCTTTCCACAAGTGGCGGGATTGGGTCGCAGCTCGATGGCTGAACGCTACGCGATCGCGGATCTAGACAAAGCGAAGGCATTCGCGACTCACCCTATACTGGGAGCACGCCTGAGAGAGTGCGTGACTTTAGTAAACGGCCATGCCGGTAAGAGCGCGCACGACATTTTTGGCAGTCCCGACGATCTCAAGTTCCGCTCCTCGATGACCCTGTTTTCCCTCGCTGAACCTGCTGAACGCTGCTTTCAGGATGCGCTCGTGAAGTACTTCGACGGAGAACCCGATCCATTGACGCTCGCAAAGCTCGGACGCTGAGTAGCGAGCGCGCACCAGGCACCGCGCACGGTGCTATGAGTATAAGGCTCCTCCTGGCCGCGAGCCCCAACTCAGGGCGCGGACGCTGCGACGTCGGCGGGTGACCTCGAGTTATCCCACAGCCAGTCGAGGGCTTCGGCCATGGTTTGCTCGGGAGTGGGCCCCATGCCCGCGTGGTCGGCGTCCGGGATGATGAGCGACTTGGCCGGCACCCCTTTGCTCTGCAGGGCGCGTTCACTGGCGTTCATCAAGTCCTTGCGTTCACGTTGTCCAACCATCGTCACCGCGGCGCGCAGGTGCTCGAGCCCCTGCGATTTCACGGCACTTGGTGCACCCATCGAAACCAGGCGCGTGTAACGTTCAGGATAGCTGCGCGCCAAAGCCGCGGCTCGCGTCGCGCCCTGGGACATACCCAGTACCGCAATGTCGCTGATGGGTTCCTCATACCCGAGCTCGCGAAAGGTAGCGGTGATCCGCGCGTCGAGTGCCGCCACATCTGTAGACCATTTCGCCCCGGGCCCTTCACCACACACGACGTCCGCTTGCGGCGCAATGAGTCTTCCCTTGCGCGCTGCCGCGTGTTGAAACGACTGTGCGTAGCCTAGGCCATGACCGCACATGCCGTGCAAAAAGACCAGCTTGTCGGGTCCAATTCCACGCCCACGCAGCACGAACACCGGAGGCTCCGCACCCGCAAGCTGTTCCACGCGAATGGGTCCAGCCTCACGTTCCCCTGGCGCCGGCGCATCACTAGCTGGCGTCCGCCCCGGGGTCTCGACCGCCGTTACGTCGGAACTGCTCACCTTCGCTCGTCCCATGCTCGCCGACGTCTCACAGCCCCACCCAACGCCAACCGCGGTCATCGCTGCGAGCCATTGAGCATAGATACGTGCGGACATTCTCGACATGGCCTACACGTCTGCACGAGCTGTGCCTAGCCTTCGCTGCAATTGAGCGCAGGCTGAGTTACTTCCGTGGGAGCCTCCGCTTGGGCTACGCCCTGCGCTCCGGCGGGGCGCTAGCGGCCGTTGGCCGCTTACGCGCCCCAACCTTAGGACGCTAAAAGTTCAAGGTTCGAGTTCGGGTACCGAGCCTGCGGTACAAGCGTGATCGGCGCGTACCCCTCGTGTAGAGTCAAAGCGCATGGCGCCCGTGGTTCCCAATCCGGAAAAGATCCGAAGCTTTCGCAGCGAGAGTGAGTTTGAAGCGTGGCTATCCACCCAGCACGCCGTTGAGACGGAGTTATGGCTTCGCATTTACAAGAAGGACTCCGGTGAATCGACGGTCACCTACGCCCAAGCCGTCGACGTCGCTTTATGCTGGGGGTGGATTGACGGCATTCGTAAGGCCTTCGACGAAACATCCTTCTTGCAACGCTTCACACCGCGCAAACCAAAGAGCGTGTGGAGTCAGATTAATCTAGAGCGCGTAGCCCGTTTGACCGCACTGGGGCGGATGACGGAGCACGGGCAGCGGCAGATAGACGCCGCCAAAGCCGACGGTCGTTGGGACGCCGCCTACACGCCGATGCGCAACGCAACCGTCGATTCGCTCCCTGCCGACCTTCTCGCGGCCATCCAGGCGGATCCTCGAGCTCTCGCGATGTTGAACAAGCTCGGGCGTCAAAACTTGTTCGCGCTTACGTTCCGCACCAATAACATGAAGAGCGCTGCAGGGCGGGCTAGGAAGATAGCCGAGTTGGTTGCCATGTTAGCGCGGGGTGAAACCATAGTCCCGGAGGCCGCGAAGCGAGCGGGCAAGCCGTCGAAGTGACTCCTGCCCCATTTTCTGGTGGGGCCAGCGCTGCCTTCAGCGGCACCCAAATAGCTCCCTTAGATTAAGGAGTCGGTCGAAGCTCGGGGTGTAAGCGAACGAGCGCTTTGCTAGCGGCGGCTACTGCGCCACTGTCGTTGCCGGACACCGCATAGAACAACAGCACAACATCGGGGAAGGGATGTCCGCCTCCAAAGACGGGGCAAGCCACGACCAGAGCCATCTCGTCTTTAGGCCAACGTAATGCCATCTCGGGGTCCATCGTAACGGCACGTGCTCCCGCAAGGTACACAGGATTTCGTCGGCTCGTAGGTTCATCAAAAAGGACCTCACATCTGGCAATGCGAATGAGTGCGTAATCCGCTGGCACACGAGTGGATTGACGGCTTATGCCGAACGCTAACAGCGTTAGAATGGGGACGCACAGAAGGAAAAAGATCAACGCGGCGCCAGGGTCTTTGGTCGCAAGAAAGATAGTTGACAGGGATACCGTGCCGATGAGCGCACTCAGAACCACAACAACGCCCCGCATCAGCCGATTATTGCGTCTTACGGTGCGCCGCACCTGAGCGGCCTCACTGGCCGTCATGGCACGCCGCCCCGTCACGCCTTCAACAATCAGTTCAACGGTCGCCGCCGAGTCCACTGCGGGAGAGTGTACCGACTGCGCGGGCAATGCAACACGGGAGCT
>CAZNZA010000223.1:0-6191 GCA_964577325.1 uncultured Polyangiaceae bacterium
GCAAGGCTGCACCCGCTGGTTGCGAGCAAACAGTTGCGATGAAAATCCGGAGTGTGGCTGCCACTGGGAAGATCCTCCCGAGTCGACTGACCAGTGCCTCCAGACCGCACAGCAACCGTACACTCCGGACGTTCCCATAGAAGTGACCGAGCGTGATGATCACGCTCCGGTGTTTCGGCAGTACACGGGCTGCGACGAACACTATCCCGTGGTCACTGCAGATTACTGGCGCCGGGAACGGCAACAGGAGGGCGACCCCGGAGAGCGCTGGCACAACCCCCCGCCCTGGGCTCCCGAACTCATCTGGGAGTTCTTCAGCGGCCTATCGCCGGTGCAGTGACCAACGCAAATGTGACGGCCCCTCCCTGCGAGCCTCGTGGCCATCTACGACTATTCGGTCACTACGCAACGCACGTCGAGCGGTACCGACGATATCTGCAAGGCCGAAGTGCCGACCCAAAACGCGAATGAAGCAGAACCGTCGGTTGTCCAAAGCTCATCGCAGGCACCCATCTCCGACGGCCAATAGCAGCCTTCGCTTGGCTGCGATTCCAAAAGGGTCTCCATCTCGGCCACTGTGGGAAGCCGCCAGTCCGTGCGCCCCGCCAATTCGAGACTGCCGCAGTACCCGCGCGCGGGATCCTGAGCGTATTGCATAGGGGCATTCTCCTTCGTCCAGCACAGCCCACTCTTGCAATAGGAAGTGTCACATCCGAGTGCTGGCCGACAAGTACCGGACGCCGTGTGGCACGCCTCGGCGTCACCGCACATCGTCATCACCGTTGCCAGATCTTCGCGCTCGTTTGGGGTGGTCCCACAGGTGGGACTTTCACCCGAGCAGGTGTACTGCACAGGCCAAGTGTAAACGTCGGCTGAGCACGAATCACCCATCATGCAACCGCTGCGCTCATCCTCGTCACAGACTGTGCCAGCGGGCGCGAAGCAGTGCTTTGCGCTTTCGTCGCAGGATTGTACTTCACAGGCACCCGTTCGGTCCGCGCAGCGATTGCCGTTGGGATGTGCGTGCGAGCAACTCCCGGAGCCATCGCACATGTCGTCACCGTTGCACCAGATGCCGTCGTCGCAAGCCACTGAACTGGGTGAGTCGCTCCAACTAGTATTCGCTGAGGCTGCATCACAGTAGCGACATGGGTTGCTCGGATCAGGGGTGTCTTGGTCATAGCATTTACCCCGGATCAGGCAGCTGCCGCTGGCGACTTGCGCAGCGCATTGGCCTTCTCTGCAAGTGTCGGTGGTGCAAGCGATACCATCGTCGCAATCTGAGTCATCGATGCAATCACAGCCCGCTGTGGCACCAGTGGAGGGCGTCCCCACGCATTCTCCGGCGCCGTCGCACCGATCGTTGGTCGTGCAGGAGTCTCCGTCGCTACAACTGATGCTGCTACCTGGATACTGCTCGACGCAGGTTCCCGTGCCGGAATCGCATGAACGCGCAGCGCCGCATTCGTCATCGTCGTCGTTGCATACGACTTCCATCCCCCCGCACCGTCCGGTGATGTCGCACGTATCGTCCTCCGTGCACAGATCATCATCGTCACAGTTAGCACCGACGTCCACCGACCATTCGTCGGAAGCCGTTGCTTTGTCGCAGACCAAGCAGGCGTTCGTCGGGGACGAGCTGCCGTCGGCGTAGCAGTTGCCGTCGATCACGCAGCCCGAGCAGTCCGTGCTACAAGTATCGGTCTCGGAGTTGCAAAACTCGTCGTCGGCGCACGTCGACGCTGCACCTATGCACTGGCTCGCAACCTCATCGCATGATTCGACGCCATTGCAGGCGATACCGTCGTCGCAAATGCGCGCTTCTCCGATGCATTCTCCCGCGCTGCAGGAGTCGATAACTGTACAGTATCGGTCATCACTGCACGCCTTACCATCGTCGCTGCTCCACTCCGTGGTGGACAGCAGCGGATCGCAAACCAGGCATTCATTCTGGGCACTGACTTCATCCGCCGAGTAGCAGCGGCCGTCGATGAGACAACCCTCGCACTCGACGGCGGGTTCGGTCTCCGCCGGAGATACATCGCCGCCCTGCTGTCCGGAGCTAGCGACGGGCTGCACGGTGATGCTCGAAGTTACCGCTCCGTCGCCATTCATGCCGGAGCCGGAAGCACTCGCGTCGGCGGTCTCGTCTTGAGCTGAGTTGCTGGATTGGCCGAACTTCGGACGGTCGCCGGCGCAAGCGCTCGCGACCATGAAACTCAAAGTGCTCAATAATCGACCCAGGTGTCTCGTCCTACACTGCGGCATATGCGCCTCCGTTCCCCCACACAGCGCGAAGCTACTCGCAGCCGTCGGAAAGTCAAGCCATCATCCCCGCTACGGGCTGTGTTCACGAGAGTAGGTTGCCGCCCGGCGGCACTGACGTGCTTGTGGTAACGTCCACGAAATGTCGCGCCGTCGTCGCCCCGCGTTTGGCTACTGGCTGGTCGCAGCAGCGGTCGTACACGGGCTCGTCTGGTATGCGTGGCGTGCGGAGCGGCAAATGAATACCGTCGTTGCCAAGAGAGTGACGGACGTGGTCGAGCTGGAATTGCTGGACGACGCCGACACGTCCACGGAACGTCAGGCGCCCGCCGCGCCAACGAAAGCCGAGAACGGCTCAGAACGAGAACAAGCCGAAGTGCACCCATGGCGCAAAGGGACGGACGCTTCATCCTTTACGCCGAAGGTCAGGGCTCGTCAGACGACGTTCGTTACCAGCAAGGACGACGCGCTGCCTGCAGCGCCTCCCAACGAAAGCGTCGAGGCAGTGAGCAAGGCCGTCAATGAACGGGAGTCAGCGCTTGAAAATAACGGCACTGACTCAGCGGTAGCGCCCGTCGATCCCTTGGCGCGGCTTGCGGAGTTGGGCATGGGCAGACCGAATGCCGCCGCCCTTCGTCCGCACCTCGAGTACGAGCCTGTGACCGCAGTACAAGATCGATTGGACCAGAACCTGGCTCAGGCCATCGTCGATCGGGACCGTGATCGGAGCGTTGGTGTGGAGGGCCCCATAACCACTGCGCTGCACACTGGAGCCATCGGCACCATCGCGCCTAGGTCGCTCTCGAAGATAGCTGTCATCATTGGGCACGACGGCAAACTGGCGGAGTTCCGTATCATTGAGACCAATCGCGAAGCGCGGGGACTATATGCGCTGAGCGAACGCGTCAAAACTTTGCTCGCCAATCGAGTGGTGCGAGTGCCTAGCGGAAGGGCCATGGAGTTCGTCTACGAGCTCGAGTCCGAAGTATTGTTACCCAGCGGCCGTGCCCCTGGGTTGGGCGTAGAAGTGTTCGGCATACCTATCAAAGAAGCCGAAGAAAAGTCGTCCAAGCTTTCGTTCTTGACGCCCAAGTTGAAGTTCGAATCGCTGGCTGAACCTGACCCCGAGCGAAACGGCAAAGTCACTCAAACGCCGCCCCAGATCGGCATCAGTTTCTCGCTCGTAGGCCTCGATGTCGACCTCGTCGATATTGCGGCGCCCGAGCGACAAGTGGTGCGTGTGCGCTTGCTCCAGCAACGCGTACTGTGATAGCCGCCAACCAGCCAACTAACCCAGCCAACCAGCCTGTTCCCACTCCGCTTCACACGAGGGGCTGAAACTTCCGCTGGCGATTTCGGCGCTCGCTGCAAATCGTCGCTCGAACGCGGATTGTCGGCGCGCCAGGGGCTATCGTTGGAATCAACGTTCAGACGTCTCGCACACCTAGGAAATGACGATGAAGTCTCGACCCCTCCTCACCTGCCTTCTTGTATGGCCGCTCGCTGCCTGCGCCTCGGAAGAAGGGAACAACTCCCCCTCCCCCGTCGATGCTCCGAGTTCGGCGCCGGTGGCGCCGGTCGCCCCCTCGTCTATGCAGCCGGCTGCGCCGACGACCCCAGCCAACGTTCCGCAAGGCACGCCGTCCGTCAGCCCATCCTCCCCTGGAAGCGAGACCGGTGGGGGTGGCACCGGTGCCGGTCCAATGGGATCTACTCCGAGTGTCCCAGGAACGACAGGGCCGGATGCTGTTAATCCAACGGGTGACACCGGGGACGACGAAACAGCACCCGACGATGAGTCCACAGGACCAGGCGGCGCACCGGACACCGATGCAGCCGCGGCGCCTACCGACAGCAGTGGGGATGGTGGCGTCGATGGTGACGTCGACAGCGGCCCTACCACCGACGGGCCCGCTGCGTCCGGCGAGGACATTCCTTGCGAGCGTGAGTTCACCATTCCGTCGTTCCAGGACCTGGAAGACAACGCAAAAATGCCAGACCCATTCACATTCCTGGATGGCAGCAAGGTGGAGACGAAAGCGGACTGGGTATGTCGACAGAAAGAGATAAGCCTGTTGGCGCAGGCGTTCATCTACGGTCGCAAACCGCCGAAACCTGAAACGCTCACGGCAACGTATAGTGACGGAACACTCAAAGTAGATATGGCAGAGGGTGGCCGAACGTACAGCCTGTCCGTCAACATCACCACGCCGAACGGCGAGGGGCCCGTACCCGCCGTGTTCAACGTCGATGGCAGTGGCGGACCGCAAGGCATGGCTTCAATCGGCACTTCCCTGCAATGGCTCACCTCCAACGTTGCCTCCGCGCCCATGTACAGCCGAAACGGCGGCGGAGCGTTCTATGACTTTCATCCCGAATACACCGACACCGGTAGCTTGATGGCATGGGCTTGGGCGGCAAGCCGCATCCTCGACGGACTGGAACTGACGGTGGGCCAACATAACATCGACCCGGCCAAGACCTTCGGGCTCGGTTGCTCGCGCAACGGCAAGACCTCTGCAACCATGGCTCTCTTCGACCGACGCATGGCCATGGTCGCGATGTACTCGCCTGGTTCTGGCACGACCAGCGGCTGGCGAGTGGCCGAGGCACAAACGTCAGACGTACAGACCGCTCAGCAGATATACGGTGAGACGACGTGGATGGGCGAGCCCTTCGGGCAGTTCGGCAACCAGGTCAACAAGCTACCCATCGACCAGCACGAGGTCCTGGCGCTGGCGTGGCCCCGGCCGTTGCTCGTCCGCGAGGGCACCCAAGACAGTTGGAACTGTCCGGTGTGCGTGTACACTACGGTCAAATACACGCAGATGATCTTCGAGGCCTTGGGCTCGAAGGACGCTGTTGGACTGACGCACTACGACGGTGGGCATTGTGCGAACGGCGGCCAGGAGTGGAGCAGTCTCTTCAACGCCTTCGTGGAAAAATACCTGCACGGCGATGACTCCGTCTCGACCGCCGGCATGTTTACGGAGAGCTTCCAGTTCGACGCCGCAAGGTGGCAAGGCGGTGACGTGCCGGCCGCTATCGAGTAGGCGCCGCCGGATCGCGCTGTCATCGACGCGGCCTCTCCGAAGATGGCGCGCTGGACCCGAGCGTTCGCATGCGAACGGCACCCGGGGCTTGCCGAACACCGTCGTATGAGGCAGCGTGACGAAGCGCACCTGCGCGGCCTCGTGAAGCATGCCTACGCTCGATCTCGCTGCCGAACACGTCATAGCCAATGCCAGTGCATTGCCTCACTACGATGCGTTCGCGGAGCATCGCCAGCGGCTTACGTCTCTGGCCCTGGCCGCGGCGCCCCCTGGTGGCCGCGGCTCGCTGTGCGTGCTGGGTGCCGGCAACTGTTTCGACTTGGACTTGGAAGCTTTAGCCGTCCACTACGGGCAAGTACACCTGGTGGACATTGACGCTGCGGCACTGCAGCGGGCTGCCACTCGCCAAACGGCCGACGTTCAACAACGCTTGGTGTGCCACGCTCCCGTCGACGTATCGGGACTGTTGGGCCCCATTGAACGCTGGGCGCGTTTCGAAGTAACGCCAGACGAGCTCGTCAACCACGGCGCGTCCACCGCAGTCTCCATACAGCAACGGCTAGGGACGTCATTCGACGTCGTGCTTTCGGCCTGCATGCTCAGTCAAATGCAGCTCAGTGTGCTGCACGCACTCGGTCAAGAGCATCGGCTGTTTCAAGCCGTGCGTTGGACACTGAACCTCACTCACTTCCGCACGCTGGCCGAGTTGACCGCGAGCGGCGGGATATCCTTGTTTGCGACCGACGTGACCAGCGACGACATCTATCCCTTGCAAGCGACGTACGACACGCAAAGCGGTCTAGCGGCGCTAAAGGCAGCGACACAGGCCGGCAAGGTTTTCGACTTTGCGGCTCCCGACGCGATCGCGGCTTT
>CAZNZA010000224.1:0-6078 GCA_964577325.1 uncultured Polyangiaceae bacterium
ACACGGGTAACGAACACGCATTGCCTCGAGCCGCCCCATTCCGTCAGAAAAAGTTCAGCGAGTTTTGCCGCACGCCGGTACAGCCTGCCGCTATTGCTCGGCCCTGGCTTCCCGGGGCGGGCGACGCGATAGAGTGGGACGACGTCGCGGCGTCTGTACAGCAGCTACGGCACTTACCAGCGGCGGCGGAATACTTGGGGGCAATCGACGAGCGCTCGCGCTGTTCGAAGCGAAGGTGGCAGCGTGCCGAGATGCCCGCGAATAACGGTGTCTCATCATGTGTTCTGCGCGCTAACAACGATGCAATGACGTTGATTAACACTAGGCAAGTACACAGCGT
Organism: uncultured Polyangiaceae bacterium; assembly: GCA_964577325.1. Lineage (GTDB taxonomy): Bacteria > Myxococcota_A > Polyangia > Polyangiales > Polyangiaceae > SZUA-265. The sequence goes on from CAZNZA010000224.1 coordinate 341, forward strand.
GTTTACCTACTTCAGCTCGGCATCGTAGCCGCCGTACTCAGCCGCACGAGGTACTGACGCGAAACGTTCAGGAGATTCGCTGCCTGTTGCGTGGTCACCTCCCGGCCAACAGGCACCAAGGTGATCGAGTCGCCGCGCGCGAGCACCTCGGCCACGCGCTCGAGCACGTAAAAGATCGATTCGGGAAGAGCGATGCGCTCCCCCTTGGGACCAACGAGCTGACGCTTGGGCGCTCGCCGCTTCGGTGGGTGAACCATCCCCTCGAGGGCCTTGAACAGTGTGAGTGACTGAGGCACACGCTGCAGGACTCGCTGCTCTACGGTGATGACGCCACGAAGGTGCCGTGGAAGGTCATGGGGACGTGGTGGTCGAAATGGACGCGCGCCACGGGCCCGTCGGGCAGGCGTTGGCCGTCCAGAATCGCCACGTGAGAGGTCCCCGTTCGTCGATCGAGCACCAAGTCGAGGACCCAGACGTCGTCTTCGGCAGGACCACGGGGAGCAAGCACGGGCTCGCTGATGAGTTGGTGGGCGGGCACGGTCCAGGAGCTCAGCCGACCCCGAGCATCGATCCGCGACACCGCGTCGCCCTCTGCGGTGCGCGTCTGCGCGAAGAGGGTGGCGTGACGAGCTCCGTGGACCCCGGGGTGAAGCTGGGGGAACTCAACGGCGGAGTCGCACCGATCGCTCCAAGTCGTCCTGCCGCTGCCCGGGTCGATGTGGAGACGGGTGAGCCGGGGCAGGGAAGACTGGGTCTCGGCGCCGATTTCTCCAAGCGTCTCGAAGTCCTCGTAACGACACAGGTCCACGCTGATGCCAGCGCCGTCCTCGAAGGCATTGGCGAAGTGCCAAACCCAGAAGGCATCGAGCTCGATGGTTCGTGGGCGCTCTGGGGCGTGCAAGGGGATGACGAGCAGGCGAGCGCCGAGCCGGGAGTTCCAGCGAAACAGGCGCTCGAAGTCGGCCAAGCCGAGCAGCGCCCGCCACAGCACCAGCCGCACGGGACAGATGCAGAAGATCAGGTGCCGATCCGTCGCGATGAAGTCGTGCACCAGGCTCATCCAGGGCGCCGACACGGTGCCGAGGCTCCTGGCGGGGCCCTCATCCGGGAGGGCGTAGAGGTCGATGAGCATCTTGCGCTCATAGCGAAGGCCGAAATTGAACGTGGTGCGCAGGGCGGACACCCGGTGAGGGTGAGCCGAGAACGCGCCAGCGACGACCCCGAAGTCGACCGCCTCCAGGGTGTCAAGCTCCGCGGCGTCCATCTCCTGCGCTAGCCCGCCCTTCATCAGCGCATAGAGGCGCCCTTGCCAGGAAAGGACGGACGTGTTGCCAGTCGTCTTGGCCTTCCTCGTCCAGGCGGCGCGCATGCGGTCGAGCCACGCCGCCGCGGAGTTGTAGAGGTAGCGACCCGCCGCTTCCTCCCGGCGATACCCGCTGCTCTCGACGATGCGACAGGCGCCCCGGGCGCCGCCCCCTTCGAAGCGCGCCCCCGTGATGGCACCATCGGCCTCGAAGGCGTGGGAGAGGGTCTTCCCGAAGCGCTCGAAGAGCCCCGGCCCAGCGCGGTACAGGGTTCCCCGGAGATCCGGCGGCAAGGCGCCTTCGACCCGCAGGGGCTCGAAACGGTGGGGGCGCGACACGGAGCGGAGCCAAATGTTCTCTTTCACGGGCGCTACGGTAAGTGAGACTCACTTACTTGTCCAGAACGTGCCGCCGTTTCTTCCGGCGAGGCCACCAGCGACTGAAATCCGCCGTAGGAGGTCGTCCTAGGCCTGTGCACGACGGCTTACTGGACCGGAAAGTGAGTTTTATTTACTTTCGCCCCATGCCCCAGGCCAAGGACGAGAGCCGCTACCATCATGGAGATCTCGAGCGAGCGCTCGTGGTGATCGGCATTCAGCTCCTCGAGGAAGGAGGCGTCGATGCGCTCAACGTCGCGGAGGCCGCGCGGCGCCTCGGGGTCTCCTCTGCTGCGCCGTACAAGCACTTTCGCGATCGCAAGGCGTTGTTGGTGGCGATCGCGGCAGAAGGCAATCGGCGCTTGTCCCAGAGTCTGATCGCGGCGGTGGGGAACGAGAAGGATGCAGCCGTCGCCTTCGCGCTTTCGGGTGTCGCCTACGTGCGTTGGGCGGCAGAGAATCCGGCGCTCTATCGGGTCACCCTCGATCCCGCCTACACGGCCTTCGCTGCGCCAGGCAGCAGTGACCTGAAGCCCCCGAAGGGCCTCGAGAGTATGGCCACCTTCTGGACCGATCTGGTGGAGCGGGTTCGTTCGGACGAACCCCTGGCGTCGACCGAGCCGGTCGTCCGAGAGCTTGCGGGTCGTGCCCTAGCTCATGGGCTCGCGTCCCTCTTCGCGCAGGGTGTCTTCGCGTCAATCGGCATCGATGACTCCCAGGCGACCCGACTGGCGCGGGCGGTCACGGGTCTGCCCTCCGAGCAGAAGGCGCGTCCTCGGCGACGGAAGATGGACGAGACCCTCTCGGAGCGTCCCTCGCGCCGCTCGGCGGCCAAGAAGCCCGCGAGCAAGCCGCGGCGCTGAGTCGGTTGTCGGGTTGCGTGGCGGGCCCGCGTGAGCCGATGGGTGGATCGCCGACAGTGAGCCTCGGAGCTCAAACACTGAGGCAGCACCACTTCGGCGACACCACGTTATCCCGCCACGTGCGCAGGCAACGCCTTACCCCAAGGGCGCTACGCTGGGTCAGGCCGCTCCCGGTCGTCGCATGGCCGCGGGTGCACCCCTGAGCATACCGGCGGAGCTCAGATCTTCGTCAACATCGGGCCAGTGCACACCGAACCCACCACCGGCGAGCTGCCAGTTTCGACGTTGTTCGGCTGACGCATGCAACAGACGCGGGTACCATGCAAGAGGCACCGTAATCGAGCGGCCGTCTGCCAGCCGGGCGGTGAGGGAATGTTCATCCAGTTGCAGGTCCACGATACGCTCACCGGGATTAGGTGCCGAAGAATTCATACCACGCGTCTTTCAGGGTTTGCTGGTGCTGGGAGACAACCTTCTGTGGACCTCAATTCGTATCATACAACCAGTGGATCGAGCGCGGGGGCTTCTCGATGGGACCGGATAACCCGTTGCTCGACGACTACGCCCTGTCACTGGTGGCGAATCCATCGCCCCGCAGTCACCCAGACTAAGCGAAGCGAGTTTAGGTGCCCCTGCCGAAAGGTTGGCACTACAATCGCGCGTCATGACCTGGCGCAAGCTGTACGAAGAGGAGGACGAGCGGGTGGTCGACCAGATTCTGGCGCTGTATGAGGAGGACCCAGCGCCGACGCCGATGACTCGCGACAAGGCGCTGCGGACCCTGCGTCGCTTGCGCGCCGAGCCGCTGCGAGGTGTGGCCATCGGAACCACGAGTGATGGCGGGCTGTCGGGGTACGCGCTGCTCTGCTCGTTCTGGAGCAACGAGCTCGGCGGCGAAGTCTGCTCCGTCGATGAGCTCTTCGTGGTGCCCGCCGCGCGCGGCCAAGGCCGGGCCAGTGAGCTCGTGCAAGGCTTGTGCACACGACGCTGGCCATGGTTCCGAAACGCGGTCGCGATCGAGCTAGAGGTAACTCTCAAGAATGACCGTGCGCGCCGCCTGTATGAGCGGCTCGGGTTTCGGCCCTACCAGAACGCCTTGATGCGGGCGCTGCCGACGCCAGGCTAGTGCGACCGCGCGCAAGGCCTAACCCGCCGTCATTCAAGTTCCTTTCGTTGACCGGAGGTCGGCGCGGGTTCTCTGGTCCTGTGTTTACCTTTCACGAGCGAGCAGAGGCTGGAAGCGAAGACTAAAAGCGTGCTAATGACACTCGTTGAGAATAAATTCTCTCGTTGTTTTCAGCGGTTATGCGAACAGGTGAATTCTCGCAGAATGCACTTTCTTGGACGCACGCGTTGCGACAGGAGCAATTTTCGATATCCTTGGACGGTGGTTCGACGCGTGATCCCCGACATATTCGAGTACCGAGACTATCGGGCGTTTCTGCGTACCTACTATGCGGAGAACCGAGCAGCGGGAGCCGCGATGTCGCTCCGGGCGTTCAGTCATCGCGCTGGTCTGGGGTCGCCTAATTACCTGAAGCTCGTCATGGACGGAAAGCGCAACTTGACGCAGGAGATGGCCCTCAGATTCGCCCAGGCGGTAGGCTTGCAAAAGGACGCGCTTGCCTATTTCTGCGACCTTGTCGCGTTCAATCAAGCCCGAACGGCGGATGAGCGCGAGCTCGCCTACCAACGACTGAGGCGCTTCACGCGCTATCGGAAGACGCATACCCTGGATGCAGCTCAAGCGCGCTATCATGCAAATTGGTATCTGCCGGCCATTCGCGAGCTGGTCGCGCGCCATGACTTCGTCGAAGACGCCCACTGGATAGCTCAGCGCTTGCGGCCTCGCATTACGCCGCGCGAAGCACGGTTGGCGCTGAACACTTTGGAAGAACTGTCCCTGGTGACGCGGGACACACAGGGTCGCCTAATCCAGTCGCAAGAATTAGTCGAAACTCCTGATAGTGACCGTCAAGCGCTGAGCCATCACGTTGTTACCTATCACCGCGCAATGATTCAGCAGGCTGTCGAGGCTATCGATCGCGTGCCGCGCGAGGAGCGAGAAATCGCTGCTCTCACCCTATGCCTCAGCCCCGATCAGCTGCGCGAGCTCAAAAGCGATCTACAGCGCGTGCGGGCGGAGTTGCTTCAAAAGTATACGGTCTCCGCTGAGGCCCAACGAGTCATCCAAGTCAACATCCAGATGTTTCCGCTTTCGGCCGAGGAGTAGTCGCCATGTATAGAATAGTCGCTTCACTGACCGTTGTCGCTCTTTCAGGAGCCTGCAGTGGTACGAGTACGGGAAACCCCGCGACCGAAGAACCCGACGTCATGCTGGGAAGCTATACCTCCAACAGTTTTCGTGTGGAAAGCACGGGCTCAACAAGTTGCGCGAACGATACGGAAGACAACGCTGACAAGTTCGAGCCCTCGTTGTCCGAGATTGAAGACGCAATCGGAGAAGACGCGGCTGAGTTCATCGTGATGATGACCACCGAAGTGAGTCAGGACGACTATCCTTTCTCAGAAGGCGAGCGAGAGGTGGCAGCCCTCGAAGACGACGCGGAATATTTGGCGCGTGCTCAAGCCATCGCCGACACACAAGTCTGTGCCATCGAGGAGACCGTGCAGCTGGGAGGCGGCTATCTGCATAGCTTCGTGCTCATCAACGCCTTTGTTGCAGAGCTTACGACGCAACAGGCGGAGCAACTTGGTCGGCGAACTGATGTCCAGAGCATGGAACTCAGCCAAACCTCGGCCCCTCCGCCGTTCTGAAAGGTAAGCGCATTCGCGCCATCGGCCCGGCATCATCAAGTTCGAGAGATGCTTCGGTTGGAGCACTGCGGCAGAAGCCAGCGGCAGATCGCAAGCTCGCTTGCGGTTGCGGTGGGAACAGTGAGCGGTCGCCTTAAACGTGCCGCAGAGCTTGGTGTAACGTGGGAGCAAGCGCAGAAGCTATTCATTACCCTAGGGCTAGGGGAAGCTAGCAGCAAGGCAAGAGTTTTCACACCGCACGTCAGGTGCAACGCCGTGTCAGCCGCGCCAAGCTTACATCACATGCCCGTTCGATCAGCGGTATCGCAGACGCCGTCGCCCGTGCGCTCCAGCGAAAGCGCCTTCACTGTCTCGGCGCAGTTGGAGGACGCCGCAGCTCCATGGGTACTTCGGGAACCGTGTACTCTTTGCTAGGC
>CAZNZA010000225.1:0-5909 GCA_964577325.1 uncultured Polyangiaceae bacterium
AGCGGTACCTGTAGCGATGTGTTCTGCGACTTCCCCGCTGACTGACCCTGATGCCTGCCTCCTCGGCGATTAACCGTTGGTCCCCGCTACCGTCGCGACCACCTCGAACATTGCCGCAGGCGATGGCCTTGAGCGGGCGGCCCAACAGCGCTCTCTCAGACGTTCAGTGGGACCGGGCGTCGCTTCACTGTCACCACAACTCGGCGGCGAGCGCGAAGGCACAGTGCGTGCCAATCGAGACCGTTGGCCGCTGTTTCACCACCACGTGCCACGGTCTCAAGCCGTGCATGCGTGAGATGCCTAAGTTTGGGCTTGGGGCCACCTTTTGCCAATTTTGGCCTGGGGAGTTGCTGGCAAACTTCAGAGGCCAAGGCACCGAGTGATTCCCCGGACGGTACTTCCGCGCAGCCCGCGTATTGCTTGCGGCAGTTGGCCCATGTGTGAGACGTTCGCATCTGGTGGGATGTATCGAAGGCAGTATTCTAGCCTCTAGAACGTCGCCACCAGCGCTAGGTTTGGGACCGTCACCGGCCCGATAAACTCCGGACGGCATCCTCCGTAGTCCTCGGCCCCCAGGTTTTCTCCGCCGTCGTCCTCGTCGCAGCTCAACGTGATCATCTCTTCATTCAACGTTGTGTTGAGGACTTCGAGTACCAGCCGCAAGGTCGTTTGTTCGCTCCACTCCCAGCTTTTCTCGACGCGCATATCCAATCTCCAAAACGGCTCGGTCCGCGGGCGTACGGGGCGGGGCTCGGCCGAGAAGGCGGGTACCCCTGAATAGAGAACGCCACGTAAGCCGAGCAACCACGACGTCGTTGGCTCGTATGATACCCCTCCGTTGAGCACGTGCGTCCGGTCACTTGCCGCGGCTCCCGAGTATAGCTCCCGTGACCACTCCGAGCGCGAGATCGTATATGAAAAGAGGCCGCCCCAGCGGTCGGAGAATCGTTTGCGCACCAGCGTCTCGAGCCCGTATGCGCGCCCATCTGCGCGTACCAATTCCTCGCCTTCCAACGGCACGCCGCGGGAGTCGGTGAACTGAAAAAACAGGTGCTGAAATCCGGTAACTGTCGCCTGAACTGACTCGCTGAGCGTCCATTCAACACCCGTATCGTGTTGAACCGCGCGCTGCAGTCCACCTTTGAGCGTGGGTGAGCCGCCGGGCACAATGAACGGAAAGCTCGGCATTTGATGCGCAACACCTATGCCGTGTATTAAGGCAACATTCGACGAAACCTTGAAGCGGGTGCGCAAGCGCGGGTCCACACCCACCGCAACATCCTCTCCCGACAGGAACACGTCAGTGCGTAGACCGGCCGTTAACTTGATCTGCGGCGTTATTGAGCGCGTCCACTCGGTATGCAGTGCCGCATTCAAATCGAAGCGATCAGCGATTCCCAAGGGGTAGTCATCATCGCCCAACGTCGGATAGCGGGGAGCCAGGTTCCCGCAGTTGCCGCTGCCACCCGCTGGGCCAGCCCCTGTGATCGCTCCCATGCCGCAAACCTCCGGCGCCTCGGGCGGCGCAAAGTACCCCTTCTCGATATACTGATCGACACGTTCACCTGTGACCAGAATGCCTCCTTGCCAAGAGGTAGCCTCGTCCAGACTCAGTGATACCAAGGAGCGAGCCCCGAGACTGTGGCTAGTCGATTGCACCGCTCCATCTTCCACGGCCACGGCGTCGACACCGCCGGTGAGGGCCGTCGTCCAGGTGCCTCGTTCTAGAAACCGTATCCAGCGCAGGTCCACACGGTGAAACCTTAGGTCCAGTTCAGTTTGGAAGGGTTGAGGTTCTTGGGGTGCTTCCAGCATTTCGCCAAAGCTTCCCTCCGGACCCGAATGACTGCGTTGAGCGAAGAAGTCGGCTGAGCCAAACCAGAGCAGTTCCAAACGGTTCTCAGGGTTCAGATCAAACGTCACCTTCGACTGGTAGTCCCAGTAGGAGAGCTTCGTATCGTCAACGAGCTGGGACAAAAGCCACCCGGTGTAAGAGTAACGGCCCGAAAGAATGAGGTTGCCGCGCCCGCCCGCAAATGGCGTTTCGACCAGCGCGCCTGTGTCAACGGTGCGCAAACTCAGTTCCGCGCGCCGCTCGTGTCGCGGCTCGGCAGCGGTACCTGATACGAAACCCCCAGTCATCGAACCCAATCGTGCGGGATAAGCGCCGGCATAGAGCTCCACGCTGCCCACCAAGGTCGGATGTATGACGGCGGGTCCGGCGAAGACATGATACAGAGCCGGGATCTCGATGTCGTCGAATAGGTAGCCGGTGTTTCCCGGCGGCGCACCGCGAATATAGAAGTACGGGAGCCCGGACACCATTGGCGTAACACTCGGCAGAACATCAATGGCGCGAAATGCATCGCCGAACGCCCCAGGCAGCGTTCTTACTTCCTGGGCGGACAACGCCGCCTTTTGTTCAAGCTGTTGCCCCGATATAGTCACCTCTGGGACCGTCGCCGTGTCGCTTGCCCCATTGGCCAAAGTGGGAGCGTTTGAGTCTGCTGGAGGATGTTGCGGGGGGGGATGTGGCGAGTGAGTCGAACTCGCTGCGGGAGCGTTCTCAACATTCGAGGAGGCGTTAGTATCGGGAGGTTCGAAACGGACTAGAAAACGAATATCCGCCGCGCGTGCTTCGCCGTCTACGTATGCGGGTTCGAACGCCCAGAGGCGCGACGCCTCAAGCGCTGCGCTGGCGAACGGCTCGTCTCCCGCGACTACCTTCGCTTGGCTTACCGTGCCTTCCACGGTTATCGTAAGCATCAGCACTACGGACGCGGGCCCAGAGCCTCCGATGGGGTAGCCGACGGATGTAGCTATGGCTTGCGGGGGTACTACGGAACCCGATGAGCGCGCACCGCTTGGAGGTGCGGTTGGCGGGAGCTCACGCCGAAGGTTCTCCTCGCCCAGGCCCGGACCGCTGAGCGTTACAATGGCGGCAATATACGCACTTGACCGCACCGTTTGCAACGACATCCTCCGGCATACATTGCATGAAAGGAGGTTGTTGCCAAGTGAACCCATTTCGAACTCGGTGGGGTTGAGGTAGCCGACATGAGAATGGCGAGGCTCGATGTTGCAGATGTTTTCGATGCAATCGCCGGTGCTTCACAGGGCAGCATCTCGCGGTGCGTTCGTTTATGAGCTCAGCCCGCAAAGTAGCCAAGACGCTTTCTGTGACGGCGTTATCCCATCAATCTCGTTGTGTTCACTGCCCGCCCATCCCACCACGACTCTCGCATCAACCGCTCCCAAGGTCTCTCTCCACGGTAGTACGCTTGTTCTCCCTTACGCAGGCGGGTAGACCTCATCGCGGTCTGCGGTAGCAGCGCCTCCGATCGCTCCTTTCTGCGTCGATATCGACTCGCTGCAGCCACTCGTGCAACGACGCTTCCGTAAGGGTCCAGCTTGCTGGCGACCTGGCGACGCTTCGGTCACCTAACGCGTCACAGACGTACCGTTTCACGTTGAGATCGGGTGCGTACTGGCTCCGATTTCTTCGTTCCTTCTTCTTTTCGATAGTGCACTCCCGGCGCAGTATCGCGCCGAATGGGGTATCCACCAAAGCGGCGAGCGTCCCCTACACCGCGGGCAAGATAGCTGTCCGAGCTGACTCCCTACATGGCGCCAAAGTAGTAGCGAAAGGGTCGAGATGGCGAAGGAGCCCGAAGCAGTGACACAGGCTAACGGACGCTCGCCGTAGCGCAATTCCGCGTCGAATGAGCGACCCTTGTTACTTAGCTAGTTGGCGAACGGGATCAAGGAGGGTGCGGATTGCCTCGGTGTACACCCAAGCCAGCTGTCGAAAAGCTACAACGACGGAGCCTCTGGGCCCCACGCGAGCAACACGCCCCCCGTTGATGGTTCGCCTGGATTCTGAGCCTCCCATTCCACACCGACGTACGCCTGGACGATCTCCCCCTGATTCGCGACCAATCTAAAGTGCATTCGGTCGGGCATGGTAGCAGGTCGGAAAGACTTGCGGAACTCAGGTGCAGCTAGCAGTGACAAAACTTCCAAATGTCGGTCACGTTCGAAGGCTTTGATGGACCCGACCAGCGTTTCATCGAGCGCACCATCATCGGTGGAGAGATGGACGTTCACTTCAGACAACAGATGACTCGTGCAGGCAAAGGGGTTGTTGCTGTCGACAGCGTTGTTGATAGCTTTGACAGCGAGAACGCTACCTTCGACCGACGTGAGCTGCACGTTGATGTCCGTTTCTTGTCCAGCCAAGCTTTCCGGCGCTAAGGTGCTCCACGTTACAGATTCCGAAATTGGATCAAGTTCTTCCAGTCCCTCCTGGATAGAAAGCGAGAACGGGCCTCTCGCGGAGATGTCGGGCAGCTCTTCTGTTGTCTCTTCGCAGGCCGGCGGTGAGTTATCGTCGCAAGAGACACTACCGGCTATCACCAGAACGGTCGACGCCAGTGCCCCCCAGTTTTGGTTTCTGGTAAACATAGCCTCGTTTATACTATTTATCGCAGCGGGACGGATTGCCGGTACGATGGTACCGGTCAGCCATCCGGGTCAAAAGCACTCTGGGCGGGTTTCCTGATCACACTCGATCCGACAAATCTCCGGGGTAATTGGCGTGCCTTCGAAAACCGACAGTCCTCAACTCCGTCAAGCAACCGCTGCCGGACTTTGGCTTTGCCGAGATGGGTTTAGAGTAACAGCGGGTACTGGTGAGCAATCGCGGACATCTCGAGGCCAGAGTTCTGGATGGCGTAGCCGTGCTTGTCGATACGTCCCGAAGCGACAACGCAACAGCTTGCGTTCCTCGCCGGTATGTCGAGACAATTGGCGTAACCCAATTCAGCGCGCTATGACGATGCTCATGGTTGTACCAGCGCCCGAAGCTGTCGACCCATTGTTGATCCGCGGCTAACGACTCGAAAGGCTTCCTTGGATGCCCGACACGGGCCCTTTATCGTATGGAAGAGCGATTCTACGTACGGATTGTCATCGCTGACGCTTGGGCGATTGTACGAGGTGAAGACGCCCAAGCGCTCCAGCGTAGCTTCCTTCAGTGCTGAGCCGGTGCCCGAGTGCAGAGTCGTCTGTTCAGGCGCCAGCCGCTCGACGAGCTGTACCTCGAGAAGCAGCTCAGCGGCGTGTTGGTCGCTCACCATGCCGTAAACCCGCGCGGCAATGATGTCACGGTTGACGCTCTGTCGGCATTGAATCAAAATATGGCGAGATAAGGGATTGGGATGAGCGAAGCCGTAGTTTTCATTGTACATCACAGCCGAGCACTCGAGGACGATGCTCGTGAGACGAAGCTAATCGGCGTCTACGCGACTGAGGGGGGGGCGCAAAGCGCCATCGAGCAGCTGCGCGAGAAGCCGGGGTTCCGGGACTATCCGGCTGACTTCACAATTGATCGTTATAAGCTGGGTGTGACTCACTGGCAGGATGGCTTCGCGCCGACGAGTGATCATTCGTTGTAGGGATGCCGTGGGATAAACGGAGAACGGTGCGATATTTTGGCGCACGGGCAAGAGTGGTTTCTGCGCAAACGTCAGCGCGTCCGGACTTCTGGGGAGCGTTCGGAGCGCTCACTCGAGGGATGGGCGTCGGTGTTCAGAGGTACGAGCGCGATGAGCAGGCATATTCGTGAGGAACTCAGAAATGCGCTCAACCACCGCTCGTCGTCCGTACGAGAGAGGGCAGTAGAGGCACTGGCTCAGGATTCTACCGAGGAAGGCTTTGAGCTGTTGCTAGGCATGACGCGTGATCGCAGTGCGCTGGTACGCATGCGGGCTGCGGAGTCCCTGGGATCCGGGCGGGACGCGCGCGCTGTCGGGATTCTGCGTATGCTGTTGCGTGACGCCGATTGGGGCGTGCGGGTGAATACCGTCGAAGCGCTCGGACGGCTGCCGGCTCGGAACGCTGCGGCGGAC
>CAZNZA010000226.1:0-5902 GCA_964577325.1 uncultured Polyangiaceae bacterium
AGATATGCATGTCCAGCTCCCAGCCGGGCATCTTCTCGACTTCCAAGGCATCGTTTATCGCGAGCTCCAAAAGCTCGCTCGGCTTGTCGGGTAGGGCGCTCATTCCTCGCCCCATTCCTGTCTCACCCTACGCCGCGCTTCCGTGGCCACCGCACGCTGAGCATTGATCGCCGAAATCAACGACTCCATCGAATCCTTCAGCGGTCGCTTCACAATGGGCCGCAGACTGTCGCTCTTCGCGATTTGCTCCAGCTCCGTCAGGCAGTGGTGCATCTGCTTGTGGCGGATGACGGCATCGAAGTAGAGCTCAGCAGCCTTGAGCAGTTGCCGTTCATTCGGGGCGCTCATGGCGACACCCCGATTCCGCGGTCGATGCGCTCGTGGGCCATCTCGACAGCGAGAGCAAGCACTTCTTCCTGCTGCTTGATTCGCCGGAGAGCTTCGTTTTGCGCGAGCGCCAGAGCCTCATGGAGGCCGGTCACGCGCATGTCTTCCCTGATGTCGTTGGCCTCACGCAAAAGCGTGTCGACCAACCCAAGCACCTGCTGGGTTAGCGTTTTGTTCCCATCCGTCATGGGGGTACACTGTTTCGAATCCGGAACGTTTTCAATTCAAAACAGCACTGGCAGGCCGACGGGCCTTCGTTTTTCCCCGACGGCTAGCCCAGGCTAGGTATTCCGGATGTTGCTCTCGCCAGTCCCCATGAGCAACCAGCAAGGGTTCACATTGTGCCGCAACAACTCAGCGAGGAGCAGCGCGGTATTCAGCGATGTCTCCTTGTTCTTCTTTAACGTCTGCGCGAGCGTTCCCTCTGCTATTCCAGCGTGTCGAGCTACATCATTCTGGCTGCACTGGTTCGCCTGACGGTAGGCGATTACCGCTATGTTTAGCCGGTCAGCGAAGCTCTCGGCCGCCTTCGACAAGACACGATAGGGAGACGCTTTCCCTGTTCCGACGGGGGGCTCTATGCGTTTGGTCATGACGGGCAACATGATTCGGGCCGCCGGTACGTTCAACCAAACAATAGCCTTGACACCGTTTCGGATCCGAAACAGGCTCCCGACGGTGCAGGCATCAACCGAAACGAAACGGCCGCGGACCAAGGGACTCGTCGAGCTCATTCGCGCGATGAGGTCCGGGCAACTGACGACAAGCCAGCTGGCTCGAGACTCAGGCGTGAGCAAGGCGACGCTGAGCCGGGTGCTCAATCGCGTTAGCATCCCAACGATGGAGACAGCTCGTAAGATAGAGCAAGCGCTCGGCATTCGCGTCGAGTGGTGGAGTCAGGCGGCGAGGTAGGACCAGTGCGCACTTTGCCTTGCTGGACTAGCACTCAGTTCCGGCTGGCCTAGTCTGACACAGCCGGGGCACTTGAGCGTTGACGAGTCGTAGCAGTAGGGCGCATAAACGGAATCAGGGAGCGACGGGGATGAAGCTATCAGCGAGAAGTGAACACGTTGCCGTCACTGTCAGTGGGTGTGTGCAATGAACACATGCGAGCGAGCGGCCGGCGACTAGTCGATTTGAGCAGTTACTATATTGCCACGTCCTGACACTGGGCGTACAAGAGGGATGGAGCGCGGGATGCCGAAAGTGAGGGACCAAAAGATCCAGGTGCGGATGTCGCAGGACGAATGCGACAAGCTGCGCGCAGTGGCTGAATACCACGGACTGTCAATATCCGACTGGGTTCGGGCCGCTGTAATCAAGGCCTTTCGTGAGCTGGGGTTAAGCCAGCAACGCAAGTGAACATGTCAGAAAAAGTGACGGCCCAGTGTTGTAGCACTGAGCCGTCGTTGTCAAAGAAAGGTTAGAGCCAAACAATGACCGTTGCAAAACTAGCTGAAAAAGAGAACGCAAGCAATACAGACGTCGCGATTGTTGAGACTGTAGACCTGCTAGCGCTAATGGGTGACCCGGACGAGTTGCCGGAGCTGGACATTCCCCCAGCGTTTCGACTCCTACTCACCGCGATGCTAGGGGGCTGTCTGGATATACAGGCCCTCGTGAGCTACGGCGTCAGCGAATCGCCCGAGCACACTCAAGCCGCCGTGCGTCGCGTTTGCCTCCGCATGGAGGCCGCCGCGAAGATCGCTCTCGCTCATCAACAGAGGACCGCCGCGTAAAGCGTACAGCGCCCTTCGGGGCGTTCGTGCGTCCGAAGCGTTTTGGATTCGAAACGATGAACCAACAAACCACAGATAAGGGCCCCGCTCCTACGGAGCTCATCGTCGCCGCGCCGGATGCTTTGCGTCGGGTGGTCCGAGAGGAGGTAGCCGCCGCGCTGGCCGATTCCGGAATTCGTGGGCCAGAAGAGCCCCTTCTAACCTGCGCCGACTTGGCACGACTCATTCAGCGGAGCCCGAAGACCGTTCCTGAATGGGCGAAGTCGCGAAACATTCCAATGATACGCCTCACGCCCCGCGAGCCCAGGTTCTATTGGCGCGACGTGCTCGACTCCTTGCGACAAGAAGCAAGGGAAGAACTGGAGAAGACTCATGGTGGAAGATAAGCGGGAGCGCGGAAGGCCGCGCACTGGAACCATTTACTGGGCTCGCTCTGGGTGGCGAGCGCGCATCACCGTTGACGTCGACGGAGTTCAGATCAAGAGGACCTACAACCTCCAAACGAAGAATCGCAGCGCTGCTCTTATTAAGCTGAAGCGGCTACTTGTGCAGCCGGACATCCCGAGCGAAGACGAGGCGGAACGCTTCGAGACGTTCGAGGAGGCTGCCGAGCGCATCGTTGGGGAAAGCGACATCTCCTCGAAGGACAACCGGCTAGGCCGCCTTCGGAATCACGTCTATGGGCACTTCGGATTCAAACCCGTGAACGAGGTCACCGCCCCCGACGTCCGAGACGCGCTCAAGGCGATGGCGAAGAAGGGTCTGAGTCAGGACATGATCACCCATGTGAAGGTGGACGTCAGTGCCGTGCTGGGGTCGCTTTTTGAAGACGAGATTCTCAAAGAGAACGTGTGCGCCCGCGTGAGCTCTCCGAAAGGAGTTACGGATCGGCGGGAGCGGGCAGTGCTTGAAGATGACGAGCTCGCGATCTACCTCGCGTGGGAGCATCCCGACGAGTCGCATCGACTGGGGGTGCTGGAGCGACAGACGATGGCGTGTATCTCCCGGTTGTTTGGTGGCGCCCGTATTGGGGACATTCGAGCTCTGCGCTGGGAGCATCTCGACACGCAAGGCGGTCGGTTCGCCGCTGGGTACGCGCTTCGAAAGAAGACCGCTCGACCCCAGCTGCTCGAGATCCCGGAAATGCTCCGCCCGGTCCTGAGGGATTGGTGGGAGCGCCATGATCGCCCGACGTCCGGTCCTGTGTTCCCGATTCTGAAAGGCAAACGAGCTGGGAAAGAGAAGGGGCGCAACAACGCCGCTGCGGCGCTCAGACGCGACCTGAGGCGAGCTTTCGGGATCGAGGTAATGGTGAAGACGCCCATCGTCAAAAAGGACGGCAAGCGCGACACCAGGACGACCTGGAAGATCGCCAGAATGATGACCGAGCGGGAGCTCGAATTGCTGGAGGAATCGGAGATGACCAAGCCGGTTGATTTTCACTCCTTCCGCCGGGCCTACAAGCAGGCCTTGGCCAACGCGAACGTCGACATTCAGCAGGCCATGCACCTGTCCGGGTCCTCTGACTTGAAGGCTCATCAGCGATACCTGGTCAACACCAAGAGGATGAGGACCCTACCAGAGGCGGCGCTTCCAAGGGTAGGCATTTTAGACATGAGGCATGTCCAAAATAGCGATTCTGGTAGCCGTGGCCAGTTGACACGCAGTGACGAAATAGACTACACAGGCGCATCTTTCCCAAAAGATGACGGGCGCATAACTCAGCGGCAGAGTGCAACCTTCACACGCCCTCAAGAGGCGGCAGTTGAAGCCTTTTTACCGCCGTCGACGCCCGAAGCCGAGTTGGACAAAGGACCGGAATCCGCGGGTTCTGAGAGCCCGTGTCTAAACTCCGTGTCTAAAATCAGCGATCCGGAAGCGGCGCTAGTTAACGCCCTATCCGCCGCCACGGCAGCCGGTCAATGGGACGTGGTGACCATGCTCGCCGAGGAGCTCCGGGCGAGGCGCCTGGCACGGGAGGGGATCCCGAGTCTCGACGCGGCCCGCAAGAGGGGCGGTGCGGCATGAGCTCGCCGTCCAAGGAGAGCAAGGCGCGCGTTGAGCAACTCATCGCCACGTTCGGCAGCCCGAAGCAGGCGCTGTATCGTCTCGACGCGGTGACAGCGATTGTCGTCCAGGAGAACGATGAGCTGCACAAGCGGGTCAAGGAACTGACCAAGCAGCTCGAAGCCCTGAAAGGCGGTGCGTCATGAGCACGACTCACCCATTCGTCGGCGCCCGCTTCCATGACCCGATGACCAAGCTTGAGACGTGGCGTCAGGCGGACCACTCCTATCGCTCCTACGACATCAACAGGGACGTCAGATTTGGCTGGCAGGTGTACCTGTACTCAACCCGCAGGGGAGGCGTAGGGGTCTACTCCGGCGTTTACGGCTACCTCTCTAAAGCCGTCGAGATGGGACTCCATGCGTGGCATCAGCCCCGCCGGAAGAGAGGTGCGTCGTGAGCGCCAAGACCTTCCCGATCATGGTCCCCTACATTCGCGGGCGCTACATCGACTGCCCACACGCTGTACCATGGGACATCATCGCGCCGCATGAGCGACAAGCGCAACTCAATCACGGTCAGTCGCTAGAGCGACTCGCTGAGCGCGGCGGACTGTCCCCGCGAGAGTTCGTCGCCGTGATGACCGACTGCCCCTTTCGGGAGGTTGCGCGCAGCATCCCGACCGAGGAGGGGTTCGCCATCGCGTTCATCAAGCGGTGCGTCGTTGAGCCCGAGTGGGCGAAGGGGGACAAGTGACCAACCGTCCCGCCAAGAACGAGCGCCACGGAGTCACGTCCGGCGGCGCCTCGAACGGTCCCCCCGAGTACGCCGTCTGGAAGATGATTCGCCAACGGTGCACCAACCCCAAAAGCGCCAAGTGGCCTCGCTATGGTGGCCGAGGTATCACCATGTGCGAGCGGTGGAATTCGTTCTCCGCTTTCATCGCCGACATGGGCCCTCGCCCGACGTCGGCGCACTCGATTGACCGCATCGACAACGACGGCCACTACGAGCCCAGCAACTGCCGCTGGGCGACTCCTGCCGAGCAGGCTGCCAATCGGGAGGGTTGCTACGGCGCGGCGGGCCTACCGGCGGAGATAGCCAAGCCGTGCCTCATGTGCGGCGCCGTCTTTGTTGTCCCTCGCAAGCGTAGAGCTCAAGTCTACTGCGGCCGCTCGTGCTCGTCCCGCGCCAGTGGGCGACTCTCCGGTGCTGCTCGACGCCCTACCCACGCCCCGACCGTTTTGGATTCGAAACAGGAGACGACATGACCCGAGAACACTCTTACAACATCCGCGGCCAGACCCTAACTGGCATCGTTAACGGCGGCATTGCTGTCGACAGCGAATGGGACGGCGACCCACCCGTCGAGCGCATTCAGTCCATCATGGAGCAGTGGGCCGAACACCACCGCGTCGACTACGTCTCACTCGTTGCGACAGACCGAGATGACAAACCCGTAGCGGTCCTGGTCCGCAATCCGCACGACCTGGCGCTGACGCGTGAGTTGCTCGCTAACATGCACAGCGTGGCGCGCCAGTTCGCGTCCGACCTTGACCCGAGCGCGGGCAACTACCTCACTCACCGACTCTACAACTGGGCCGAGAAGAAAGGGGTGAAGCTGTGAACATCCAAATCACCCAAGTAACCTTCGCCGTCGGAGATAACGATTGGACGGCAACCTACGACGGTCGACAGTTGACCCTTGAATCCGGCTCACTCGAGCTGTCGATCGATTGGAACGAGGACGACTGGGTCCCGCGCGCGAA
>CAZNZA010000227.1:0-5879 GCA_964577325.1 uncultured Polyangiaceae bacterium
AGATTGACGAGGAGCAAGCGGCGAAGTTTCCTTATCGAGCGGCAGCCTTGCCCGTAAATCGCTTGACGGACGGCACGTTGTGGCATTGGTAAAGCAGAGTGTTGAGCTATCATTGGCAATGAGCGGCGTAAACAAGTTGCTACTATGAGTTGAGAAGCTTCCCCGCTTAGTCGGGAAGCGGCCCTCATACGCTTGCGCACCACTCCCCACACTTTCAAAGGCGGTCGTTCGGACCGCAGTGGACGAGCGCCGACTTACGCCCGTCACATTCCGATTCGAGAACCGGTCATCGAGTCGGGGTGGCCGTGTGGGGCTCAAGGGACTCGAGCTTACGCAACCGACTGCCCCCCCTTACTGCGCCGGCGCTGCGATCCGTAGCGGTGAGCAGGACGAGGAAGGACTTCCGTTGGCACAAGAGCGGGCAGCGGAATCAGTGGACTAGGCCATGGGGTGGAAACCCGCGCCATTCCCGCGTATCGTGGGCAAGCCATGACAGCGAAGAAGAAGGCGATGAGTAACGAAGAGCAGGTCGGGTTCGCGGTGGACGCGGCGAGCGCATTGCTCGAGCAAAAGGGGGTGGTGCCCGCCTCAAAGCTCGGGCCCACGAAACTGCGTTCCATAGTAGTAGAGGCGCTGGTTAGCGATGGCTACGAGAAGGCCGGCAAGGGGGTTCGCGTGCCCTTACTGGTACAAGGCAACCGACTGATGGCGGACGGGCAGCATATCCCGCTAGCCAGCTTGAGAAGGCGCTTGAGTGGTGCGACCGCGAAAGAGGCGACAGAGCTTGGGTATCAGTTGAGCCGCGATGGCAAGGCGCACTTGGTCTTGCGGGGTAAGCAGTGGTCATTGGTTCCGGTTAGTGAACGAGTGGTTGGTGGCATGGAGCTGAAAGCACTGACTGACGACCTGAAGGGCCTGCTGACGTGGCTGAACAGGGCGCGCGCGAATCGTACGGGAGCAGTTGTTCTGGAGTCAGACCTGAGGGAAGCACTTGTGGAAGCTAGCCGAACGGCTTTTGGAGCAGTTCGAGCGAAGAAGGGTGGAGAGCAGCCAAGTAGTAACGGACAGCCAGCACTGCAACGTGCTCCCACGTCTCAGATTCGCGAGTCACTCAGAGACGCGCTGCGGGGAGCCATCCTCATGTTGAGAGACGAGGACTCGGCCCTAGCCAGGGTACCCGAAGTGAGTCGACACTTGAGGCAACGGGCGAGCGCCCAAGCGGTCGTCGAGGCGCTATTGGCCGCGAGCCGCGACGGTGAGCTCGAGTTGAGACCAGAAGGTGGAATTGGTCGCCTTCGTGCAGAGGACGCTGCCCTGTGTCCCGAAGGTGCAGGTGGTGCCCGCCTCAGTTGGGTGCGATTGCAGGAGGATAGGTCGTGAGCGAGCTAGCTTTTGGTGCCCTACACGCCGACCCGTGGGTCGTCTCACTGCTCGACTTGCCTGAGCTCAATGCACAGGCAAGCACGATGATTAGAGACCGCGTGGGCAACATCCGAGAGTTGGCCCGTCAGCGACCACAGCAACCGCGCTCAGAGTCCATTGTTTTGCTAGGTCCTCCCGGCACCGGCAAGACGCACTTGTTCGCTCGGGTGCGGGGAGAACTCGGGCCCCGCGCTGTGTTCGTGCACATCCGGCCCCTGCTGCACACCGGCCTTTCACCGGGCTACATTCTCGGTGAGGCTGTGAAGCAAATGGCGCAACCTTCCTACGGGCGGAGCGAGTGTCAAGCAGACATGCTTGTCGGCTCGCTCATCGGGCACCTCGAGAATGGGAAGGTAGACTTTCCCGCCTTCCACGTGAGTGCCTTCCAGGAACTGATTGAAAGCGAACGCAACAGACGCTTGGAGCACCTGGCTGACCAGCTCCTGGACCTCTTTCCGGACCTGGACGAAGTCTTCGTCGAGCGACTACTTTCGTTGCCGTTCTCAGCGCCGCGCCACCGGCGTGCGCTACTGGCATGGCTTGCAGGGCAAGATTGCGACCCTAGTCAGCTAGCGCGCATTGGTGCCGCTGCTTCCATGGACGCCAGTAACAGTGTCCGCGCGATCCGAACACTGGGGAGCGTAGCTGCGCTCGGTGCCCCCCTGGTCATCGTATTCGACCAGCTGGAGAACTTGGTCCAGCGTGACGGTGCCGAGGAGCGAATAACCCAGTACGGCAATCTAGTGGCAGAGCTTGTCGATTGCACGCGCGGGCTGTTGTTGGTCCAAATGGCGCTCGACAGTGAGTGGGAGCAAGCTATTCAGCCTCAATTCAATTTGTCTCAGCAGTCGCGCGTGATCATGACTAAAGCTGCGCTTGCGCTTCCGACACCTAAGCAATGTCGTTCGTTGCTCGAACTTTGGTGCAGCAAAATCGAGGACCCCGAACGGCCATTCCCCTGGCCGTTCTCCGCCCAGCAGGTGGATACCCTGTGCAGCTTGCCCGGGATTACGCCCCGAATGTTGCTGTCAGCACTTTTGGAAGCGCATGAGGGAACGGAGCCCAGTCTCTTGCACGATGTGCGTGGGGAGAACAGCTGTGTGTTGGAGCACTCCGAGGCAGAGCCTGCGGAGTTGAATGCGCTGCTGGCCAATGAATGGGCCACGCTGGTGGCAGCTGCACATGCTGAGCTGGACGAGGCCGAGGCTCGACGCGGAGGTGTGGACGACGGACGCCTTCGCGATGGCATTTTGTTGGCTGCCGGATTTACACAACACACGGCACTCCGAGGGAGCAGGGACCCGTATATCCAACTTCAACCGGATCATCCGGCCGGACGCTGGCTGTGTCTGTTGCACCAGGGGCATCACCGCTCCATTGGTGCCGCTCTAGATCGCGTTCTTGGCCGTTCCCCTAAGAAGCGTGGAGTTGTCGTTCGCGAGCAGTGGCGGCCTTTCTCACCGACATGGAAGGGCACCATCGAGCGACAGCTGAGCGTCCTGCGAAGTCCTCACTTGGCCTGGCACGAGCTCACACGCGAGGAGGCTGCGCGCCTGTTGGCGCTCGAAAGGATGCTTCAGTTGGCACGCTCCCGGGACCTCTGTGATCATCGCGGACTGCCACTTAGTGACGAACAGGTTCGCGACTACCTGCGCGAGGAGGTTTGTCCAGACCGTTGGGGACTGATGCGCGCGCTAGAAGGCGGCACGTCGGAGCAGTCACCAGAGCTGAATTCTGGCGCGGCAATGGGTTGCGACGACGCCAATGCGGGCTACGCGAGAGCGGATAGCCCAGGCATCGATGACAATGGCAGCGCCGATGCCGGTACTCTAGATGGCCTCCGAGGTGGTAAATCTCGCGGAGCGACGGCACCAAGAAGTGCGCTTACCTCAGAGGACGTCGGAGCCGCAGGGTCAATGGTCACGACAGATGCGGTGCAGACGGTACTGTTACGCCTCCGGGTTGCTTCCGTAGACCGCGTTATCCGCGAAGTGCATCGCTTGCATCCAGCAGCAGGCCGCGTCGCGGTAGCTAGTGGTTTGCATGCTTTGGGTGGCAATGTACAGTGGTTTGGACGCAACCTGGTCGCCTGGTCTGGTGAAGCGGCAGCTTCGGGAGAGCGTTTACGTGGAGAGGGACCGGAGCATGAGTGAGCGGCTTAGCGTCACAGAAGTGCGCAACGCCTTGCGCTGTCCGCGCATTTTTGCACTGGGCCGCCTGGAAGACACAGTGGTCGCTTTTCCTGTTGGTTCATCATGCCTCGGGGCGAGCTTTCACCGCATCGTCGAGCGTTTTTGCGGTGCCGTCTCGGCCCCACCGACATACTTGAAGACATTACCCGCGGGAGCGCCAGGTGATAGCGTCCAGGACGCCCTAGTTCGGTGGCTGTTGAGAGTCTTGCAAGACGAACTAAGCGCCGATCCGGGATATTGGAGCATCCCAGCAGAGGTCGACGACTTAGCCGAGGCCTTGCGGGAACTTGCCCGACACTTGACGGGTCGTCTCGCGGCAATGTCCGCGCAACCTCCAGCGGAAGCACTTTCGGTTGTGCTGCATAGTGGCGAACGGGAAGTAGAGGCGTCGTGGCCCGACGGGCCGCTCATTCACGGGCGTCTTGATGCCATATTTAAGGACCGTAAGGGGGCCTACGAGGTGATCGAGTACAAGCTGACCGATGAGGCCAATGATCCGCTCGACCAGGCCCAAGCGGTGCTCTACCAACGGCTATACGCTTTGTCTGAAGGCGCCGATGCCCAAGCGACGGTGCTGCGTTTTACGCCAACTCTACGAGAAACGAATTTGGCGCCCGCAGCAGCGGAGTCGGTGGCGCGCTCCCAGCTTTCACCGTTGCTCAACAAGATGATCGGCTGGGTTCGGGATCCCCTGAGTGCTCCACCTACGGAGCGACGTGACTTGTGTGCTACCTGTCCGATGGCTGGGCCGTGTGCATTGCGGTATCCGCAGCGCGTCCCTCATCGTGATGATCCGCCCGTTGCTGCGACCCGCCCGCGTAGCGCTGCATGCGGTGATGGGTTAAGGGAGTCATCGGCCCCAGCGCCTCACGATGCGTTGCGTGACGAGGAAGGTATTAAGGAGGCGGAGCAGATACGTGACCGCATCATAGAAGCCTTGGGCAACTTAGGAGCAGCGGCCGTATCACCCCGTAGACCGATCATTGGGCCGCGAACGTACCTGATCGAGGTCTCACGTAAGCACGGTACCGTAAGCGCATTGGACCGCGCCGCTCAGGACGTTCAACATCGTCTTGCCACTTCCCTCGGTATCGAGGTCAAGTACGAAAAGACAGGTGGCCATCGGCGCTTTTGGGTAACGCGTTCGAGACCCAAGGCGATCTATCTCGGGCCGATGCTTGAAGCAAAGGCGAGTTGGCTTGCAGAAAGCTCGGGTCGCTTCGTGGTCGGACAAGAGCCCAACGGGAAGATTGTGGTGGGTGATTTTTCGGACGGCGGCACTGCGCACCTGCTGGTAGCGGGCCAGACGGGTAGCGGAAAATCAGTGTTCTTGCAGAGCCTTTTAGCGTCTCTCGTCCGCTTTCACGGGCCCGAGGGGATACGCTTTAACCTCGTGGACCCCAAACGCGTCACGTTTCTGGGTGCAAGCTTTCGCTCCTCGATTGCCTCACACCTCGAAGCTCCCATTTCCTTCGACGCTGAGGAGACGCTACCACTCATCTCGCAGCTCGTAGAATTGATGGAAGAACGTTATCGATTGTTCGAGTCGGAGCAGGTGCAGGACATTCGGGAGTTCAACGAAGCCCGTCCCGATGCTTGCCTAGAGCGGAGGGTGTTGATCATCGACGAGTTCCAAGATCTGCTCGCCGAACCGTCGCTGGCTAAGGAGTTTTGTAATGGTGTCGCTAGACTAGGTGCGAAAGCTCGTGCGGCGGGCGTACACTTGGTGCTCGCCACACAACGCCCGAGTGCCGATACCATTCCTTCCAAGATCAAGGCTAACCTGGGCGGGCGCATTGCTTTTCAGGTCGCGTCAGCCGTGAACTCCCGTATCATTCTCGAGCAGAAGGGAGCGGAGCAGCTGCTTGGTAAGGGCGATCTGCTTGCTAACCTCGGGCGAGGCATCGTACGAGCTCAAGCTCCATTGCTGACGGACTCGTGAAAACTGCAAATAGCCGCTTTGTGACTTTGGGATAGGACGACACTTGGGATGATGTCAGCTGCTTGGGATGATGCGAAGTTCGTTCGCCTTTCAGTAATGCGTTCGGTAACCACCGTTCCGGTGTGAGCGAAGCGGGTGAGAAGTTCTGTCGCCTGCGCGGGCGGCGTCGTTTGACATTGTACGCAAGCTCGCTACACCCAGGCCATGCCCACTCCTCGTTCGCTGCTCGGCTCGTCGCCGGGCCGCTCGTTTGCTTCTCTCGTGCTTGCTTTGAGTGTCGTTGGCTGTTTGCCCAGATGTGCGGCGACTCAGTCGGGCACTGC
>CAZNZA010000228.1:0-5858 GCA_964577325.1 uncultured Polyangiaceae bacterium
ACTTCTCGTCCAAGCACTCGATCGGTGTGACATGGGACGAGCCGTTGGCACTGGGCACGAACGCCCGCATCCGCGTTTCGAATCACACGAACGACGGCGAGAGCGAGAGCCACAACATGCGCGTCTTCGTGACGTACATCGGCGGCGGCGCTCCACTGGCTACGGCCAACGTCGAGAACGAACCGTCAGCACTGCGCACCTACGACACAGAACTCAACTTTGACAGCAACGTCAAGATGCACTGTACGTCGGCGTCTGGAACGCAGACATTCACACTTGGCGCCGGTCCGCACACCGACGGCACGACGCATATGATTCTGTTCGACTCCGGCACCGCAAGCGCCATCGCTTTCGACTCCGGAGACTTCGGCTCGACGTTCTCGAACGCCGCGGCCAACTTCGACGACTCCGTCCCCTGCTGGGTCATCATCACCAAGCAATTTGACACCTATCTCGTAACCGTCACTCAGGTAAGTTAACATGCTGCGCAAAGTTCGAGATCACTATTGGGTCGCGGAAACCAGCACGCAAGCGGCTGCCCAGTTCGGCGAAGATGTCCCGCTGCAAACCGGTGACCTGCTGACCATCTCCAGCGGAGAAGAGGCCGGGGACTACACCTTTGACGAAGAGAGCGACGACGACGGGTTCGGCTTCGTCGAAATCCCGAACCACACAGGGCGCTTCGTTCTCACCGACAATTCCATCCGGGTAGTCGAAGATCGCGAAGAGGCGACTGTCTCACGCGCGTTCACCAACTCGGCCGGGCAGCTCTTCACTCAACCGGTTCCGGGCGTTTTCCGCGGTCTATGACGATCGTCACCAGTAGACACGAGAATACCGCCACTGAGGTACCAGTACCAATTGGCGTATACTCGATTGACTTCGAGCTCGACGGAGCCGGCGGCGGAGCCGGCGGGACCGACACCGGTGGATTCCAGGGCGGCAAAGGCGGGAACGGTGCCAAGGTAACAGGCACCATAGCCGTCGAGCCCGGACAGGTCCTTAAGCTCTACCTGGGCAGCGGCGGCACACGAGGCACCAGTCACGCGAGCAACGGCGGTGGCGGCGGAGGCGGCGCATGGGCCGCGCTCTATCTAGACGACGATCTAGTCGCCATTGCCGGCGGTGGTGGTGGCGGTGGCGGTGGCCTAGGAAATGCGAGCGACAACAATGGGTACGGAGGGGACGGCGGAGGCCCACCCAGCGGCAGTTGGCGCGGGGATAACGGGTACTCGCTGCTCGGCTCAGGCCCAGGCTGGGGCGGACAAAACGGCGTTGGCGGACAGGCCGCTCCAGCCGGCGGCGGAGGCACGGCCGGCACCCAATACAACGGCGGCAATGGCGGGCCTTCTGCTGCCGCGACAGGCGGGCTCGGACGTTACCCCGGTGGAGACAGAGGCAACGGCGGTCAGGGTGGCGTCGAGGGTAGCGGAACAACGATAGCTGGCGCCGGCGGCGGCGGTGGCGGCTGGGGCGGTGGCGGCGGTGGCGGCCTCAGCTACTGGGGCGGCGGCGGCGGCGGCGGAAGCTACGCCAACCCAGCGCTAGTAACCAACGCAGCAGCCGTCAAAGGCGGCGGCGCGGAGGGCGGCGCTCGCGATCTGGACGAGCCGACGTTTGGTCACGGTCAGCCAGCCGCGGCCAGCCTCACATGGGACGTCCAGACCCCCACGAACATCTGGCTCGAACCCAAGATCACCGGTGAGTTCGCAGACGGTGAGACGGCGACGCTCACATGGGACACGGCCGAGCTGTTCGAGTCGCTTTTCGGCGTCTCCGAGTATCCGGCAAGCGCGATCGTCCTCTACGAGGCAGACATCATCGTGTTTGATGGTGACGAGATTCACATGTCGATCGCTACAATGGTGCAAAAGATGTCAACCTGGTTCCAGGCTCACACGCTTGGTTTTGGTGCCCATGTCGTTGGCTTTGACGTCAACGAAGAGGTCGAAAACGAGTACATCATCGCGCGCTTTCAAGGGTCTCAGCCAGCAAACAACATGGTCATCACCATCACGCCACGCTTAGGCGCAACATCGATGCGGGTAGCTATCTCACCGCGCCTGATTGGATTCGTGCCGTCATGAGCTCTGTGCATGGCGAGCATGTTGTCGCAACGGCGCACACGGTGGACTGGTTCACGGCGCCGTTCACTGTAACGTTCACCGACGACCCGTTGCCAGTTGACGACCCGAGCGACTCGGACGAAGGCGGAAGCGTCTATCTAGTAACGCTCATCGGACACACTGACTACAGCCTCCGGCACGGACAGTGGAGCCTAAACATTCAGCGGCACGACAACACGGCCACGGCTCGATACCTCTGGGGCATTATCGACGAATCGGCAGCCACAATCGAGAACGTTCAGCACGTAAGCGGTGACACGTTCAGCTTTGACGTCGACATCAACAATGGCGGAGACCTCCTGGTAATCGTCTCAAGGGCTTTGACACGATGGCCGAATCATACCTAGCCCAAAACATCATCCTCCCGTTGCACGTCGACCCTGCTGGTGGCTCCGTTCAGCCGGCGGTGTTCGCATTCGGAGCCGGCTTATTCCCGCTCGGTGAGATACCGACGACATGGGCGGCCACGTTCGATATCGTCGCCCAGGCGAACCAGGACGCGACGCGATCCATCGTTGTTTACGGGACGCTTCAGCGTGCATCGAATGGCGCGATCACGGTGGGCTACGAGGCGTTCCCGGGAGCTAGCTCGGCCTTCAACGTGACGCTCACAGGCGGGACCGACCAGGTCACAGCTACATTTGCCATGGGCGCAAGCTTCACCACGGCCGACGTCTCCGCGACCTTCCGAATCCGCTTCCTGTGGGCATCGGAGACTTGAGTGCAGTGGATTATAATTCCGCTGAGCGAACCCAAGTTCGTCGCTTGGTCGATGGAGAATCTCAAGCGTCAGGCCTGTATCTTCAACGTCGTCGTCGTCGAGAATGGCAACGGAGTCGGCGCATGGGAGGACAAGCATGGTGTCGTCCTACGCTCCGAGCCGGGCAAAAACGCAGCAATGAACGAGGCGCTTCGTGCGCTCCGACTAATCGACCCGGGCGGAGTCTGGCGCGCGTTCGACCAGGACGACTGGTACGGGCGCTATGCCGCGGCCAAGACCTTTCAGGTTCTGCAGACCGCGGATGTCGCCTGCTCGCTTCAGCGTTGGGTGTACGGCGAGGATGGTCACCTCTACCATTTCAATCCCGGTCACGACGACTCGATCGCAACGCCGGCTCACGTCGGGAAAGTCTGGGGCGGAAGCGTCGGCGCTCGCATCGACGTGAACCACCCGTGGGAGAGCAAGCCGCCTGCGGATTCCCAGGGATGGGTGAGACAAGCCATCGATGATGGTCGCTACGTGCAGACCTACGTTGCTGACGAGTGCTGGCGCCGTTGGGTCGAGAGCGACCACCACGTCTGGCGCGGCGACGACGACTGCGTTCAGCTTCGGCTGATGGGGCTGGGTGGCCTGGACTACGGGGCGATGACCTTCGACGAGGCGACCGTCATCATTCGCAAGCCTTACACCGGCTCGCCCAAACCGATTCATGTCAGCGGTCAAGAAGCGCTCGCTCTGGCTGACACTTTGATCCCGCGATAACTCGATGGCAGTAGTCAAAAACGGAGGTTCGTTCACGTTCGAGCGCACCGGATTGCCGTCTGGCAACATCACCGTATCGGCCTGGATCAAGTTCAATCAAGGCACGTGGGACTCATTCGAAGCCTACGGCATCATCCTCGACATCATCGACGCGGGGAGCTGGGAAGCGTGGCTCCAGTTTTTCGCCGAGCCTTCGACGGGTGAGTTTCGCATCTGGCACAGCCCGGCGGAGCATGAGTACGAGACGGGCGCGCCAACGAATTGGTTTCATGTTGCGCTAGTCAACAACGGGACCAACACGATCGTCTATGCGCGGGCGGCTACAGACAGCAGCTATACGGTCCTAAATTCGCAGACCCAGCAGACGTTTGCGCGACTGTTCGGGTTCCGTTCGGAGTCTGACCAGGACCACCCGGCAGACGCGTCGATGGGTTACCTGCGGGTTCACTCCTCGGGTCTGACCACAACGCAGCTGATGGCCGAGTCGCAGTCCAAGACTGCGGTGATTGCGGCATGGGCAGACTGGCCACTGTCGAATCTCGCGGCGCTCGGAACGGACATCTCGGGCAACGGGCGATCGCTCACGCTCACTAGCGCGGGGAGCGCGACGGCTGAGACGGACGACCCGATTCAGGATGCCGCGCCCCCGCTCGAGATCGAGGGCGTAGCTGATGGCGATGCGGTCGGCGATGTCTCGCTGCTCGCGTCGGCAACGCTCGCTGTCGACGGCGTAGCGGACGGGGACGCGACGGGCGCCGTGCTGCTCAATGGCGCTCTGCCTGTATCCAGTTTCCAGGACGGTGACGCAATCGGCTCCGCTCTGCTGTCGGGCTCACTGTCAATCGGGCAGGCGCAAGACGGTGACGCGGTCGCTGACATCACGCTGCTGACGCTGGCAATTCTCGCGGTCGACGGAGTGGCGGACGGTGATGCTGTCGGGGGCGCCCTGCTCTCTGGCTCGCTCCCGGTCGCTGGTGTCGACGAGGGCGACGCGCGCGGCGCGCTCCTGCTCTCCGGGACGCTGCCCGTCGAAAGCGCGTCAGACGGCGACCTGGTGGGCGCAACGCTGCTCTCTGGCTCGCTGACAATCGGCGCCACGCAAGACGGCGACGCAGTCAACGACATCGCGTTGCTGACCGCCAGTCACCTGCCCATCGACGGGATTGCCGACGGGGACGCTGCCGGCGCCATGTTGCTTTCTGGCGCGTTGCCAGTGGGCTCCGTAAGCGACGGCGATGCAGCGGGCGACGTCTCCCTGCTGACGGCCTCAGAGCTTGCGATTGACGGCGTAGCGGATGGCGACGCGGTGAGCGGCGTGCTGCTCTCCGGCAGTCTCCCGCTCGGCTCCACTGCTGACGGTGATTCGACGGGACCCGCGCTCCTGTCTGGCTCGGTCGTCATTGCGGGCGCTCAGGACGGCGACGCTACGGGCGACCTGTCCATGATAGCTCAGGGCGTGCTGCCGGTCTCCGGCGTCGCTGACGGCGACGTGGTGGGACTAGTTGTGCTCGCCGGCACCCTAGCCGTTGGCGGAGTCGCTGACGGTGACACGGTGGGCTCCGTCGTGCTTGCTGGCGGGACGCTCCCGATCGAATCGCTCGACGATGGCGACGCGGTGGGCTCGGTCGTCACCTCTGGCGTACTGCCGATCGCCGGCACATCTGACGGGGACACCGTTGGCAACGTCGAGACGCTGGCATCTGCGCTGCTCTCGGTCGAGGGGGTGAGCGACGGCGACCTGGTGAGCGCGCTGCTCATCTCCGGGACGCTGTTCATTGTCGGCGCCGCAGACGGGGACGCGGTCGGCAATGTCGCGTCGGGTGTACTGCCGCCGATCGAATACGTCGACGACGGGGACACGGTTGGCGACGTCTCTGTCGTCCCCTACGTCCCGCTCCCGGTAGGTGAGCGTGTTCGAATTCGGGCGACGGTTCGCAACGGCTTCGTTGTCTCCGCCCAATTCCGCAACGGACTGACAACTTCGGCGCGTCTCGCTGTCGGGCGCCCCGTCACAGCAAGGCTACGATGAAACCAGTATTCCGCGGCGACACTTGGGTCGTTGACGTTTGCGATCTAAGGGTGAACGGCGATTGCGTCTCCATGGCTGACCTAGCAGTGGCCACGGTGCGCGCCACGGTTGCTGGGTTCCCCGCTTCTGTCGCTATCGATCCGGAGTGTGGGGTTCGCCTTCGCTTGCAGGTTGACGCGGCAATCACGGCTCAGTCGACGCCAAGCACTTCGCCACAGGC
>CAZNZA010000229.1:0-3393 GCA_964577325.1 uncultured Polyangiaceae bacterium
GGGAGGTGCCATCGTCGAGTAGCGCCCCATGACACTCCCGAAACGCCTTGCCCGAGCCGCAGGGGCAGGGGTCGTTGCCGCGTACGGCGGGGGCGGCTTTCTTGCGTGGCTCGGCGCGTTGAGCCGGTGCCTTGGCGCGAGCAGGCGCCGCGGCGGCAGCCGTTTGGGGGGCCGTAGGTTTGACCGGAGTGGCGGCTTCGCCCACGTGGCGAGCCACGGCTTTCTCGAGCTCTGCCAAGTGGCGCTTGGCAGCCTCTTCCTCCATCGCCTCGATCTCCTCCTTCTCGGCCTGCACCTCGAAGAGTTTGGTCAAGACGTTGGATGAGACGCGGGCCACCATGTTCAGGAAGAAGTTGAAGCCTTCCTTCTTGTACTCCTGCTTGGGGTCGCGCTGACCGTAGCCCCGCAGATGAATGCCATCACGCAGATGTTCCATGCTGCTCAAATGATCGACCCACTGACGATCGATCTCTTCGAGATAGAAGTGACGGAAGACGCGCAGGTAGTTCTCGAGGCCAAACTCTTTCTCTTTGGCATCGAACTGTTTCTCGGCTTCTAGGTAAACGGCACGTACGACCTGGGTCGATTCGCCCAGTTCATCGACCTGAGTCTGCAGCTCGGCGTGGAAATGGTCCTTGAAGCCAGAGCGGATTGCCTTCCAGTCCCAGTCCTCCGGAGGACGATTGGGAGGACAAGATTCCTCGACCATGGCGCTCACGACTTTGTCGATCAAGTCGAGGAGGCGCTCGCGTTGTTCACTCAGGCCACGCGCGACGAGGTCCGTCAGCTCGTCGAAAATTTGTACCGGTGTGCGGCGCAAGCGTTCGTTTACTTGGAACGTTACCCCCCACAGCTGGTATACCTCGCGTTGGAGAGACTCCTGCTCGACGATCTTCGTCGCTTTTTCGAAGTCAGCTCGGGTGGGTGAGACGGCCTTGCCGTCCTTCTGCGTGGTACGGAGCTGGGGCTCGCTGAACATGCCGAGCAACTGCCCGACCAGGCGCTCGGTTTCCTCCTTGACGTGAGCATCGACGGGCACGTCGCGCAATTGCCCGGTGGGTTTGCCCAGCTCGTCGGTTTCTTCCGGAGAGTAACGCCCTTGCAGCAGGGCTTGGCGCAGAGCGTAAACGGTTTTGCGTTGAGCGTTCAGCACGTCATCGAACTCGAGCAGATTCTTTCGAATGTCGAAGTTGCGCATCTCGACCTTGTTCTGCGCGTTCTCAACGCTCTTCGACACCCATGGGTGCTCGATGGGTTCGTCGTCCGGCATGCCCATGCGGTCCATCAGGTTCTTCACCCGATCGCCCATGAAGATGCGCATCAAGTCGTCTTCCAACGAAAGGTAGAAACGGCTCGAGCCCGGGTCGCCTTGACGTCCGGCGCGACCGCGCAGCTGGTTGTCGATGCGCCGTGACTCGTGACGTTCCGTACCCACGATGTGCAGGCCACCGAGCTCGATCACTTCGTCGTGCTCTTTCAGACAGCTGGCCTTGTACTTCTCGACCAAGGCCGCAAACGCCTCGGGCTCGGCTTCGGGCACGCGATTGGCCTCCTTGAACTCGAGGCGAGCTAACATCTCCGGGTTACCGCCGAGCAAGATGTCCGTCCCGCGGCCAGCCATGTTGGTCGACACGGTGATGGCGCCTTTGCGGCCAGCCTGGGCCACGACGAAGGCTTCGTTCTCGTGGTGCTTGGCGTTCAGAACGTGATGGGGGATCCCCTTCTTGCTGAGGATGCGAGCGATGGCACTGCTCTTCTCCACGCTGGTAGTTCCCACCAGTACCGGGCGCCCCGCTTCGTGCTTTTCGAGGATCTCGCGGATGAGGGCCGCGAACTTCTCGCGCTCCGTCTTGTACACGACGTCTTCGTCGTCCACGCGCGAGATGGAGCGGTTGGTGGGGATAGCGACGACGTCGAGTTTGTACGTCGAGTGGAACTCTTGGGCTTCGGTCAGCGCCGTTCCCGTCATGCCCGCGAGCTTGTTGTAGATCCGAAACAGGTTCTGGAAGGTGATGCTCGCCATCGTGCGGCTCTCTTCCTGGATGCGCACGTTCTCTTTGGCTTCGACCGCTTGATGCAAGCCGTCACTCCAGCGACGTCCGGAGAGCACGCGGCCGGTGAACTCATCGATGATCAGGATCTTGCCGTCCGGCGAGACCATGTAATGCACGTCGCGCTTGTACAGCGCGTGCGCCTTGAGCAACTGATTGAGAATGTGCAGCGTCCGCACCTGCTCGGGCTCGTACAGATTCGTGACCTCGAGCATCTGCTGGATGAGCTCCACGCCTTCGTCGGTGAGCGTTACGCTGAACGCCTTTTCGTCCACCACGAAGTGCTCGTCTTTGTGGAGCTTCGGCATGAGCTCGTTGATCGAGCGGTACATGTGACTGGCGGCTTCCGCAGGACCGCTGATGATGAGGGGCGTGCGCGCCTCGTCGATGAGGATCGAGTCGACCTCGTCGACGATGGCGAAATTCAACGGACGCTGGGCGTACTCGAGCGCCGAAAACTTCATGTTGTCGCGCAGATAATCGAACCCGAACTCGTTGTTTTGGCCGTAACAGATGTCGGACCGGTACGCCTTACGCTTCTCCGTATCGCTCTGCTGGTTGACGACACAACCGATGCTCAAGCCCAACCAATTGTACAGCTTGCCCATCCACTCGGCGTCGCGCCGAGCCAGGTAGTCGTTGACCGTGATGAGGTGCACGCCCTTGCCCTCGAGCGCGTTGAGGTAGATCGGTAGCGTCGCCACCAATGTCTTACCTTCGCCAGTCTTCATCTCGGCGATGCTGCCGTTGTGCAGCACGAGCCCTCCCATCAGCTGCACGTCGTAGTGGCGCATGTTCAGCACCCGGCGGCTCGCCTCACGGCACACGGCAAACGCCTCGAGCTGGATGTCTTCCAGGGTTGCGCCGTTGTCCAGCTTCTCCTTGAACTCCGGCGTCTTGGCTTGGAGCTCCGCGTCGGACAGCTTTTGCAGGCCAGCCTCGAGCGCGTTGATTCGGCTTACGCGTCCGTGGAGGCGTTTGATGGCGCGTTCATTTGCGGTTCCGAATAACTTGCGCGCTACATAGGTCAACATGGTTCAATAACCCCTGTCTTCTCGATCGAACTTGGGAGTGGTGAGTGCGGTCTGCGGGGACGTAAGTCCGCCTGCACGTGAGCGGCACCCAGCGCGGGGAAACTAGTCATTGAACCCGCGATACGCCAGGGTCAAGTGTCATCAAGACGAGCGCACTCTGCCCCAAAATCGGCTATGCCCGTCCCATGACGTCCCAGACACGAGTGTCTTCGATTGCTTTGGCCTCAGGGAAACGCGCACCCATGGCCGGCCTCA
Source organism: uncultured Polyangiaceae bacterium (assembly GCA_964577325.1). Taxonomy (GTDB): domain Bacteria; phylum Myxococcota_A; class Polyangia; order Polyangiales; family Polyangiaceae; genus SZUA-265. The sequence goes on from CAZNZA010000229.1 coordinate 3,341, forward strand.
GGGTCAGTAGTGCGGGAGCCGGAGCACTGGTGCTGGCGCTGGCGTGTAGCCCG
>CAZNZA010000229.1:3493-5855 GCA_964577325.1 uncultured Polyangiaceae bacterium
CGCAGAGCCCGGCAGCGGCGGCCAGGGCGTCATCCGCCGAAGCGGGAGCAAAGGGATCTGCGGTTTCGAGCTCGGAAGCCGTGCCCGTAGGGGTGCGGGACCCGACTTGGGGGCAGGCCGCGGCTCCCGTAACCCTGGTCGCTTTCCTCGACTTCGAATGCGCGTTCTGCGCGCGGGTGCATCCGACGCTGCGCGCGCTGCTCGACAAGTATGGGCCCGAGCAGATCCGGCTCGTCGTCAAGCATGCCCCGCTGCCCTTCCACGAGCGGGCCATTCCAGCCGCGGTGGCGGCCCAGGCGGTGTACGAAGCGGCGGGCGGCAACGCATTTCTGGAGTATGCGGATCTGCTGTTCGACGAGCCGGACGCGTTGAGTGACAGCCGGCTGCTGGCTTCGGCCGAAGCCGTCGGCGTCGCACGGGACGTTTATTTGAAGCATGTGGCAGACCCGGCTGTCGCTCGAAAGGTGCAGGCGGATTCGGAGTTGGCTGCCGAACTTGGTATCGACGGTGTGCCCGCGTTCTTGATCAACGGGGCTCCGCTCGTCGGCGCACGGCCGATAGCGGATTTTCAAACCATCATCGAGCATGAGCTGCGGGCTGCAAGCGAATTGTTGCGGCGCGGAGTTTCCGCACCCGAGGTGTTCGCCAGCCGCGTCAGCGTCAACTTCGGCGAGCGCGCTGCGGCTTCGGCGGAGCCCCCCGCGTATGAAGATACCGCCTACCGGGTACCGGTCGGATCGTCCCCTGCTCGCGGGCCCGAGAATGCGCCGGTAACCATCGTGGAGTTTGCCGACTTCGAATGCAGCTACTGCGCGCGGGCCCATCAAACGATGGAGAAGCTGCTCGAGAAGTACCCGGGAAAGATCCGGTGGGTCATGAAGCATACGCCCCTTGCGTTTCACCCCGCGGCAGTACCCGCCGCCATCACGGCGCTCGAGGCTCGGCGGCAAAAGGGTGAGGCTGCTTATTGGCAGGCTGTCGAACGCATATATGCAGCTCCCCAACTGACGCCCGACGCTCTGCTGCAGATCGCCGAAACGCTGAACTTGGAGCCGCAGGCGCTGCGCGCAGCGTTGAATGACGAGGTGTCGCACCCCCAATTGCAAGCGGATGCCGACTTGGCTTTAGACTTGGAAGCCCGCGGCACGCCGCACTTCTTCATCAATGGCCGGCGCATGGCTGGAGCGCAACCGCTCAGTGTTTTCGAGGAAGTCGTGAAGCAAGAGCTGCAAAAAGTGGCCACACTGGGCGAAGCGCAAGGCTCGGGCACCACTTATGAAAGTCTGCAGCGAGAAGCCCAAGCTCCTCCGGGGCTGGTGCGACAAGATGTCCCACCACCCCCCGATACAGCACCAGGTTTAGGCAAGGACGCAGCTCCGGTGACCGTCCAGATGTTCTCGGACCTGGAGTGCGCCTACTGTCGGCGCGCGCTGCCCACGCTGTCGGCGTTGATGAAGAAGTATCCGGATCAGGTGCGCGTCGTATGGCGCCATCTGCCGCTTGGGTTTCACAAGCAGGCGCGGCGGGCCGCAGTCGCAGCGCTCGAAGCGCAGGCTCAGCTCGGCGGCGATGGATTCTGGAAAATGAGCGCCCTGATGTGGGGTTTTGACGCAGCTGCCGTGCGTGGGGGAACGCTCGCTTTGGACGGTGCAAGTTTGGAGAGCGGCTCCCCGGCGTCTGACCTGAGTATGGACGCCTTGAAGCAACACGCACGCGCGCTGGGGCTCGATGAGCCGCGCTTCGTTCGGGCCGTCGAGGCAGGGGTTCACCTGCCGACCGTGGAGCAGGACGAAGCCTTAGCGGCCCGCCTCGGCGTCAACGCGACTCCCGCGTTCTTCGTCAACGGTTATAGCTTGATGGGGGCGCAACCGCTGAATCGCTTCGAGCGCTTGGTGCGCCGCGCTCTGGAAGACGGCCGGGCTCCGCAAGAGCGGTCAGCGACAAAGGCGAGCGAACTAGGCGCCGCACCAGCGCAATGAGGTACGTCACGAGGCTGCAGCGCTGCTGTCTTTAGTCACGGTGCCGTGACTAGCAGCAGCGCTCATCCTTCGACGCTGGATGCTTCTAACCGGCGTGACGTCAGTTGGCGTCAGCGGCATCGGCTGCTTGCGCGTCTTCGACCACGGGGAGTGCGCCGTCCAAGGGCAGGGGGGCACCATCGAGCAGCGTTGCGGCGTCGAGCAGCGCAGCGGCATCGATCTCTACCGAGCCGTCAATCTGGATGTCGGCGTCGACATCGACGGCCGCATCTTCGAGCACGCCGGCTTCTTCCTCCACGATCGGACCACCATCGGCAGCGGGAGTGCCGCTGTCAGGGGTGACACCAGCGTCCCCCTCGGGCGAGGGTTCTTCGGCTTCGATA
>CAZNZA010000230.1:0-5798 GCA_964577325.1 uncultured Polyangiaceae bacterium
AGACCACTCATTGATGAACACCACGCATGGGAGCATGAAAAATTACCATTATTCCTGCTCAACAGCGAGCACTAGGTTCAACGTCCATGGCACACACTCACAATCTCGGATTCCCTCGTATCGGCGCCCACCGTGAGCTGAAGTTCTCACTCGAAAAGTACTGGAAGCGCTCGGCTAGTGCCGATGAGCTGTCGTCGATAGCTGCGGAATTGCGGCGACAGCACTGGACACGTCAGCAAGAACTGGATTGGGTTCCCGTCGGTGACTTCTCGCTCTACGATCAAGTGCTCGATACGAGCACGCTGCTCGGCAACCTACCTGAGCGCGCCACGGCGCTTGGCGGTAGTGCGCTCGATGCGTACTTCCGCGTCGCGCGGGGTCGCGCCGCCGGTGATTCAGGGGATGGCGTGGCCGCCGGTGAGATGACCAAGTGGTTCGACACCAACTACCACTACATCGTGCCAGAGCTGGCGACTGACACGACCTTCCGCCTCAACCCTGAACCCTTGCTAGAGCAGCTGGGCGAAGCTCGGCAACTCGGCGTGCAGGCCAAGCCGGTGCTCATCGGACCCATCACCTATTTGTGGCTCGGCAAAACGACGGACCACTCCGATCGTCTTGCCCTGCTGCCGCGCCTGCTGCCGGTGTACCGCGAGCTTCTCGACCTGCTGGCGGCCGAAGGTGTGGAGTGGGTTCAGATGGACGAACCGGCGCTGGTGACCGAGCTCGATGCGGCCTGGCAGAGTGCGTATCGGGCTGCGTATGAAGCGCTGGAGGTCCGGCAAGTCAAACTACTGTTAACGACCTACTTCGGCAGACTGGGGGACAACTTGGCGCTCGCCATGGGTTTGCCCGTGGATGGCGTTCACTTGGATGCAGTCAGCGCGCCTACTGAAGTCCCTCTTGCCATGCCGCTGCTGCGAGAGGATTGCGTGCTCTCGCTCGGCGTGGTCAACGGTCGTAACATCTGGAGGAACGATCTGTCATCGTCGTTGGACATGCTCGAGCCCATCCAGCAACGCCTCGGCAATCGGTTATGGATAGCTCCTTCGTGCTCTCTGCTGCACGTACCGGTAGACCTTGCAAGCGAGCAGACGCTCGACGCAGAACTCCTGTCTTGGCTCGCTTTCGCTCAACAGAAGGTGGAAGAAGTGACCGCGCTTGGTGTGGCGTTGGCGCAAGGGCGCGAGGCCGTGATCGATGCGCTGGCGGCGAGCGACGCCGCCAAGAAGAGCCGGAACAGTTCGGCACGGGTCAACAACCCGCGCGTTCGTGCGGCCGTCGAAGCTATCGGTACGAATATGGGGCAACGTCGTTCACCCTACGCTCAGCGCTCTGCCATTCAGGCGAAGCTCTTGAACCTGCCGCGCTTCCCGACCACGACCATTGGTTCGTTTCCCCAAACACCAGCCATCCGCAAAGCACGCAGTGAATACCGTTCGGGCAAGTTAGAAGCAGCTGATTACACGCAGCAGATGCACGGTGAGATTCAACGAGCGGTACGCGAGCAGGAAAAGCTCGGGCTGGATGTCTTGGTGCACGGCGAAGCGGAGCGCAACGACATGGTGGAGTACTTCGGTCAACAACTGGATGGCTACGCCTTCACTGAGTTCGGCTGGGTGCAGTCATACGGGTCGCGCTGCGTGAAGCCGCCGATCTTATTTGGCGACATCAGCCGCCCCAAGCCAATGACCGTCGAGTGGATCCGCTACGCCCAGTCGCTGACGAAGAAGCCGATGAAGGGCATGCTCACCGGCCCGGTGACGATCCTCAATTGGTCGTTCGTGCGCGATGATCAACCGCGCTCCGCCTCTTGCTACCAGTTGGCGCTCGCCATTCGCGAAGAAGTACTGGATCTCGAACGAGCGGGGGTGCGCATCATCCAAATCGATGAAGCCGCGCTACGGGAAGGCTTGCCTTTGCGTCGCTCGGAATGGCCATCGTACTTGCAATGGGCCATCGACGCTTTCCGCATCAGCGCGAACGGTGTCGATGATGGCACGCAGGTCCATACCCACATGTGCTACTCCGAGTTCAACGACATCATCGAGTCCATTGCTGCTATGGACGCCGATGTCATCACCATCGAAACCTCACGCTCCAACATGGAGCTCCTGGACGCCTTCGACGCCTTCGAGTACCCGAACGAGATTGGCCCCGGCGTTTACGACATCCACTCCCCCAACGTACCGAGCCAACAGCAGATCGTCACATTGATGAAGAAAGCGGCGCAAAGGATCCCCACGGAACGATTGTGGGTAAACCCCGACTGCGGCTTGAAGACGCGCAATTGGGAAGAGGTGCTTCCGGCACTCAGACACATGGTCGACGCCGCCAAGCAACTACGCGCCGAGCTCTGACTCGTCGTCAGCTCTCCGGGTCCGAGCACCGTTTCTGCTGTCTTTGGGTTGGGACCAGCACCTTCCCGACCCTTGACGGCTCCCGCCCCCCGCGAAACGGGGAGCAGCGCGTTCGGCGGGCTGTCGATGCCTCGTCGACAAATTTATTCCTCGAGCGTGTCACAAGCGGCACGGCTGTCTCGTCAGGGTTGGGCAGGCCCAAAGGGGGACTGCATCACCAAGGATGAGGCAATGCTGAAATGGTTACTACGCAAACGGATTGACGCGTTCGAGCGCACCAACAACTACGACATGGCCTACGCGCGAGCCATGCTGGAGGCCAATCCTCACGCATTGATTCGCTTCAGTCGCGCGGTAGAGCTCGGCCAGTATCGGGGCCCCTTGCCCGAGCCCGTTTGGTACGCGGTGAAGCTCGTGGCCGCCGAACATGAGGACTGCGGGCCCTGCCTACAGCTGGGAGTCACCCTGGCGCAACGGGCTGGCATCGCTGACGACTTGATAGCTCGCACCATCGCTCATGAGGCCACGGGTAATCCAGATGTGGATCTCGTCGTTGGCTTTTGCCGGTCCGTATTGGGCCGCTCCGACGACGAGCAGGCTCTGCGTGAAAGAGTCGTCGGCCGCTTCGGCCCGGACGGATTGACGGCCATTGCCTTCACGCTGAACGGAACGCGCCTGTACCCGATGCTCAAAGCCGTGCTTGGCTACGGAATGTGCTATCCGAGCGTGCAAGTTGGTTCGAAGACCGTGGCTTTGCACGGCACATCTTCCAACGGTACGCCTTTGAACACGGCCGATTTGAACACGGCCGATTTGAACACGGCCGATTTGCAGACTGTTGAATTGCACACCACCCGTCACGTCCGAGCATGATCACCCCCGTCGCTGGCTTAGAGCATTGTTTCGAGGTCAACCGCGGGCAGTTGTTGTCGCTCGCGTATCGAATGCTGGGCAGCCTGAGCGATGCCGAAGACATCGTTCAGGAAACGTATCTGCGTATGCGGGGCGTTGATCCAAGCGGGCTCGAGAACGTCGCCGCCTACATGCGCCGGGTTACGCTTCGGCTGTGCCTCGACCAGCTCAAGTCCGCACGCCACCAGCGGGAGACTTACGTGGGACCATGGTTGCCCGAACCCCTCCTAGGTCAAGACGCGCTAGCAACGGAAGTCTCCGCTGAGCGATCGAGCGACATATCTTTCGCCCTCATGTTGATGCTCGAGCGTCTCTCGCCGCTCGAGCGCGCGGCGTTCCTCCTGCACGAAATATTCGACGCCGGATACTCCGATCTTGCCAGTACCCTGCAACGCAGTGAAGCGGCGTGTCGCCAACTCGTGGCGCGCGCGCGTGCTCACGTAGGTCAACTCGAAGCCCGCTTTGAACCGGCCGCCGAAGAGGTCGATCGTGTTTTGGCGGCGTTCATTCAAGCATCACAAGGGGGCGACACCAAAGCTTTGAGTCACCTGCTCACCGAGGACGCCGTCCTGCTGTCGGACGGGGGCGGCAGGGTTCGCGCCGCGCTCAAGCCAATTCGGGGCGGTATCAACGTCGCGCGATTCCTCGCCGGGCTGGCCCGCAAGTGGCCCATCAAGGAACCCGTAGCGTTACGCCGCGAGATAGTAAACGGATTGCCGGGCCTCGTCGTACACCACGCCGGCGAACCCCATCCGACCGTATTCGCGTTCGAATTCACTCCTCGCGGCGTGAGCGCACTCTACGTCATTCGCAATCCTGAGAAAACGCGCCGCGCGCTCGACGCACTCCGGGCTTACGGCTCCTCTTGCACGTCCTTGACACCGTAACTTCCGGTCTCGACACGCGCCAAACTGCTGTCGACGAACACCACGTAGTGAACGAAACGGCGCGGGCCAAAATCGTACGTCCACGTGTCGACGGTATGAGTGACGGTGTACTGCTCTTCCATCTCACACACCGCCCGCGGGGAGTTATGGGGACAGGGCACGCGCACGCGGCGCCGTAAGGTCTCGTATTCCACGCGCTGATCGACGGCATCCGGATCACCACACTTGGCACGCACCTCATGAGGGCGGGCGCCACTGGAAACGATCTTACTGCCGCAACGCAAGCCATCGGCGCGGGCGTCGTGCGTGAAGACGAGCCCCGTCGCGACGACCAGGGCGGACGCAATGACAGCCCGAGTCCCAGAACGGACCGAGCGAAAACCCGCCCCGCTACCGAGCGCACCAGCATGAGAACGCATCGCGAAAGTGTAGACGCAGCCCACGACGCTGTCGAGTAGCATGTCGGGTCGAGCGTGGTTCCGCTCAATCGGTATCGCCCCGCGCTCTAGGCTCAGATTGGCCGCTCACCTTCCGAAACTCGGCCTCGCTCGCCACGACTTGCGACACCAGTCCATACTCGCGGGCCTCTTCCGCGGTGAGCCAGAAGTTGCGATCCGTATCGCGGTGAATGCGCTCTCGGGATTGCCCCGTCGCCTCGGCGAACAGATCGTTGAGGCGCTGGCGCATCAGTTTGATTTGGCGCGCCTCGATCTCCACGTCGGTTGCCGGCCCGCCAACGCCGCCCAGTGGTTGGTGAAGCATGAAGCGGGTGTTGGGCAGAGCTAACCGGCGTTCTTTCTCGGCGGCAATGAACACCAATGCCCCCGCACTCGCCACCCAGCCAGTTCCCAACATGAACACAGGTGCATTTACGAACCGGATCATGTCCAGAATCGTAGCACCAGAATCGACGTGCCCGCCGGGGGAGTTGACGACCACTCGAATCGGCTCTGACGATACCTCATCGAGCGCGAGCAGTTGTGCAGTCGTCCTGCGCGCCGACTCCATCGTTATCTCACCGAACAAGAGCACCGTACGCGCCTCGAACAAGCGCTCGTCGGGAAGGCTCAGTAAGCTCCCGTCGCGAGTCGGGGGCCGTGGATGACTATCGGGCAGGTCGTTGAGCATGGGAATGGACTGTCTCGAAAACGCGCGCGTTTCCATGCCCGAAGCGCTCAATCTTGCGTCGAGCCGCATGCCAGAAACGCTCACCCGCTGGATCGGCAAGACATTTTCCTCCACACTCAATGCCATGGCCGGACATCAACCCTCCGATTTCCTCGTCGCTCGGGCGCTCAGCTTGTTCCGCCAGTACCCCGAGCGACGTTGGACCGTTGAAGATCTAGCAAGTGAACTCGGAACGTCGCGGGCCGTGCTTGGCCGTCGCTTCAACGATGCGCTCGGTGTTTCTCCGCTGCGCGCCCTCCGGCGCGAGCGCATGGAACGAGCCGCTCGACTCTTGCTCGATAGCGACGAGAGCTTAGTGGCAGTCGCTGACGCCGTCGGCTACGATTCCGAGTTCGCCTTCTCTCGTGCCTTCCTTCGCCACACGGGGATACGCCCCGGCCGCTATCGCAGCGAGCGTCGAGGCGGCGGCATCGTGATGGCAGCTTGAGAGAAGGAAGCGCACCGCTATCTA
>CAZNZA010000231.1:0-5794 GCA_964577325.1 uncultured Polyangiaceae bacterium
GGCTCAGCAATGCCGCCCGTTGCAGCAGCAGCAGGTCCTGCGTTCCTGCGTTTGCTGCCACGGTTGGCGCATGGGCTTCACCAGAGGCGGCTGTCGCCGCAAAGTTTGCCGCTGGGGGCTGAGGCGTTTGATGACCCAGCTGCTCCCCAAAATCGTCCATGACCGCGAGGGTCTGCTGAAGCGGCGCCGTGACGATGCTCAGAGCCACGACGGGCGCCGTGGCTAGGCAGATGCCTAGCATAGCTAACGCGCTCACGGACCGCCTCCACATCCTGATCACGCTAGCAAGCTTGGCCAGTATGCGCAAACGCACGCCCGACTGGATAGCCAAACGCGTGCGCGCGCTACGACATGGTCGACACTGCCTCAGCCTGTTGTGTCTGCAGGGGCTGTTCTCTCTTCGCGGCGACCGAACCTGATCATGACTGCACTCGGTGCTTACCTCCCGCGTTCGCGGACGAGCCGCCTGCGGTGTAGTGGCAACGGTCGGCCCCATAGCTGGCGCGCTTGTCGGAATTCCCGTGTGACGACATTTCAACGAATGTTTTCCCATGGTCGGAGGGATTTGGTGTGCCTTTATTGGACGCTTCGTCCGCGACCCTTTTTTCGGGCCGGCACGACTCACCACCGCTTAGGAGGTCGCTCATAGATGAGTTGTTGGGAAGCGGTTCAGATTGCTGGTTTTCGTGGACCAGGTGCCGCCGGACTGTATACTTCGCCGGCATGTCGACTTCGGGAGTGGTGGCAAAAATTAACGGGTCGGTCCCGTCCTTGGTGCAGGTATTTCGCGAAACCGCCGCGGCGCACCCGCAGGTGGTCGCCGTGGAACACGGGCGGCACACACTTACCTACCTGGAGCTCGATCGCCTTACGGACGCGCTGGCCCAAGAGCTTCGTCAAACAGGTACTACGACGACGTCTCCGGTTGGACTGCTGGCGAACCGCTCCTTGGAAATGGTGGTGGCGTTGGTGGCGTGCCTCAAGGCGGGACGCGGGTACGTACCGCTCGACCCCATGTACCCGGCAGACCGTCTGCGCTTCATGCTCGACAATTCGAAGGCCGAGCTGTTGTTGGCGCACGATGCGCTGACGTCGCTCGTGGCCGGCTACCAGGGGCGCACCCGGTCGTTGGACGGCTTGCTCGAGGCGCTGGCGGCTGTGGAGGCGACGTCCACACCTGTGACCGAGTCCGGCCTGGCCTACGTCATCTACACGTCTGGCTCCACCGGGACCCCCAAAGGGGTCGCCATGGGTCAACGCGCCTTGGACCACTTGATCGACTGGCAACTGCGCAACACGTGCGTGCTGGCTTTCGGCAGGACGCTGCAGTTCAGCCCGCTGTCGTTCGACGTGTCGTTTCAAGAGACGTTGGCGACGCTGTGCAGCGGCGGCACGCTGGTGCTCATCGACGCTGACGTGCGTTTGGACTCGCCGCGCTTGCGCGACTTTTTGCGTGACCAACGCATCGATCGCCTGTTTCTGCCGTTCGTGGCTCTCCAAGCCTTGGCCGAAGCATCCCAAGACGTCTCCGGACTGGCTCTGAAAGAAGTCGTCACTGCGGGCGAACAGCTCGTGGTTACTCCGGCTATCCAACGCTTTTTCGAGCGCGTCCCAGGCTGCCGCTTGTACAACCACTACGGCCCCAGTGAGACGCACGTGGTGACTTCACACTTGCTCGCCGCGGCTCCGGCAGAATGGCCCAAGTTGCCACCGATTGGCGCCGCCGTCGACGGCGCTCGGCTCTATATTTTGGACGAGGCACAAAAGCCGGTGGCTGACGGCCAAAGCGGTGAGCTGTACATCGGCGGCGCGTTGTTGGCGGATGGCTACGCCGGCAGCCACGAGCTCACCCAAGAGCGCTTTTTGCCGGACCCGTTCGAAGCTGGTGGACGCATGTACCGCACGGGTGACCTGGTTTGTCGCCTCGAGAGCGGACCGCATCAGGGTGAACTCTCTTACTTGGGTCGCATAGACTCCCAAGTGAAGATACGGGGCTTCCGAGTCGAGCTCGGGGAGGTGGAGGCTGCCCTGGCGCGCCATGCTCAGGTGAGCCAGGCGGCGGTGATGGCCCGGCAGGACAACGACCGGCCCAAACGGCTCGTGGCCTACGTCGTGACCAAGGACGCGACGTCCCTGAACGCGTCGGGCCTGCGCCAACACTTGCTGCCGCTGCTGCCAGATTACATGCTGCCGTCGACGTACGTTTTCTTGAACGAGTTGCCGCGCACGCCCAGTGGCAAGATCGACCGCCGGGCGCTGCCGGCTCCCGAGCGCAAGCGCCCAGAGTTGAACACGCCCTACGTCGCTGCCGAGTCGGAAAACGAGCGCGCCATCTGTGAGATTTGGGCCGAGCTCTTGGAGCTCGACCGTGTCGGGCTCGACGACGATTTCTTCGAGCTCGGCGGCACATCGCTATTGGCGCTGCAGTTCGTGCGCGAGCTCGCGCAGCGGACCGGACACGAGCCGGGCATTGCGCAACTCTTCGACCGCACGACGCCCCGGGCCTTGGCAGAGCTGCTGTCCGGCGAGGCCGGGGAAGAGGACTACTTGGCTGCGGCGCAAGTGAGGCGTCGCCGGGTGCGCCACGGGGAGCTCGAGCCGATAGCCATCGTGGGCTGGGCGGGGCGTTTCCCCGGAGCCCCTAGCGTCGAAACGTTGGCGGGTATTCTCGAGCAGGGCATCGAGGGAGTCACCTTTTTTGCGCCCCATGAACTCGATGCACGCATTCCTCGCGAGGTGCGTGAAGATCCAGCCTATGTGTCGGCGCGCGGCATCATCGAAGGCCCCGACTTGTTCGACAACGAGCTGTTCGGGATTTCGCCTCGTGAGGCGCAGGTGACGGATCCGCAACAGCGGCAGCTGCTCGAGCTTTCGTGGTTGGCTCTGGAGGACGCGGCCTGCGATCCAGAGACGTACCCTGGGCCGATCGGCGTCTTCGCGGGGGTGATGAACAACAGCTACTACGCTGAGAACGTGCAACACAACCGCCGCGCGGTCGAAGGCTTTGGTGCCTTCAACACCATGACCGCGAACGAGAAGGACTACGCAGCGACGCGCATATCTCATCGGCTCAACCTGCATGGCCCGAGTGTGAGCGTACATACCGCGTGCTCCACGTCTTTAGTGGCTACCCATCTCGCGTGTCAGAGCTTGCGCCTACACGAGTGTGACGTGGCGCTGGCCGGCGGCGCTTCGGTAAACGTTCCGGTTGCAGCAGGCTACGTGTACAACGAAGGTGGCATGCTGTCAGCCGACGGCCACTGTCGTGCATTCGACGCCAAGGCAACGGGAACGACGTTCGGCGACGGGGCGGCGGTGGTCGTGCTCAAACGGCTGAGCGACGCGCTCACCGATGGTGACGTCATCCACGCTGTCATCCTTGGTAGCGCCATCAACAACGACGGGGCTAGCAAGGCAAGCTTTACGGCACCTTCCGTCGAGGGCCAGGCGCGAGTGATCGGAGCGGCGCTAGCGGCGGCAAACGTCTCACCGGACAGCGTCGGCTACGTCGAAGGTCACGGTACGGCAACGCCCATCGGCGATCCGATCGAAGTGTCCGCCCTGGTGAAAGCGTACGGCAGGCGCTCAGGGGGAGCACCATCCTGCGCCTTGGGCTCGATCAAGAGTAACTTTGGCCACCTCACTGCCGCAGCTGGCGTTGCCGGCTTGATCAAAGCCGCGCTATCGGTGGAGCGGAACACCATCTTCCCCACGTTGCACTTCCAAAACCTCAACCCGTCGATCGATCTGGGCGGGCGCTTTTTCGTCGCCGATAAAACTGCGGCCTTCGACTCGGCCATGAACCCGAGACGCGCAGCCGTGAGCTCGATGGGTGTCGGAGGTACCAATGCGCACGTGGTGTTGGAACAGCCGCCCCCTCCGCGCGCAACCAGCGCATCGAGGCCGTACCAAACGTTTCGCTTGAGCGCTCGTACTCCCACCGCGTTGACCACTTACGCTCAGACCCTCGAGCAGGAAGTGGCGAACGGCGGAATGACACAGGTCGCGGACCTGGCTTACACTCTTGCGGTGGGGCGCAAAGCGCTGCGCTATCGCGCCTCGGTCGTGGCCCGCGACGCGGACGAATTGCTGGCCGAGCTCCGCAAGGGGGTGCGTCCTGTGGAGACCAAGCCCCAACCGGTGGCGTTCGTTTTCCCCGGCCAAGGCACACAGTACCCCCACATGGCCATGGGGTTGTACGATACCGAGCCAACGTTCCGCGCTGCCATGGACCAATGCGCGGAGGCGGTGTCTTCACACCTGCCCATCCCACTGGTCGAGCTCATTCGCGGCGCGGGGCGAAGCTCAGAAGAGGCCGCAAGTCTACTGCAGGAAACCCGCTACGCGCAGCCAGCACTGTTTGCTGTCGAGTACTCGTTGGCGCAACTGTTCATGAGTCTGGGCTTCGAGCCCGCGGCATGTGTCGGTCACAGCGTGGGAGAATTCGTGGCAGCGACATTGGCGGGCGTGTTCCGTCTCGAGGATGCCATTCGACTCGTGGCGACTCGGGGTCAAGTCATGCAAGGCATGGACGCAGGAGGCATGCTCTCGGTCCGTGAGACACCGGAGCGTGTCCAGGAACTGCTGGTTCCCCAAACCGAGCTTGCCGCCGTCAATGGCAAAAAGCTGGTCGTCGCGGCGGGGCCCGACGAGGCTCTGGCCGTGCTGCAGAAGAAACTCGAAGAGCTCGACATCCCATGCAAGCGACTGCGAACGTCGCATGCCTTCCATACCTGGATGATGGAGCCCGCGGTCGCCCAGCTGCGCGCGGCATTGGCGGACGTGCGGTTACGGGCGCCCCAGGTGCCATTCGTATCCACCGCCACCGGCGATTGGATTGAAGATCGAGAAGCCACCGATCCGGAGTATTGGGCGTCTCACCTACGCCGCACGGTGTTGTTCTCGCGCGCTTTGCAGAGCTTGTGGGCTCGCCACAAGACGGTCCTGCTCGAGCTGGGACCGGCGGGCACGTTGCCCGCGCTTGCCCGGCATTCCATCAGCGACCCAGTGACGGTCGTGACGGCTTTGGGTCCGGTGGGAGACGCCGCTTCGGAGCAGCGTGCTTTCGTACGCAGCCTCGGAGCGCTGTGGGAACAAGGGGTGGCGCACAACGCAAGTTCCATTTTCCACCATGAGGTCCGCCGCAAGCTTGCTCTACCGCCCCGACCGTTGGAGCGAAAGAGTCACTGGATCGAGCCTCTCACCGATACCAGTTCCGGAGCCGGCGCAACCAGCGGCGCGGCCGCCAGCGGCGCGGCCATCGCTGCGTCATCACTCACAACCCACGTTTCGCCGCCCGCGGTCACGGCGTCGGTTCAGCATTCGTCTCACGGCGCTACGACCGGCGCCTCACCAACATTTAGCGCAGCCAACTCATTTGCGGAGCCCATAGCCACGATGTCAACGCCAAGAAATGCACTCATCAACGAAGTTCGCCAGCTGCTCGAAGACGCTTCCGGTCTGGAGCTCGCCAGTTTCGACGAGCACGCCCAGTTCACGGAAATGGGGCTCGACTCACTGCTTCTCACCCAGGCGGCTTTGACGTTCAAGAAGCGGTTCTCCGTACCGGTGACTTTTCGTCAGTTGAGCGACGAGCTCAGCAGCATAGCCACCGTCGCCGATTACCTGCTTCCGGCGCTGCCGCCCGAAAAGCTGGCCGCGCTCTCTCCTGCGCAACAACCGGTTGCGGCAGCTCTTGCGCCTACTCCAGGGCCCGCCGTGGCGCAAGCAGCAGTGTCGGTGCCAAGTCCCGCGCTCGTCGCACCGGCGGCAGCGCCCTATGCTGTTCAAATGG
>CAZNZA010000232.1:0-5776 GCA_964577325.1 uncultured Polyangiaceae bacterium
ATCAATCTGCCGGTCCGCTGCCTTGGCGACCTTGACCGTGTAGGTGGGCATCAAAGACCGTAACGGGCTGCGACCTCATCAATGGGAAGCGGCTGTTCTCCCGTCGCCTTCATTTCAGCCAGCACCCTGTTCGCTTCTTCGACATCCAAGCGGTCTTCGTCTTCCTCCCTCACAGGCACCACGTATAGCTCTGTCCCATCAGGCAGCTCAGCCTTCTCGTCGATGATGTATCGGCCGTTTTCGACCCGGACTTTCAGCGCGTGCATGACGGGCAGTCTATCACATCGCCATCGCTGCAGCGACGTCGTCCTTTTTCGGGGCTTTTCCGCCCGAACCGAGCCCACCCGGAACGCACCCCCGCGGCTTTAATTGACGCTGGGTCAGCAACGCCATGCCATCGGCGAAACGCCGACGGCACGTCTGAACGCGACACGGCTCTGCTCGCATTGTGGGGTATCGGAGTGGCGCCGTCGGCGCCTGTCGGCCGTCAAGCGCCCGGTGCGAGCGCAAGGCGTCACGAGTCGAGGGCGCAAGTGGGTCGTTCAGCAGTCGAGAATTCTCGCCTCGAGACGTCCCCCAGCTGCTCGGCGGCGAATCAACAAACGGTCGCCGCCCATATGTGTAACCATGGCGACGTGACTCGACTTGCGCGCACTTGCGGGTGAGCGTCCAGTGATCCACTTCAGGAGACTCCATGCAGACAAGCGCCATCTACACGAACCGCACCGATAGCGAAGAGGCTGGCCGTCACCTGGCCGACCAGATCAACCAAGCCTTCGACAACGCTGCTCCTGACGCGGCCATCCTTTTTGCTTCGTCGCGATTCGACTATGAAAAGCTGTTGGAGTCCTTCTCGGCAGGCTGTTCACCAGCCGTGCTTGTCGGCTCGTCCTCTGCGGGAGAGTTTACCGGAGCTGCCAGGGGCGAAGGGACCGCATGTGTGCTGGCAATCCGGTCCAAAGAGTTGCGCTTTTCCGCAGGAGTGGGCCGCGGCGTCAGCAGCGATCGAGTGAAGGTGGCACAGGACGTGGTGTCGGAGTTCAAAGGCACGTCGAACTACGACTATCCGTATCGATCGGCCCTCATCATGACAGACGCTCTCGCCGGGCATGCTGACGACCTCGTCGAACAACTCACGCTGCTGACGTCCGGGAAGTATCAATTTGCCGGCGGAGGGGCGGGCGACGACGCCCAGTTCGCCCGAACCCATGTTTTCTGCGGGACTAGCGCGTTCACAGATGCAGTTGTCGGACTCGAGATTCTATCCCACAAGCCTCTCGGCATCGGTGTAGGCCATGGTTGGACGCCAGCGACCCGGCCGCTGCGCGTGACTGAAGCAGCAGGCTCGTGTGTCGTGAGTCTGAACGGCGTCCCTGCCGTCGAGGCTTTCGAAGAGCATGCCAGAGCCACGAAGCAACACTTCGACCGTGCTGCGCCCCTCCCTTTCTTGCTGCACAATATCTTAGGCATAGCCACCGACAACGGCCACCGACTGCGGGTGCCGCTTGCGGTGAACGCGGATGGATCCGTGAACTGCGCTGCTGAGGTCCCGACCGGCGCCCGCGTGCACATCATGAAGACGACGTCCGAGTCCGCAGTGACGGCGGCCTCGAACGCAACGGCTGCCGCCGTTCAGGCGTTGCGAGGAGAGAAGCCCGGCGCAGCGCTGTTCTTCGATTGTGTGGCGACCCGCCTGCGCATTGGCGACGTATTCGGCTTTGAGCTCGAGTCCGTCGCTCGCATGCTTGATGGTGCAGAGCTCGTTGGCTGCAACACCTACGGGCAGATAGCTCGTGCCGACGGGCAGTTCGGTGGATTCCACAACTGCACGGCCGTAGTGATGGTCCTGCCGTCCTGACGCCATGGACGATCGCGAGACCATCGGTCGTGTAGCAGAGCTCGCTGACGCGGCTAGTCGTCGCCAGGCAGCAGCTGCGCTCGCTGCCCATGTTGGTGCCGTGGCTCTCTTCATCTTTGTAGAAGACTCGGATGTCGATGCATTGCTCCCGGCGCCAGGTCTGCCTCAAACGATGCTCGGCGGGTCGAGTTGGCGAGCGCTGCTCGAGCGGAGCCGCGTTCAGGGTTTGCATTGGGGCGAAGTTGCCTACCCATCGCCTGAAACGAGCTCGCCTGCCGTCGCTTGTAGTGGGTCTGGGGTGGTTCTCGTGTTCGTCGGCGCTGAACCTAATCTGGAAAGATTAGAACCTATCCGCGTCATGCTGCCTCTGATCGCTTCGCTGCTGCGCGCTGAGCAGGTGGCGGTCGTAAGCAGTGGTGAGCTCGTCGTTGCTCGGCAAGACGCGCGACATGCGAGCGAGCTCGCCAAGTCGTTGGACGCCGCGCGCGCCGATCTGGAACGCCAGACGAAGTCGCTCATGGCAGCGCGCACCCGCGCCGAGGAGGCGATGCGAGCCAAGAATGAGTTTCTCGCCATGTTAGGACACGAGCTGCGCAATCCACTAGCGCCAATCATGACGGCTCTCGAGATCATGCGCATGAGGGGGATCGCCTCACGTGAACAGGACATCCTCGACCGCCAAGTGCGGCATCTTCTGCGTCTAGTCGACGACCTTCTCGACGTTGCGCGTATCGCAGGCGGCAAAGTGGAACTGCGGAAGCAGCACTTGGATGTGGGGAGCATCGTGGCTCAAGCGGTCGAAACTGCCAGCCCCCTGCTCGAGCAAAAGCAGCAAGAGCTCGTCGTCGACGTTCCAGCCGCAAGCCTCTACGTCGACGGGGATCCGCAGCGTCTGGCGCAGGTATTCTCGAATCTCTTGACGAATGCCGCCAAGTATAGCGACCCGAGAACGCGTATTACCGTGTCGGCAAGCGCCATCGGAAGCAACGTCGTCGTGCGCGTGCAGGACTGTGGTCAAGGGATCGAGCCGGAGATGCTCGAGGCGGTGTTCAACCTGTTCGTGCAGCAACGTCAATCCATCGAGCGTACACAGGGAGGTCTTGGGTTGGGGCTGGCCATCGTCAAGAATCTGGTGCTCATGCATGGCGGCACCGTACGCGTCTTCAGCGAAGGTCGGGGTAAGGGGAGCGAATTTGTCGTGCAGCTGCCGCTCAGCATGCGCGATGTCGAGAGACGCGGTGTGGCCGAGCATACATTGGGCAGCGCGGTTGCCAGCCTGTCGCCGCATGTTTACAAGCGCGTCCTCGTTGTCGACGACAACCAGGACGCTGCAAACCTGCTGTCGGAGGCGCTGACGCACTTGCATTACGAAGTGCGCACCGCGTTTGATGGTCCATCAGCACTCGGGCTTGCGGCGGACTTCGCGCCTGACATTGCTCTGCTCGACATCGGCCTTCCTGTCATGGACGGCTACGCACTAGGAAGAAGGCTGCGCGAGCTAGACCCAGCGCTGCGGCTCGTGGCACTTACAGGCTACGGTCAAGCGAGCGACAAGGCTCAGTCCCAGGATGCCGGCTTTGATGCCCACTTGGTAAAGCCGATTCGTGTGGAACACCTAGGCCAGCTGATGCGTGACCTTCTCTCCAACAAAACCTAGCAGTGCGCTGCCTGAACGAGAACAACGGCCTCGACGTCCAGGCGGTCCTCGAGGAATGCAAACGAATGTCGGAGTTGGTCCACGGGACGCGCCTTACGGCTGCATCACGCGCCCGACGAACAATACCTGGCCCGTCGGGTCATCGACGATCGCGAACAGAAACGGCCGATCGAGGAAGAAGTCTGCCGGCGGCGGCGCGGAGGTCCCGCTGGTGACGACCGCCGTTGCGGCGGCGGCTTCGGTACCCTGTTCGTCCACCGCTACGAAGGTGCTGTGGAACGTGTCGCTCACGTACAGGTCACCAGGGCCGCCGGCGATGCCGGACAGATCGGCCACGCCCGGCTGAAAGAGCTGTTGTACGCCCATGGCCTGCAGTGCCGAGGTCAGCCCGAAGCTCGTCTCGAAGCTGAACTTCGGGACTTTCAGCGTTACGCTCCACCTGCTCACGGCAGCCCGCACTTGGTCGAAGAAGGCGCGATCCAGCCCCGTCTCGATCTCTTCGAAGCGCCCGGCCTGGGGCAAGATGAACAGCATTCGTACCGCTGGCGCAATGTACGGCAGTTCCAGCGCTTGGTAGCCGTCACCCTCGGTGTATTGCTCGGCGTAGCCGTTCATCATCGCGACCGTGACGTCGCCGCCGGGTGCGTGGAAAACTTCGTCTCGAGTATTGGCCGGGTCGAATTCCTGTAGCCAGGAGCCTTTGAAGTAGATGGTATTGACGAGCACGAGGGCGACACTCTCCTCGATCGAGTTAGGGGGGAGCAGGTCGACGATGCGCTGATTGGTGTTTTCCTCGACCCAGTCGTTGATGGCCAGCCGTTGCTGTTCCGGTGCGCCGGCAAAGTCGGCAGCGAACATGCCTGCGCCGTAGTGCGTGGCCAGCGTGTCGAGGAATGCCGGTTGGAACACTTCGTGCTTGCTGCCGAATGCACCGTTTACTAAGCGCAGTACCAGATCGCCGCTGGATTCAGCGCTGACCAGCTCGTTGCCGCGTCCTGCGAGAGCGATGGCGGTGCTATTGAAAGCCTGATGCAACACCGGTTCGGGCAGATTGAACCGCAGAGCGCTCTGCATTTCCGTGCGCGTTTGCCCGCGTGCACCGGCGAACTGCATGGCCAACGCCACGCGCACGCTGTACGGCGAGATGAAAGTGTTGCCCGCCGCACCAGCCTGTTCGGCGGCCTGAGCATAGAGCTCGAAGGCGAAGTCGCGGCTGTCGCTGCCGAATGCTACGGCGTCGCTCTCCGCAACGACGGGAGAAGTGTCTCGTGTCAGCGCCGAGCGAACGAGCTCCATGCCGTCCGGTGCGCCCGTGTGGTCCTCGACCACCGGATTGCCCGTGTTGGTCGCCGTACATGCTACCGCCGCTAAAGCTGCGCACACCAGATGAACATTCATCGCCCTCATGACTGCGTCTCCTCGTCTTGTCCGTCTGCTGCTTTCGACAGCGGAAACATCTGAAAATTGACCTGCACCACGCGCTCCGGGTGCTCGTCACGCATGTAGCGTTCGAGCAAGTGAGTGCGAAAACCTTCGAGCTCGGCCTTGAGCTCACGCAAGCGCGCTTCGCTCAGACACAGGGTGAGGCCGGCGATCTCCCGCTCTTCACGCGGTACGAGATCGAGCGCCTCGGCGGCGCGCACCATCATCGCACGGTGAAACTGAGCCACGTGGTGACCGAGAGGTCCTTCCGGCGTCTCGACGACGGCTTCGGCCTGAGTTAGCCGCCCCGACGCGTCACGCACGAGCAGGCCGAGCCGCTCGAGCACCTTGAGCGCGCGCGTCGCCTCGCGCGCCGCGATGGGCGGCAATAGGGTGCTCGCGATCCATGACGGCTCCTCGCGGAAATCCTTGCGCGCCACGAGTTCGTGAATCGCTGGGATGTACCAGTGACTGTGATACGCACTGTGCGCAGCGTCGAGCCGATGGCTGGCGCGGAAGCGACCAAAGCTTCGCAGCTTGTCGTAGTGCAGCTCCCGTTCGCGCGTGGTCTTGGCTTGGTTGAACGCGACCAGGGCACAGAAATACTGCAAGGGATCACCGCGCAAGCCACAGGCTTCACCAAAGCGCACGGCGAGATCCGTCCCCAGGTTGCGTTTGCCCGCGATCACCAGCTGCAGATAGTTGGCAGACCGTAGCCCTACCTTCTTGGCGAACTCGGTGTTGGAATGCCCAGCGCCTCGCGCCTGCTTGTGTTCGATGAACGCGACCAGAAATGCGCGGTAGTCGCGATACGCAAACACGTCTATGGGAGCGCGGCC
>CAZNZA010000233.1:0-5706 GCA_964577325.1 uncultured Polyangiaceae bacterium
CGCCCGAACCCGCTAAGGGGACGTGCGCGACGTCCACCATTCGTGCATGGCCGTAAACATCGGAACCAGCCCCATTGCCTCCCTGGTCGCCGAGTACTCCACGCGCGGTGGCACTTCCGCGTAAACTTTTCGCGTGACTAAGCCAGCTTGTTCGAGGGCACGAAGCTGTGTCGTCAACATCGTCTGGGTGATGCCGTCCACCTTGCGTCGCAGCTCGCCAAAACGGTGCGTGCCCTCAAAAATCAGGGTCTTGAGAATCCACAGCTTCCACTTGCCCCCAATCATCGCGAAGGCTGACGATGCGGGACAGGGGGTCGACTCCGTAAGCTCAGGCTTTTCTGGTTCGGCAAGCTCGACGTTCGCGGCCATTAACGCCCATTAGTCTGCTTTTCGACCCAAGGTAAGAAAAACCTGTCTACTTGGATTTCGAGGGCTAGTTTGGCAAGAGTTGCCCCATGAAGCCAAGCCAGCGACTCCTCAGCTGCTCCTGTGGACAGCTCAGCATTGCCGCAATCGGCGATCCGATAATGACCGTCTCCTGCTACTGCCACAGCTGCCAAACTGCGGCTCGACAGTTGGCTGTGCCCGGTAGCACGCCTTTTGCCGGCACAGACGGCGGAACGCCGTTCGTGCTGTACCGAAAGGACCGGGTAGAGTTTCCCGCCTCGCAGGCATTGCGCGAGCATCGCCTTTCATCCCAGAGCTCGACGCGGCGGGTGATCGCAGCTTGCTGCGGCGCACCCATGTTCCTGGAGTTCGAGAAGGGGCACTGGGTTAGCGTCTACGCTGCACGCATCCCGGAGGCTGAACGTCCGCCGCTCGAGATGCGCACCATGACGGGTGACGCTCCCCCCGACACCGTGTTCACCGATAGAGTTCCAAGCTACCGAACCCATTCAGTTCCATTCATGGCAAGGCTATTGTGGGCCTGGGTGCTGATGGGTTTTCGGAGTCCGGCGATTGAAGTCAAGGCTGTCGCTGTGGAAAGTAAATAGACGGGATGCCACCCTCTAGCCATGGGCGCATCTCAGCGCGGCTCGTACGCAACCGGTGGATGGCTTTGAATGAATTCCACGACGGCGGACACGTCGTCCAACACGGCCATGCGACTGGCGTACTGACGCTCTCCGGCCAGCGACTGCAGCAATGGTAAGACTGGCCTGCGCTCGGTCCATTCGGTCGTCCCCAGGAACACCATCGGGCTGACCACGGCGAACGTCCCGTAGTGATTTTGCGCGGCGTCCATGAACACCTCCTGCAGCGTGCCGGCGCTGCCCGGCGCATAGATGACGCCGTGGCGAGCGATCGCTAGCAAACCGTCTTCGCGCAAGCTGTTGGAAAAATATTTGGCGATGTGAAGGGCGAACTGATTACTCGGCTCGTGGCCGTAGAACCACGTCGGCACAGCTAGGCTGCTTCGTCCGTTGGGGAAGGCTGCGCGAACTCGGTAACCCAGCAACAGGTACTCGTGCTGCCAATAGTCGGGCTGCGCGGATAGTATAGCGAGCGCCTCGCTGAGTTGAGCGTGGGAGTAGTTCGCCATCCACGCGCCGAGATTGGCCGCTTCCATCGCGCCGGGTCCACCACCGGTGGCAACGAAGTATCCGTGCCGTGCGAGCTCCCACGCGATGCGTGCTACGCATTCGTACTCCGAGGTGCCCCGCTTCATGGCGTGACCTCCCATCACGCCGACCACGCGCGCGTGCTCGGGTTGGGCGAGCAGCTCGGCCAGCGCATCGTCGATGGCGTGGTCGTGAATGCGTTGAGCTAACTCCTCCAACAATGGCGGCAAGGCTGCGTGTCGGTACTGCTGGAAGTGTCGGTATATCGTGGAGTCCGTGGTCTTGTCGAACGAGCCAGGCTGGTCGGGTTCGAAGCCGCGCATCAGCTCCTCCAAGTCGTACAGACGCGACCGAGTCGGATGGTAGGGGCGCCCTTTGCGAAGATCGGGAAACAGCACGGCGCGGGCCGCCAACAAGCGATACGTGATCCCCTCGTGCAGCACGCAACCGAGAAAAACCGTCTCCTCGACGCTCACGTCGAGCAGGGGCGCCGTACGATCGGAAAGGTCCAAACCTTGTACGATGCAACCATCCAAGCACCCGTGCTGCGCCAGGTAAGTGTCGAACTGTTCCAGGGTTTCGAGGTGGGTGCGCCGCATGACGGAGGAGTGTACCAGTGCTCAGCAGCAAACATTGGTGTATGACGGAATCATGGCACGACTGGCGGTGGAAGGTGGTTCGCTCCCCCAAACTCGCGAGTTTTTGGCGCACGTCGTCATGCGGGGCAACGCGCAGATAGCGCTGGACGTCATGGACCCCACGCGAGAAGTGCCGTTTGCAGGCGCGGTAGAGCTGCCAGCCGAGGGAGACTATGTGCTGGTGCGGACGGATGCAGGCCAAGCCCATGTCGTCGCCAGTGTGGCCGAAGCCGGAAGCTCCCGCGCAGAACTCGTGGCGATCTTCAGTCGCTATCAGCTGACGCCCGCGTTCAGCGATGGCGTGCACGCGGAGGTGGCGCATTTCCTAAAGAATCCAGGCGTCGACGACCCTGCCCTCACCGATTTAACTCACTTACCATTCGTCACCATCGACGGTGCGACATCTTTAGATCTGGACCAGGCCGCGTACGTCGAGCGCGACGCGCAAGGGTACGTCGTGTGCTACGCGTTGGCCGACGCTAGCTACTACGTTCAGCCCGGCACAGCACTGTGGAAAGAGGCGATGCGGCGCGCCGCCAGCTACTACCTGCCCGCAGTGATGGTCCCCATGTTACCACGGCAGCTATCGGAGGGGCTGGTATCCCTGAACTCGAACGTCGAGCGTCGAGCGCTCGTGCTTCGCATCCGTTTACACGGCGACGGCAGCCTGCGGTCGACCTCGAGCGCGACCGCGACCGACGCGTTTCGAGCTCGCATCCGTAGCCGCGGCAAACTCAGCTTTGGCGGCGTCCAAGCCTTCTACGAAGGGCGCGAACACAGCATCGGCGACGCGGCCGTGCAATCGAGTTTGCTCTGTCTGCGAGAAGTGGGCGTGGCTCGAGGAGCTTTGGCTCAAGAACGCGACGTCATTCGCTTCCGGCGCGTGGAGCTCGACGTGCAAGTCGATGGTCGCCGGCGTCGTTTCACCGCGGCCGAAGCCATTCGACATCCCGTCGAAGCCTACAACGAACAGCTTTCCTTGTTGTGTAACGCCGAAGGAGCACGCCTCTTGCGTGACGCGGCCAGCGACCCCCTCATCGAACCCATCTATCGCGTTCATCCACCGCCAGAGCCGGTGCGGCTGCAGGCGCTCCGGGATCTTACCCGATCGTTGGCCGCGCGGCATCAGTTGGACGCGCGGTGGATCTGGCGAGAAGACCAGCACCTGGCCGACTTTTTGGAGAGTCTACCGGCCAGTGCTTCGACCGACGCCCTCGCGCTCGTGATCCACCGTCAAGCAGTGATGGCGAACGTGGCCTCGACGTATCAGTCGCTCCCTGAGCGGCACTTTGGGGTAGGTGCCGACGTGTACGCGCGCTTCAGCGCACCGATGCGAGAGATCGTAGGCGTGTACTTGCATCGAGAGCTAGTCCAGGCTCTCGACGGCAAGCCGCTCGACGACCAAGTACTGCGCGAGGCTGTCATTGAACGAGCCAACGAGGCCAAGCGCGTTCAGAAACGTCTCACTAACGAAGCGAACCTGCTCGTGCTCGACCAGATCTTCGGTGACCAGCTGAGCCTCCCGAGATTGGAACGTGCGCTACCCGCCATCGTCGTGGGCCTGAGCCGCAGCAAGGCGTACGTCTTGTTCCAAGGCTATCCCATCGACGCCAAAGTGCATCTACGAGACTTGCGCAACGAACATGGCGACGTGAGCCTGAGCCAGGACGGCGCGGCTCTCGAAATTGACGGCGAGGCGCGGTGGCGGATGGGAGACCGCGTAAATGTCGTCGTGCTAGGACACGACACGAAGCGCCAGCACTGGCAGCTGACCCTCGAGCTCCAGGGCGCCGAGCATGCGCTGACTGCGCCGGTTCTCACGGGCTCGAGCAACGTGCAGAGTAGACGGTCATGAACGACTTCGCCGCCGTGGCGGATTGACTTAAAGCTTGTCGGGGACTGACACGCCTACGTGCACATGCCGCCCTGACACCATACGTGGGCCTCCCCAGGGGTCATTCGTCGTGCTAAGACGCTCGAAATGGGACGGTTGGGCAGCTCGTCGTTGCGGGCGTTGGTGATGGTTCTTTGTTCAGTAGCGCCGAGCTGCAGCGCGCTGTCGTGCGAGACGCCCCTCGAACGCGAGGAGCGAGAACTCAAAGCGGCAGGCGAGTCGATGGAGGCAGTCGTGTATCGCGGCATCAAGGTATCGCTGCGTTCGGCACCGATTGCCGCGGGGGAACCGGAAGGCACCGACGCAGGTGTACTCCTCCGCCAATGGGCGAGGACATCAGCTAGTAGTCCGACGGAGGCGGCTTTGGGTTCCGACGCCGCCGCAGCGAAAGTCAGAGAGCAAACCCAACGCTTGTTTGCGGCCATGGTGACGTCCGACGAATCAGAAAGCCGGGCTCTGACCGCGGCCGACTACGTCAAGCTCGCAACCGCCTTCTATTCACTCCGTCACAGTCTGCGCGACGTCGATGAGGACGACCTTCCGACGCTGTTCGAGGTGCTCAGTCACGTCAAGGCAGAGCAGGGCGACCCCCTCGTGCTGCATACGCTGACTTGGTACAATTCGGCCTGGGAGCACCTGGCTATCGCAGTGGTTTGCACAGTAAGCAAGGCGCCTCGGGGGATGGTGATCTACGAGCTGGGTCAGCTCGATCCAAGCCAACTGCAAATGACATCCGTTCGGCTGATGTCGCGGCTGCTCCGAGGTATCACGTTTTCCGACTACGGTTGGCCATACCTAGCTGAGCGCGAACTCACTGCCTACCTGAAGGACCTGGAAGATAACCGCGAGGAGATGGTCCGCTTCAGCCGCGAGTTCCAGCAACCCAGCGATTGGAGCGATGCACAACTGCACGCGCAGTGGCATGCGGCAGGAGTGCTGACGCGAGGCCTGGTGAGACTAGAGATGGGCGAAGAGTCAGATGCGGGCATGCTCGACGACCTGGACGCCTTTCTTGCCGACGCGCGGACGCTCGGTATCGACGCTGAAGGGGTTTGGCTCGTCGACGCGTACGTCGGCATCAAGCGAGAGGATGCGCCTCGTGCGATCACCAGCCTGGAGCGCCTCGCACAGAGTCCGATGTTTCCCGATACCGAACAACAGCTGTTTCGCGACGCGGCAGAAGCAATGCGGGCAAGGGACCCGGACGCCGCGTTCACATCCATTACCGACAAAGCCCTGGTCGCCAAAGTGGTTCTTACCTATGCGACGACCGTGCTCATGCGTGTCGACTGGAAGGAGAAGCTGCAAGCGACTGAAAGTGGCAAATCGCTACTCAGAGCCCAAGCCGTCCTCAGCGAAGAATTGAACCGCATCAATCAGGCCGCGTCCAGTAAACAGCTGAGCGAATTGACGACGCGAGCCGCCGAACAGTCCAAGGGCACCTGGGAGCAGGTCAGGCAGCTGGTGAGCGACTGGGTCGGAGAGTAACTTCAACCGGGCGTATCAGTGCACGCGACGGTGATCGAGCCCGGCGACGCCTGACCAGGTGTACAAAAGACTTTACCTCGTCTCTGGCTCACACAATTCGCGGGGAGCGTACACTCTTCCAAAC
>CAZNZA010000234.1:0-3626 GCA_964577325.1 uncultured Polyangiaceae bacterium
TGTTACCTTTGCGCCGAGTAGTGCAGTGACCCTGGCTTGCAATTCATCTGCAAGGTCGACCATTCCAGGCGCAGCTTACTGGAGCTCGACAATCGCTGCATGGAGACCCGACCGGATGAGCAGACGAGCGGCCGAATTGCAACCGCGCCGCTCGTGGCTTGCTCGTGCCGTTCCCTAGCGACGCAGCAGCGCCACCATACGCGCCCTTTGGAGTCACGGCCCTGGACAAATGGCGTTCGGGCGGGCACAAGGCGGGCCATGAGGAAGACATTTCCCCTCACCGATCCCCGCCACAAGCCGCCCCAGGTCGTCAACGCCATCAAGAACGATGTGCGGAAGTACATCAAGCGAGAGCGAGGCAAGAAGCTGCCCGAGGGGGCGGACTTTTGGGATTTCGACTGCAAGGTAGGGCGGAATGGCCCAACCGTCGTCACCCACGTAGGTGATCTCGCCAAAGCTATCGACGAAGCGGCTGCCCAAGGCTGGGAGGCCGTGCACATCGAGATCCTGGCCAAACCCAAGACCCGGGATCGCAAGCCGAACGCCGACGACTGAGCCGCTTTCCAGGCAGTGAGCGCGCCTACGATCGAAGCTCACCCGGTTGCAATCCAGTACCGGCGCTTAGGTTTCTCGAGGTCCGAGCCGGTGATGACGTCCGCGAGCCGACCGCCGTTCTTTTCTATCGCTCTGATGGACCCCTCGTTATCGTCGTCGCATGTTACCATCGCCTGATGAATTCCGAGCTCGTCACGAGTGATGCGTAGTGCTTGGCGTAGGATCTCGGTGGCGTAGCCCCTGCGTCGAAATTCCGGCACCACCACGTACCCGATGTGTCCGCCAACCCTTTCGAGGAACTCGTTGAGCGAGTGCCGAATGGAAACACGACCCACGATCCTCGGCCCCACGAAGGCAAACAAGAACGTCGAAGGAACGTGGTTGGGAGGCAGGTGCACGCCACGGTGCTGGTCGTCTAGCACTCGGAGGTAGTCGTGGAACGCCATGTCCTGGCGATAGTAGTGCAGGAAATAGGGAACCTCGGGTGAGGTTGCGCGGTGGGCACGCAGGAACTCGGGCTCATCCTCTTCCGTCGGAAAGCGAAGGGTCAGCTTTTCCTCCACAAAGGACAGTTTGAGGAAGAGCGTAGACTTTGGCAAGCCGGCAGCTCGAGAACCGCTCCGCGGGGGGCTCTAAGCGAGGTGTCCTGCGGCCGCGGTAGCAAACAAGCAGCGATACTCGGCAGGTACGTTGGCTAAGTGCTGCGGGCTTACGCGGAGTGGCGGGATCTCGCTGAAATTGTCCGCGTCACGAAACCACGGTCGACTATATACGATGTATAGGATCGGTCGCGGTACGAGGCCAGGATTGGGGGTGCCACCGTGGCACACGCGGTAATCGATGAGACCTACGTCGCCAAGGGCCAAGGGCAAGACCGTCGAGCCGGAGGGATTGCTCGTCCAAAGGTCGGGGGTGGGCATGTTTGGCCCGTGTGGCCACACCTCGGTGCTGCCGGTGGACTCGTCCAAGTCCAGAAGCGGAATGATGGCGGTGAGCGCGTAGGGCGGAGCGGACATGCTCGCGGCTTCGTCACCCGGAAACAGCATCCGGTGATCGACATGGGGTCGTTGCGCTTTGGCACCAGGAAAGGCGATGACGACTGCGAAGCTATTGATGATGGCGTCCACCCCCAACGTTGCGCGCGCTACTGCCAGCAAGGGCGCGCTCGCGAAAAGCTCGGGCTTGTCGAAGGGGGGATTAAGGTCTAGGGTTACCATGTACCGACCATCCCCGACGCGGACACCTTGGCGCTTTGCAGCATCGGCGTCCAAGCTGCAAAGGCTTTCGACAATCGCACGGTGCGCGCTACTCAACGCGGAGCGGTCCACCGCGCGGCGAAGCACGACGATTCCTGAGCGAACCAACGAGGTTCTGGCTTGATCAACGAGCTGAGCACCCGGGTGCACCCCATCGGTCTGAATCGAAACGAGCGGCATTCGTGGGGACTCTAGCCCAAGCGCCCCTCCGCCACGACCGCCAGTTTACGCGGCGCGTCGCTGATTGTCCGCGTAGTGTGAACGTAAAGAGGCCTCTCAAGCCGAAAACAGCGAGGTATACGCGCATACGGTGACTGTATTCGCGCGCTGTAGAAGCGGCTGGGCCCCCGAATCATGGGTCGATCTCATGTCCGCAGGTGCTTCCTCATGGGGAGCGCTCCGTTCGAGAGCCGCTCGCCGGAGGCCGAATAACCACGGCGCTGGTAGAAACCTTCAGCATTCGTGGACGCGTTCAGTGAAACCAGTTCGCCGCCGTTGGCGCCAATCGCGTGTTCCTCCGCCGCCAGTAGCTGTGAGCCGACGCCGCACCCGGCGAAAGCAGGATCGACGTAGAGGCCGATGATGCAATGGTCAGTGCTTGCGACCCAGCCAACGACATGTTCATCGGCGCATGCAATACGCACCTGACGCGTTGCGACGAGAGCGACCATCCACGCCAGGTCGCGCCCAGCTTGCCACGCGTGTGCTTCCTCGGGTGACAGAGCAGGTACGGCAAGCTGCAGGATGGCTTGGCGTCGAATCGCCAACAATCGTGGTGCGTCGGTCGCTTTCGCGCGGTGCAGCGTTATGAGCACCGCGCGAGCGTACCAGGCCAACCTTTGCACGGGTTAGCCAAGTGCCACGAACGCGGGTAGGTCTCACCCGCGATCTGCCGAACGCGGAGTTTTTTTACAGGCTGCTGAAGAACGACCAGATGTTGCTCGCAACCTCGTCAGGGATGTAGTGGTCGTAATTGCCCGTGCACCACGCCACGGGTTTGCCGTCGGGGCACCCGTCGTAGAATTGGCAGTTTGCAAGCGAGCTGGAGGATGATGTGCCGCAGCCATTCTGCTCCAGCCAGAAGTCGCGACTCCCTTCACCGCTAGAAAGCATGACGATGTCGTCGGCCGTGCCGTGCTGCACCATGATGGCGTTCTGGACGTCAGACTGCGCGCAGCTTTGCGGCCCACCACCGGCGACCGGCGCGAAGCCACGGAACCAGTCAGCATGGTCGCAGGCAATTTGATTGGTGAAGAAGCCGCCCATGCTGAATCCAGCAATGAAGATGCGTTCTTGGTCGATGCAGTAGCGTTCACCCAAGTCGGTCATGATTTGGCGTAGGAACGCGTAGTTCTGCTCGTTGGAACCCCAGGTAGAATTCAGGACTTGATCCCCCCAATGAGGCACGTCACCGGGGTGTGGCCCTTCACCTTGGGGCCACACGGTAATGGCACGACCCCCCGAGCGTTCCGTGAAATTGAACAGATCGACCACCGCTATGTTGTTCATGTCGAACCCGTGCAATGCAAAGATGAGCATCAACGGTGTTTCGTTGTCCGCATTGTCGGGGACGTCCATCAAGTAGTATCGGGTGGTTCCGTTGATATCCACCGTCTGCTGCATTCCGTCCGGTGGCGGATTCTGGAACTCGGTTCCACATCCCGGTGAAAGCGGATCGCCAGAACCGCCTCCCGTGTCTACGTCACCGTTGCCCCCATCCGCGCCATCAGATGCGCTAGCATCTGTATCGCCTGCCGACGTGCTTCCAGCATCCGTATCGCCGTCGCTGGTGTCAGCGTCACTGGTATCGCCGTC
>CAZNZA010000234.1:3726-5660 GCA_964577325.1 uncultured Polyangiaceae bacterium
TCGGGTCCATCTCACCGTTCGGCTTCTCCTCACTGCTCGAACAGCCGCTTGCGCTCCACAGCAAGGGGAGCAATACGACGCCGGCCCCGAGCAAGCGAGGGACGGACGCCCGGCACGCTTCGAATCCGGGGGAGGGAGAGCTCTGGTAGATTTTCGTCCTGGTCATGGCCAAGGGAGGTTAGCCGTGGCCGTTGCACGCCAACCAGGGAGACCTTTCTCCCCTGGTCTGTGAATTCCAGTATGCGCTTCTACCGGCTCGCTCCACCGCTTACAGTCGACGGCCTAGCTCGTCAAAGCGGCGCGGATGCGCCGCGCTATGAAAGGAAGCGGTATGGCCAAGCTCGTATTCGGAATGAACCAATCCCTCGACGGGTACGTCGACCACATGGCATTTGCGCCCAGCCCCGCACTCTTTCGCCACTTCATCGAGGACGCTCGCGGGCAGGTCGGCAGTGTCTACGGCCGCCGCATGTATGAGATCATGAGTTACTGGGATGATGACCAAGCGGAATGGGGCGTAGACGAACGCGCCTTCGCGGCGGCATGGCGGAAGCAGACGAAGTGGGTCGTCTCACGCACGCTGAAGTCCGTCGGACCCAACGCCAAACTGATTGAGGGCGAGCTCGAAGGCGCCATCCGCCAGCTAAAAGCCGAGCGGGAGGGGGAGATTGAAGTTGCTGGCCCGAACCTCGCACGAAGTCTCACCGACCTCGGCCTGGTCGACGAATACCGGATCTACCTGCACCCCGTCGTGCTCGGTCACGGCAGTCCCTACTTCGCGGGGCCGCGGCCGCCGCTCCGCCTCATGACTCACGATCGGCTTGCCGAGGACGTGTTGAGACTGACGTACGTTCCTGCGTGGTTTCCGGATGCCAGACCATGAGGTAGTGTGTGTCGGTTTCGCCTTCGATCGTGAAGTTTTGGCGCGCATAGAACTGACGTGCTCGATTCTGACGCAGGACTTGAAGGCGCACCGGCAGCCCGTGATCTGCAGCACGCTTCAGTTCCAGCGTTAGTAGTTCAGTCCCTATTCCTTGGTTCTGGTATTCGGGGAGGAGCTGCAGTTCCACGAGAGCTATGTGACCGGCATGCTCGCGCATCCCGATAGCACCCACCGGCGTACCGTCGGATTCGACGATGCGATACTCCGCGTCATCCAGGCCCTTATCAAACCATGCATCCTGATCGGCATCATTCCAAGACCCAAACTGGCGCGTCACCACATCGCGATAAGCGGTGTGATGCAGCTGTTTGAGGAATTGGTAGTCGGAGACCTTGGCCTGCCGCGTGTTAAGCATTCCTATCGACATAGGCGATAGCCGTGAAAGGTGCGCCAACCTCATTCGACAACCAGCACAGCTCGGAACTTCTTGCCGACATCGAGCTGGTAGCGACCCGCCGCCAGTACACGACGAGGATCGATGACGCGCTCCCCATTCACGCGCACGCCTCCCTGCTCGATCTTTCGACGAGCGTCGCTCCCGCTCTCGGCCGCCCCAGCGTCGCGTACGACTTGAAATAGTGGCCCTGCCGCGACGCGGACCTCTCTGAGCGCATCCACAGGCCTGCCGGCACGCCACCAGGAGAGAGCCTCTGCGGCTGCTGTCGGAGAGTGGAAACGGGCAACGAGGCGTTCGGCAAGGCGCTGCTTGCTGGCGTTCGGATCCAAGAGCTCAATCCGTTCCCCGAGCAACGCCGCGTACCAGTCGACCATCAACTCGTCGCTGATCGACATGACCTTGCCAAACATTTCCCGCGATGGTTCGCTGATGCCGATGGCGTTGCTCTTGCTCTTCGACATCTTTTCGACGCCGTCGGTTCCAACCAGCAGTCCCACCGTCATTACGACCTGCGGCCGCAGGTCGTAGCGCCCCATCAAATGGCGGCCAACGTTTAGGTTGAAGATCTGATCGTGTCCGCCAAGCTCGACGTCG
>CAZNZA010000235.1:0-5624 GCA_964577325.1 uncultured Polyangiaceae bacterium
CCGGCTCTCGTGTGCGCTGTTGTAGGTGAACCCCTGTCGCGGTTGGGGCGGGCGCTAGGCCGTGCGCTGTGAGCGTTTTTTTCACCTGTCCATCGTTGGACACACCACACTCGAGGTCCCAAGATGAAGGCACTGCGCTTTTGCCGGAACAAACCGAGTCCCAATCAGCTAGACCTTTTGGTCTCTAAGCTGCCGTAACCGTACCGTGTCACCACGCCTCTTCTTCTTATTCAGCGCGCACCCTGGCCACCAAAGCTGGTCCATGGGAGGGCGAGTGGGTCACCAATCGGGTGGCGTTCGCCGCTCCGCTCTGCTCATCCTCTCGAGTGCCGCCGCGCTGCTTGGGGTTGTGGGCTGTACGCCGCAGCTCGGAGATCTGACGCCCAGCGATACCGACACCAGCGAGGATACGCAAACCTCCAGCACTGAATTGGATTCAGGGGTGGATGGAGCCACCGAGGGAGGCGTAGAGCGCCCTCCTGACGGCGGACTTGCTGCACACTGCTCGAACCAGGAACTGGATGAGGACGAACCTGCGGTCGACTGCGGGGGCTCCGATTGTCCCAAGTGCGGCCTGCGCCAACCTTGTTCAGTGAACGCCGACTGCGAGAGCAACTTGTGCAATGGCACGTGCTTGCCGACCGGTTGCGGTAACGGTGTGATGGACGGCAGTGAGACGGACGTCGATTGCGGCGGTAGTTGCAGTCCCTGCGCGGACGGCGCGCAGTGCATGATCGGCGCGCACTGCGTGAGCCGCGTCTGCACCGAGGGCTTCTGCTTGGCGCCGACGTGCGAGGACACGGTTGCCAACGGAACCGAAACCGACAAGGACTGCGGCGGCGACGAGTGCAAACCATGCAGCAACGGCGACGCGTGCAAGACCGACGACGACTGCTCGAGTGAGTTTTGCGGGGCCGCCGGGATCTGCGTCGACCCGGGTTGTGGTGACGGAAGTAAGAATGGTGACGAAAGCGATGTCGATTGCGGCGGCAGCTGCTCACCGTGCGAGGCCGGTGACGTATGCTCGACTGCGGATGACTGCGCGAGCAAGAATTGCGACGACAAATCCCTCACCTGCGTCGCCCCGTCGTGCGAGGATGAGATCCTCAACGGCGACGAATCGGACGCGGATTGCGGCGGAGGCTGTGCGCCTTGCGAAGACGGCGCGACGTGCACGACCGCCAACGATTGCCTCAACAAAGTATGCGAACCTCAGGAAGAGGAGAGCATCTGCGCCGAGCCCTCATGCACCGATGAGGTGAGCAACGGCGAAGAAACGGGCATCGACTGTGGCGGGGAAGAGTGCTCAAGCTGCGGCGAAGGACAAGCTTGTCGAGGAGATACCGACTGCGCCAGCGGGTACTGCCTGGGCGTGTGCGTGGAAGCAACGTGCGACGACGACTACAAGAATCAGGACGAGACAGACATCGACTGTGGTGGCAACACCTGCGAGCCCTGCGGTGCTGGTGAAGCGTGCGGGACCGCTAGTGACTGCAGGAGCAATGACTGCGCGGCAGGCGCCTGCTTACCATCTGCGGCCGACGAAGCGTGTGTGATCGACAGCGACTGCATCACAGGCCGCTGCCTCGATGACAGCTGTGCCCCTGGCTTTGGCGGGACCGGGTGCTTCGGTGATGGCGATTGCGTCTCAGGAAGCTGTACCCAGGGCATGTGCACGCCAGGAGCGACCGGCGACGCGTGCGAGGTCGATAGCCAGTGCCACAGCGAGCACTGCAGGAACAACGGCACCTGCGGCAAGGGCGCTGCAGGCAGCGTGTGCAGCGAAGAAAGCGATTGCGTCAGCGACCGCTGCTCATCGGGGAGATGTTTGGCAACGCGCTTGGCCATTCAATCGGCGAACGTCGATCCAAGCGTCGTCGTAGGCCTGCAGCTGCGGGTCGACGTCACGATGGGGGACCCGGCTTTGCCCTGGAACCAACTGGCCTTCCTCTACTTCTTCAGCCCCGAGGCGCGCGTCGATTACTACGCCGAGCAATACAACGGGCCAACCACGGGACCGCTGTTAGCTTTCCGCATAACAGATACGGACGATAACGATTGGATGTTCCAGTGGCGCGCGCAAGCCACCGATGGGACATACGTCGCCAGCCAAACCTTCATCGACTTCAGGCTCCGTGACACGTCCGGCACCTTCAACCAGGCCAACGACTATTCCTACACGGCAATGAATACCTCATTGCCCAACCCCAACATCGTCGTTTGCCAGCAGAGTGACGGTCGTTGGAAGCAAATCCAGGGCACGCCTCCGATGTGGGCCACCAACCCTTGTCGCTACGTCGTTGACAGTTGCGCGAACTCAGTCGCCGAAGAGTGCGATAATCTCGCTCCCTAGCTCTCACAGCTCCACGCGCTTGCCGGGCTTCGGCTCCTTCAACAGCAACACCCGTCGCTCAAACGTCGTGTCTTCGATGCGGCTGGTGCTCGCCGCGAGATCATAGACCAGCCCCCAGTCTACCGCTTCGTGAGCACCCAAGAGCACGCTATTGCCAGTGGGACATGCCTTGGCCAGGCGCGCGATGGACAGCCCGGTCGTAGAGAGATCCGGTCCACCCAGCCCGCGACCGCGCCGTGACTGAGCGCCGCCTCCCTGCTTCCAGGTCACGGTGGTGCGGTCTGCCTGAATGGCGGACACTGGAGTGCACGACGGTAAATCGCCGATCTCAGTGCTTGCTGTGAACGTCACCTGCTCCGGGTACTCAGAGCGTGTAGGAGTCTTGATTTCGAAAGCCACAGCACCGGCCGTCTGGAGTTCGCCCAAAAACGCAGTCACCCACGGCAACTTTGCTTGGCGCGCGATCTCGAGCGTGAGCTCCTTTCCCTGGATGTGGGCCTTCTGCGCCTCGAGTTGGGCGCGCAGCTTCGATAGTCCATCTGGACGATCGATCAAGTACCGGGAGTGGGTGATCTTGACGCTCGATTCGTCGATCGAAAACTGCGGCGCTTCCTTCTCCCGCTCGACCTCTGCTTCAACGTTGGAAGCTACGGCCTCGAGTTTCAGCTCTGCGCTCTCGATAGGCTTGCTTGCAGCGGGCGTCGGCTCATCACAGGCAGACAGCGCCCCAACGGACAGTGTCCCGACGGACAGTGTCAGGGCGGCCCGCGTCAGAATCACCAAGCAAGAGTGTTGCCCTCGGGAACGAAAATGCGAAGCAGGGAGGTGCGACATGAGAGCCAGTCTGCGCCCGCGGCCATGCAATTTCAACGCGCGTTTGGCTACTGGCCCGGTTTGAGCCCTTCATCGCACCACTGCGCACAGGTGGCGCCCCAATCTGGACACTAGCTCTCAAGCCTCGCCCGCGAGCGCGAGGTACTCTTCGATTCGCGCCTCAGCGTCCGCTCCGAAAATTTCCTGCGCTGTCGTGCGCAAGGCTCCAGGCTCGTTCAGCACGTGCTTGGGCAAGAGTTGAGCGAGCTGAGTGCGTCGCCGCAAGAAGTCCTCCAGGGTCTCCACCAGCTCGTACGCACCCGCGTAACGCGCCTCGGCGGCGATGACGTCGGCCGCCGCGTAGAGCGGCGTAGCCAACGCCGGTATCTTTCGAACGAGACGCAAGATGGTGTCGGCTCGAGTGCCGTAACAACGGAACAAACGATCGGCAGTCGACGGCGGCAGCGCGAGTTCTGCGGCCCGAGCCAAAAAGGCGCTGCGTTCGTCGGCCCCTTCTTCGCCGAACCAAGCCTTGCTCACCCGCGGCACGTCAATGCCGAGGCTTTCAAGTCCCTCCGTGAGTTCTTCACCGACGTTCAAACAGTCGGTGAGTTTGCCGCCAAAAATGGTTATGTGTTTCTTTGCCGCATCTATCTCGACCACGTGCTTGCGACTGAGCTGTGTCCAGTCCACCGCGCCGGTGGGGTCGTCCACGTTGCGCGGCATCACCAAAGGGCGTACTCCACACCGCTCGGCGATGATGTCGTGAGTCGTCAACGGTTCTGGCAGGCGCAACCAGGCGTTGATGTTGGACAGAATGAAGCGGCGATCTTCCTCGGTGGTGCGCGCGGGGAGCTCTTGGGCGCGCGAGTCCGTGGTGCCGATGCACGAGCGGTGGCCCATGGGAATGGCAAAAAACAAACGACCGTCACTGGCAAAGAAAGCCATGACGCGACTGCGTTCCGTCAAGCGGCGCACGATCAAGTGCACGCCCTTGGACAGCACATGGCGGAAGCGAGTGGCGATGCCGCATTGCGCATTGTACGCGTCGGCAAAGGGGCCGCAGGCATTGACCAAGCTTCGGGAACGCACGATGACGACAGGGGAATCGCCGTGACGGCCATCCCGGACCTGGGTGCGCCACAGCGCACCGTCATGCTGCGAACCGACGGCTTGTGCGTAGTTCAAAGCCAGAGCGCCGGCCTCGATGGCACCGCGCACGAACCCGAACACGAATCTTGCGTCACCGTCGACCAGGTGCGCGTCGGAGTACTCGAAGCCGCCCACACTCTTGTCCACGTCGAGTTGCGGCTGTTCTTTGGCCAGTTCCGCGCGCGACAACAGGCGAGGCGTTTGGGTGAAGCGGCTCCCGATCCACCAGTACAGCCAGGCGCCGAAATACAACACCCAGCGGGGGAGGCGAAATGCTCGAGGCACGGTCGTGAGAAAACGCGTCTCGCGTACGGCATGGGGAT
The DNA here is from genome assembly GCA_964577325.1 of uncultured Polyangiaceae bacterium. Classification (GTDB taxonomy): domain Bacteria; phylum Myxococcota_A; class Polyangia; order Polyangiales; family Polyangiaceae; genus SZUA-265. Next base: position 4,642 of record CAZNZA010000235.1, read on the forward strand.
ACGCGCGCATCAAGCGGTTGCGAGCCAGGCACAGCTTGCGCACCAAACCGAACTCCAGCGTCTCCATGTATTTGATACCGCCCCACGCCAAGTTGGAACTGTGCATGCTGGTTTGGCCCGCAAAGTCTCCTCGATCGAGCAGGGCCACCCGCACGCCGCGAGCGGCCAGGGCCGCCGCAGTGACGGCGCCATTGATGCCGGCGCCGACAACCACGACATCGAACACGTCGTTGCTCAAGGCGGCCCAGCGCTCAGCACGGCTCGTTGGAGGTTCCGGACTCACCACGTCTGCTGACGCTAGTCTCAACCCGGGGCGTCAACAAGCCTTATCCGGACAACCACATCGCAGCCTGCGTCAGCAGAGTACGCCGCGCTCGTGGCCAGCGCCCGGCACTTCCATGCTTTGCTTCCGATTTGTCGCGAGGTCCACTACTCTCCGGCGGCTAGCTCTTCATCAAGGAATTCGTCATGCGTTTTGTCTTATCCTGCTTTTCAATCTTGGCCGCCACCACCTCGCTCTGGGCGTGTACTTCCGGCACACCTGAAGCCGAGGCTCCCTCTGCAGTAACCTCCCCCGCCGCCGCCACCGCCGAGGTGCCGGCCGAGCCGGTCAGCATCCCGGATAGTTGGCAGGAGGGAATGACGAGTGAACAACAGATCGCATTCATGAAGGAGCGAGTCATCCCCGCCATGACTCCGGTGTTCCAAGCGTACGACAAGGCAGAGTATGCCGAGTTCGGATGCGCGACTTGCCACGGGCCAGAGTACAAAACTCCAACGGAGTATCTACCCGCGCTCACCATGAAGAACGGGCAACTGCTGGCCTTCGAAGAAGAGCCCGCGATGGCTAAGTGGATGGCGGAGAAGGTCGTACCCGCCATGGCCCAAGCGCTAGGCACGACACCGTACAACCCGGAAACCCAGCAGGGCTTTGGCTGCGGCGGTTGTCACGCGATCGAGCAAGAGTAAACGACGGGGTCGTT
>CAZNZA010000236.1:0-2919 GCA_964577325.1 uncultured Polyangiaceae bacterium
CTGTGCAGTTGTTGATCTGGGCACACGTGGGGACGAGGACGATGCGGCAGTCGGCATCCGCTTGGCACGTCTGGGGCTTCGCGGTGCCATCGGTTCGAGGCCGCCGTTCCTTCAGGGGCTGCGGCTGCTGGAGGAAAGCGCCATGGCGGGAGGAATGGAGGACTGCATCTGGAGCAGGGGTTGCGGTCGGATGACAGTCGATGGCGGCAAAGCCCAGCAGGGCTACGCAAAGGCGGTGGCGGTTCATGCCGGGTTTGTCGGCAAACATGGAAGTAGGATCCAACGGTGGCTGGTTGAAGAGGTAGGGCTTCTGCTATCCAGACTGTGGCTGGCCGATTGAGGGAATTGAAACTGGGTCGCCCCACCAACGTGGAACCCGCTGAACACCTTTCCGGCAGAATCAATCACGAGCGTGGGTCTCGCCAACCCACGCGCCCCGGCTGTTGTCTGCCCAACAGCATCTCGCACGCCGCGGTAACCATCGCGCTCCCGTTGCTTTGCATGTTCACTTCGGTCGAGACCATGGCTGCCGTCTAAAGCCCATGGTTCGACGCGTTTCCTTGTTCTCTAGCGGTCGTCGTTGGCACTTGGGTTCCACACTTCTGTGTACGGATGAAATTCCTTCCAACCAAACCACCAATGGCTCTCCAGGATCAGAGGTGAATCGTCTTCGAGATTAACACCGCTGATATAATTGGTCTCTGGCTCGTATGAGAGGCGTACGGGCGTATCTCCTACGGAATCCAAAGTATCTGGAGAATGCTTGAGCCTGGAGAGCGGATATGCCTTCGATACTCCGTTCAGTGTTACTCCGAACACCTTCTCACGCAGCGGCAGCTCATCACCAATGTCCGAAAGCCCACGGACCATCGCGTGCTCTGTAATCTTAAGCATCTTCCGGAGCATCGCCTTGGGGATCCGCCCTTTCGGTGCAGTCTTGGATTCTGTAGCGATCAATGTGTCTGGGTGGGCTTTCTTCCAGTGCTCGAGTCGCATTTGCTGATACATCAACATCTCCAGCGTTTTGCCTTTCAACCTCCCGTAAAGCGCCTCTCCGGTCGCCTGTTGCCACAGTGTGCCGGTTTCCCGATCACGCATCACCATATTCCGCCGCCACACAGCGACTACCTGAAAATTTAGACGCAGTCCTTCTACAACCGGGTGGTAGACGATGCAGCTTCTACAGGCGGCACAATAAGAAACCAGAAGCGGCGTATCAGCGATACGATCGTTTAGGAGGTGGCGCGGCAACACCACATCTTCGATCGGATAGCAAATACTCCTCTCCCCAGGCAGCTCCACTCCGACGACCATTGCTTCACCGTCTAAGGAAGCCTCGATAGACTTGACAATGTCCTCCTCGTTCAGATCTCGGAATCCCTTGGTGTTATCGATCAGGAACGATAATCCCAACAAGATAACGGCCGAGATCACAGACGCAACTACACCTGTCTCGTGCCTATGAAAGCAGATCAGCAGAAGCACACTGACGCTCGCGATCGCGCGGAGAAGCCACCGCTTTGCTTCGAACTTGTGGATAGTAAAGAGGCTGAGCCGCGGCACGAAGCTCACAATTTGCAACTGGAAAGCACTCCAGAACGAGGTCGTCAGCCCGACGAGAATGAGCAGGGGATGCATTGATCACTGATCCTTTTTGATTGCAACGTGGGGAGGGGTTCCGGTGACTATTCGCCCAACCATTTCTGGCGTTCCGCCGCGGGGTCTGAGCGTAGCGAGGGCTTCGTCGGCCAGCAACGCCGAGTTACTGCGCGACGCGGTGACCTCCGGCCACCAGTGCTCATGGGCATACGTTTCGGTGAGACCCGCCTCTTCAAGGGCCTGGACCAGCTTCTTGCTGCCAAGCTACGGCGCCTCGCACCGTCTTGCGATCATTGTCGCGCAAAAAGGTGGCCGACAGTGATCGCGCCTCGCGCAGGGCCGAAATGCAGCGCGAAGGCGCGCTTTTTCGTCGAGTTCTCGAGCGCCTGAGGTGGCGGCGTTTCGTCTCGTGCCCATAGAGGTTGAAAAGGACCACAATGGTGGAGGAGCAATGACGACAGCAATCCCAACCACGATGCGAGCCATGGCCATTCGCGCCTTTGGCGGCACGGACATGTTCGAGCTGCAAACGCTGCCCGTGCCAGCGCTCGCGGACGACGAGCTACTGATCCGCCTCGAGTTTGCCGGCGTGGGCGCATGGGATCCGTTCGAGCGGGAGGGCGGCTACGCTCAGATGCTGGGCGTCGATCCGCCGTTCCCGTATGTGCTTGGTTCGGAGGGCGCGGGAGTAGTGCTTGACGTAGGTGCACGCGTCACGCGGTTTTGGCGAGGTGATCGTGTCTATGCTGCGGGCTTTCTCAATCCCAAAGGTGGATTCTACGCGGAGCACGTCGCCGTTGCTGCCGACCTGGTGTCGCCCGTGCCCGCCGGGTTACCCATGGATCAAGCGGCAGCACTTTCCGGCGTTGGGCTGACGGCCCTGCGCGGGCTCGAAGACACGCTAGAAGTCCAACCAGGCGAGGCCGTGTTGATCTATGGCGCCAGTGGAGGAATGGGTCACGTCGCAGTGCAGCTTGCCAAGCGGATGGGGGCTCGGGTGCTAGCCGTGGCCTCGGGCGCGGATGGCGTTGCCCTCGTCCAAGAGCTCGGAGCCGACGCCGCCGTCGACGGGCGCACGGATGACGTGCTGGCCGCAGCTCGAACGTTCGCGCCGTCGGGGATGAACGCGGCCCTGTTCACGGTCGGCGGTGAGCTTGCGACGCGCGCGCTCGCGGCGATGCAACCTGCAGGACGAGTCGCCTGCCCCGGCGGGGTCGAGCTCCAGGCCTCGGCTGATACACCGGTCAAGGTATACAATGGCGAGCCGGATGCCGACATCCTGGCTCGGCTCTACGGTCGAGTAACGCCTGGTCCCTTTCG
>CAZNZA010000236.1:3019-4236 GCA_964577325.1 uncultured Polyangiaceae bacterium
TCGACTCTTTCTTGGGGTATCTCCCCACGGCTGACCAAACGTCACTTCTACGGCGTCGCCCACCCCTTGGACGATCATGCGCACCTCGAGCCCCTTCACGGCGAGGATCCCCTTGATGCGAAAGATACGGCCGGAGTAGCGCGAGAGTTCGGATTCGACGAAGTCGGCGAAGCGTTCCCCGTCGAGTTCACCCTCGAGCACGAGCGATATGGATTCGTACACGTGGGGGGGCGACGCCACGACCAGGCGCGGAGCCGCCGGTTCAGCGGCGCGTAGCGCAAGCAGTTCATCCAAGGAGCGTAGAGCTGGGACAACCACCTGACCCTGTGCCGCCTCGACCAATACCGCGGCACCGTTCTGCGCGATGAGCCTTGCGGACGCTTCCTGCAGGGTCGCGGGTGCACAATGGTCGACGTGAGACAACACGAGCACGTCGGCGAACCCCACCTGCTCGAAGGCTACGTCGTGCTCGAGGGCAGCGGCGAACTTGGTCGCGTCAACCACCGTGATGACGCCGTCCAAAGCCAGTGCGCCGCTCTTACCGCCTGCAACGACCGCACGTAGCACGCCGGCGGGAGACGCCGCCCCCGACGTCTCGATCAGAATGCGCCGCGGCGGGGTGCGTGAGGTAGCGATGGTGTCAAGCGCGTTCACTAGCTCCGCGTGGGTCGTACAACATACGCAGCCACCAGTGATTTCGACAAGCACCCGGGCTCGCTCGGCGAGCAGCTCGCCGTCGATGCCGACGTCACCGACTTCGTTGACGATGACAGCCACCTCACCTGACGCCGCATCCGTAAGCCAGCGGTTGACCAATGTGGTCTTGCCGGCCCCCAAAAAACCGGTAACGACCGTGACCGGAAGCGTCGCACTCATGCCTCGCAGTGTGCCGGGTGGCGCGCCTGGGTACAACCATAGCCACAAGCCTACAAGCCCCGTTTTCACAGGGTGAAGCGCCACCTACATGTCACGCAAGGTCGGTCTCTCGTCATCCTGCGCGTCTCACCAGCCTCCATGCACCCAGCGGAAAGAACAGCGACAGCGGGATACTGTCGGATGAAGCGGGACACGGTGGTGCCCAGTTGCTTCGATACGGAACGGGCTCGCCCCAATCACGACCTAATCGACCACGGGCTTCGTAGAAACGGTCCGCTGTTGCCGTCTCACATGGTGCATGTCGGTCCATACCAACTATCGTCGCGAATCGCTGTCCTCCC
>CAZNZA010000236.1:4336-5590 GCA_964577325.1 uncultured Polyangiaceae bacterium
CCCACTCCACTGGCCTGCGCCTATGCCTGGTCGCGCTGACGTTGACGACCAGCGCCTGCCTCGATCTGACCGCCGCGGAGGGGCTGTTCGGTGAAAAAGGCGGCACCCCGGCTCGCGCTTCAGAGCGGCTTACGGATGAACACACTACGAGCGACGCGGGCGCAGACTCAGGCATAGACCTAGTCGCGGCGCTCCCCGCCGACGAGCCTCAGCGCGTCATCGCGTACGGCGCACACACCGATGCCGGCCAGCACGTCCAATTCGCTATCCCCCCATCCAACGTCGTGTGCTCGACCGACGGCTGCCGCACGAGCACCGCGCCCGGTCTGCTCATCGCCTTCATCGGTGATCAGGGAAATAACGGAAACTCCGACGCCGTGCTTCAATTGATCGCAAACGAGGGTGCCGATGCTGTCGTCCATAACGGCGACTTCGACTACGAGGACAATCCCGACGCTTGGGATGAGCGCATCAATCGCGTGCTTGGCCCAGATTACCCCTACTTCTCAATCATCGGCAATCATGATGCCTTGGCCTGGAACGGCAGTGACGGGTACGCCGCCAAGATTGCGGCGCGCCACGCGCGGGTTCCCGAGATGGAGTGTTCAGGCGAGCTCGGTGTTCGCGCCAACTGCACCTTCCGCGGCCTGCATCTCGTCGAGTCGTGTATCGGCACCGATGAGTTGCGAGCTGAATGCGACGCCGATTCCCCCGATCAGCTCGCCTTCATCCAGCGATCGTTAGCCAAAAGCAGCGCCATGTTCAAAATCTGCAACTGGCATAAGAACCAGCACGACATGCAGGTTGGCACCAAGCAAGACGCGGTGGGGTGGAAGGCTTACCGAGCGTGCATGAACGCCGGCGCCATGGTTGCCACGGGTCATAATCACTCCTACTCACGCACGCTCACGCTGACGGACGTCGGCAACGCCGCTGCCGGTCACGGCGCTATCGGCCGCTACTCCCACATGGAACTCGCCCCTGACCGCCACTTCGTGATCGTTTCTGGGTTAGCGGGAAAAGGCTTGCGTGACTTCGATGCGGCTCACGCAGATAGCACCTGGTGGGCTTCCTACTACACCAAGGATCGCTGGCTGATGAATGGGACCCTGATGCCAGGCCGCGCCAACCACGGCGCGCTGTTCATCGAGTTCCACGTCGACGGCGACCCATCGCGCGCCCGAGGTTACTTCAAGGACGTCAGCGGTCGAATCGCCGACTCGTTCACCATTCAGGTCGATTGACCTCGATGGC
>CAZNZA010000237.1:0-1966 GCA_964577325.1 uncultured Polyangiaceae bacterium
CCGGCTCCGCTGTCGTGCGGTGCTGACGCAGGGCGAGCACGTGACGGCGCGTGATCCCCGGCACCGCGAGCAGGTCGGCGTCACTGGCGCCGAACACGTGCCTGACGTCGCCGAAGTGCTTGAGCAGCGCCACGCGGGACTTGCTGCCGATGCCGCGCACGGCGTCGAGTTCGGACGTCAGCCGTCGCTTGTGCCCCGCCCGCTCGCGCTGGTAGTTCGAGAAGCGGTGGGCCTCGTCGCGCAGCAGAGCGAGCAGGAACAACTCGGGACTGTTGGGCTTGAGCGGAATGGGGTTTTTCTGACCGGGCAGGTACACGCGGTCGACCAGACGCTCCCCCGCCACGTTCTCCCGTTCCTTGGCAAGCCCTGCCAACGGCAAGTCCCCGAGCTCGAGTTCCCGGGCGGCGGCTTGCGCCATGGCCAGTTGCTGCTTGCCGCCGTCCACGAGAAACAAATCCGGCAGTTGCCACCCGTCCCCCGCCTGAGCTTGCTTGCCGCGCGCGAAACGCCGGCGCAATACCTCGAGCATGGCCGCATAGTCATCGCCAGGGGTTTCGGGATGAACGCGAAAGGACCGATAAGCGCTCGGTTTCGGACGCCCGTCCTCGAGCACGACCACGGCTCCGTAGGCGTCTTGTCCCCCCAAGTGGGAGATGTCGACGCACTCGATGCGGCGCGGCAGACTAGGCAAACGCAGGCGGTTGCCCAAGCGTTCCAGGCGTTCGAGCATGTCCTCGCTGGCCCGCTGTTTTTCTTTGAACGCGTGCTCGGCGTTATCCTGCGCCATGCCTAACAGTTGTTTACGCGCGCCACGTTCGGGGGCCAACACGCGAACCTTGCGCGAGTTCGCGCGCCCCGGTGCCCCCTCGCGGCTCGAGCCCGCCCGCAATTCCGTCAGCCATTCTTCGACGCCCGCCACACCGTCCGGCAACACGGGGACCACGATCTCGTCGGGGATCGGTCCCACTAGACGCTCGGCGTCGTATTGCTCGCGGATGAACGCCGCCACGAGCTCCGCGTCGTCCGTTTCCACGCGCGGGGTGGAGAAGCTCGCGGCTTCGATCACTCGGCCCGAGCGCACGCAGAGCACGCTCAGCTCCACCAAGTCGCCCTCTCGGTATAGGCCGAGCACGTCTTGGTCGGCATCGGATACCGCGACCACGCGCTGCAAGGTCCGCAAGTTTTCCACGGCCCGCAGTTGATCCCGACACGCCGCGGCTTGCTCGAAAGCCAGAGCCTGGCTGTAGCTTTGCATGCGGAGTTTCAACTGCTTGGTGAGCTCGTCGTGGCGTCCGTCGAGAAATAGAGTCACGGCCGCTACTTGGTCGGCGTAGGCTTCCGCATCCACTTCATACACACATGGTCCCAGACAGCGCTTGATTTGGTACTGCAGGCACGGGCGAGTGCGGGCTTTGAATTCACGGTCCGTGCAGGTGCGCAACTGAAAGTGTTTGTTGACCAGGTGCAGGGTGCGGCGCGCCGAGGTGGCTGAATGATAAGGCCCGAAGTAATGGGCCCCGTCTTTGACGGGACGACGCACCAGATCCAAGCGCGGCCAAGGGCGATTCGGGTCCAGGCGCAGCGTCAGGAACTCTTTATCGTCCCGCAGTTTGACGTTGTACTTCGGCCGCTTTTCCTTGATCAGGCTATTTTCGAGAATGGCGGCTTCCTTCTCGGTGGTCGTGACCACGGTGTCGAGCTGCTCGACCTGAGCCACCAAACGGGGTAAGAAGGCCCGGTCGTCGCTGTTGCCCGGTTGAAAATAGCTGCGCACTCGGGCACGCAGACTCTTGGCCTTGCCCACGTAAAGCACGGCGCCCTCGGCGTCCTTGAAGATATAGACCCCAGGCCGCACGGGCAGCGCGGACAGCTTTTCTTGTAAAGCTTCGGGAAGGCCTGGATACATTCGTTTTTCCTCGAGCGGGAGCTTGCACGCCTTGCCTGACAAACAGCCTGACAATCAGCC
>CAZNZA010000237.1:2066-5590 GCA_964577325.1 uncultured Polyangiaceae bacterium
ATCAGTCCCCCAGACTTAGCGCCGAAAGCGCCCAATCCAAGGCAGGCGGCGGCAAGCCTTGGTCGTCGGTGTGGTCGTCCGCTTCCTGGGTATGGGTGGGGCTCGCCATCGGCTGCGGCGCTTTAGCCGCAGTCCTGCTGTTGAGTCAAACGGCCCGGCCCCAAGCCGAGGCCGTGCAACTGCCCGTCGTGCGGCTGCTCGGCGAACCATTGACGTTGGATCCCAAGGCGCCGGCACGAGCGCTGGACCGTTTGCGCGAGCACACGCGGGGGCTGTTCGAGCTGCGGCTTCCCGACGGCGACGTGCAGCGCGTGAGTTACAGCGATCTGGGGGTGGACGTCGACAAGGACCGGCTCGCTCAGCTGCTGCGGGATACGGTCGACCGCACGAGTCCCCTGTCTCGCTGGCGCCAGCGCAACGGCGCGACAGCCAACGTCCCTGTCGACTTGCCGGCCCCATTGACGACCGCCCCGGAAGCGGTGCTGCGCACGTTGCTGTCGACCAAAGACGAGTACGACCGCCCCCCCGTCAACGCCCGGCTCGATCTCGAACAGCGACGCGTGCTTGCAAGCCAGGAGGGCTTGCTGCTGGATCTCGACGCCACGGCGCGAGCGATTCAGTTGGCGCTCGAGCGCGGCGAGACCGGCGCCGATGCGGTGTTCGAGGTCGTGGCGCCCGAACGCACCACCGACGAGCTGCAGGACGTGAAGTTCGATCACGTCATCGCCGCCTTCGAAACCCCGTATGATCGGTCGCAACGCGCCCGCGAGCGCACGTTCAATCTGCGGTTGGCCGCATCGCGCCTGGACGGCACGGTGCTACTGCCCGGCGAAGAGTTCGACTTCAACGAGGTGGTCGGGCCGCGCGACGAGGCCAACGGCTACAAGGTCGCAGCCGTGATCGCCCAGGGCGAACTGGTCGATGGCATCGGCGGCGGCACGTGCCAGATCTCGGGCACCCTGCACGCCGCGGCGTTTTTCGCCGGACTGGACATCGTGGAGCGTTACGCTCACACCCGCCCAAGCAGCTACATCAAGCTCGGTTTGGACGCCACGGTCGTGTTTCCCACCATTACCTTTCGCTTCAAGAACCCCTTCGACTTCCCCGTCGTGCTGCACCAAACGGTCAAAGACGGGGTGGTACGCGCCGAGATCCTGGGTCCGGATACGGGTCACACGGTGACCTTGATTCGCCGCATTCTCCAGGCGCTGCCCTACGAACAAGTGGAGCGCCCCGACGATCGTTTGGAACAGGGCAAGCGCGTGCTCGCTCAACGCGGGGTGCCGGGCTTCAAGATGCGCATGTACCGCATCGTGCGCGAGGGAGCGCACGCTCGGCGGGAGAAGCGCGACGTCATCTATCCCCCAACCCAGCAAGTGGTGCTCGTGGGAACGGCCGAGACCACAGCGCCCAACGCCCCCAAAGATGCGTCTCAGCCCGAATACACCGCCGACGAATTGTTGGTGATGACCGTCTTGCCAAAAGGACAGCAGGCCCCAAAACTGCTCGAGAAACGCGACCCCGGCGAGTACGGAGTGGCGGGCTGGACCCAAAGGCTAGGCATGCCGCAGTTCAACTGAGCGGCCTTGCCCTCTGCCTCGCGGGAATAGAACGGCCCGCTCGCGGTTCTAGGCGTGCCTCCTGTTCCGCCGACCGGCGGACTGGCGGACCCTCCCGTCCCCATCCCCCAACCCTCACTGAACAACTGGCCGACCGAAAATCCGTCACGAAAGCCTCTTGGTTTTCGGCGGAGATTGGTTGTATGAGCCTCACCGAACTGGCACCGGCCGGCCGTTACTGACTTGACGAGCAGCCAACTGTGCGGGAGGCTGCGTGCACCGGTCGACTGACCCGAGACGACTTATGACGACTCAAGACCTCGCTGTACCGCAGCATCATCACCCGGAACCCCGCTTCGAGGAGCTCGATCCGACGCCTCGGACCGTGGATTGGAACAACCCGCGGGTCGCGGCCATTCTCGAAGCGGCTGCCAAGTGCTTCTCGCGCAAGGGCTTCAGCGCCACCACTCTCGCGGAAATTGGCAAAGAGCTGGGGCTGCGTAAAAGCATCGTCCACTACTACTTCGCGAGCAAAGCCGCCCTCATTCACGAGGTGCAGAGCTACACCTACTTCAAGTACTTGGAGCGGGTGCGCGAAGCCGTCCGTTCGGAACCCGGTGAGCGCTCAGCCAAGGGAATTTACGCCTTGTGGGACGCAGCCGGAGACGGCAACGTGGGCCTCAACATCGAGGTGTGGAGCGCGTCGCGAAATGACGAAGAGCTCAAGCGACGGGCGGCGGCACTCCAGAAAGAGAAGCGCAAGCTGGTTGCCCAGAGCATCGCTGACATGCTGGGCGCCGATCCGTCCCGTATCCGCGAGTCGCTGTGTACGCTGGTTTTGAGCGTGCTCAATGGCCTAACGGTGAGCGAGTACGTCGAAGGCGACGGGGCCAAGTCCCAGGAAGCGTTTCAGATTTTCGTTTCGCTATTGCTCGCCGGCTTGCAGAATCTGGATGCGCCTCAACCCGCGCACCAGTCCGCTCACCCTTCGGCGCCGCCGTCTGCCCCTCACCCCGCCGCAGGCATGGCCGCGCCGGGCATGCCTGCCAGCGCTGGCCTACCTCCCCAGCACGGCCACAGCTGAGGGTCTAGGGCAGCGAGCTCGTGTGTAAGCGAGTGAGGCAGGCGGGTGCCTGCTCGATGAACCGCGTTGACGAACATGGCTAGCGACAGTTCTCCCCGGGGCATCTCGGTGCTGGACCGGATCGTGGGTCAGCCTGCGGCCGTACAGACGCTGCGCCAGGCGCTACGGGCGGGACGCGTGCACCACGCGTACCGCTTCGAAGGCCCGCGTGGTGTCGGCAAGCGGTCCTTGGCCATCGCGCTCGCTCAGTGTCTGCTGTGTCCCGAGGAGGGAGTCGAAGCGTGCGGGCAGTGTAGCACCTGCCGGCGTACCGCCGCCTTTTCCGAGGAGGCGCCACGCGTGGCGCAACATCCCGACTTCGTCATCGTGGGCCGCGGTTTGTATCCGCCACCGTTGATCACGGCGCGCGAAGCGAGCGGCATCAGCGTGGAGCAGATCCGTAAGATCGTGCTCACGCGCACGGGTTATCCGCCACATGAAGGTCGGGCGCTGGTGGTCATGGTGCGTGATGCAGATGAGCTCACCACGTCGGCCGCCAACGCGCTCTTGAAGACGCTCGAGGAGCCGGGCGCCAATACTCACTTCATCCTGCTCAGCTCTCGGCCCCAGCGGCTGCTCGATACGATTCGCTCGCGGACCTTGGCTGTGCGCTTCGGACCTTTGCCGGACGCTGCTTTGCACGCGTTGTTGACCGAACGCGGCTTAGATCCATCGGTCATTCCCTTTGCCGAAGGCAGCATGCAGCGCGCGGTCGATTTGGCCGAAGGAGATGCCGCCGAAATCAACGCGCGCTTCATCAGCGAGGTGGAACGCGCGCTTGCCGCCGCCGATCTCTCGGCGGCTCTCAATCTAGCGGCCGCGTTACCCAAAGGGCGGCACGA
>CAZNZA010000238.1:0-5578 GCA_964577325.1 uncultured Polyangiaceae bacterium
AGGCTCCCGATGAGTTATTGGTCTCCGAGGAAGCCGACGTTTACCCAAGACATTACCCAGACCGCGCGGACCTGATCGACGGAAGCATCGGCGAACTGTCTCCTTTTCACGACACGTTTGGCTACTATGCCCAGGGCGTTTCGCCTAAGACCGCTGTTTTACCAATGAATTGGGAGACGCGTTTGATAGCCATAAACACGCCCGCTACCCGAGGGGCGACGGGCTGGTGCTTGGAACCCCACGACTTGGCGCTGTCCAAACTCGTTGCGGGTCGGGAGAAGGACCTGGCTTTCGTCGCCGTCATGGCCGCTCATGGAATGTTGCGTCACGACGTTCTCGAAACACGCGCGCGGAGTTTGCCCATCGATCCCCGCTTGCAGGAGTTGCTCCAGGGTCGCATCCAGCGACTGGATCTGCAGCGTGACTAAACCCCCACCGCTAGCGATACTAGCGCCCACTGCTGACGCAGGATACCGGCGGCCTGTGTTACCTTTGCCGTCACGTTTCAACCAAGGAGCCTGTCAGTGAAATCCGCAAACCCGTACATCTATTTCCCCGGTAACACCGAAGAGGCCTTTGCCTTCTACCGAACCGTCTTCGGCGGAGACTTCATGGGCGTGCTACGCTACCGCGACTTCGGAGAGAACGGCATGGGCGTCCCCGCCGGTGCCCTCGATAAGATCGCACACACGGCACTGCCTTTGGGCGGCGGCAACATCCTGATGGCGACTGACGTCGTTGACCCCAACGGGCAGCGAACCGCCGGCACCAACTTCTACATCGCGCTCGAGGCCGAAACCGCTGAGGAAGCAGATCGTGTGTTCAACGCGTTGTCCGATGGCGGAGTCGTGGAAATGCCGCTGTCGAAGGTGGAGTGGGCCGAGAAGTACGGCATGTGCAAGGACCGCTTCGGCGTGCAGTGGATGATGAGCTACACGGGCAGCGTGACCTGGCAAGGCCCCTGAGCGCACCGAACCGAACGCCTTGGGGTCGGACGGAGCGCACGAACCACGCCTAGCAAGTAGCCGCTTCCACGATGCCCTTGACGTCACTCACCATCGATGGCTAACGCTCGGCTCGTATGGCAGCCGGCGACATTGCGATAGTCCTACCGTTCTACAACGAGGAGCAGTATCTGGGCGCTACGCTCGCCTGCCTTCACGCGCAACGAACGCGCCCGCAGCAGGTCGTCCTGGTGAATAACGCGTCGACGGACACGAGCCGCGACATCGCGCAGCGATTCGCTGTCGAGTTTGGCGACGCGTGTAGTTTGGTGGACGAACCGACGCCGGGCAAAGTCCACGCGCTCAAGACCGGTGGTGAGCGCGTCCGGTGCACGTGGACGTCGACCTGGGACGCCGACACGTATTATCCCGACGACTACATCACCAAGATAGGCGAGCTCGCGTCGAGCACCGCCGCTTCTTGCGTCGCGATCATGGCGCTCGGCCTGCCGCGCGAAGCGGGCCCCGCGCGTGACGCGGTGATGCGTGACCGCTTGGCCCTACACCGCAAGTTTCCGAGCAAGTGTTTCACCGGGGGTTACGGCCAAACCTTTAGAACGGACGCATTGCGCGCGGTCGGCGGCTTCGACGAACGCATTTGGCCGTACGTGCTGATGGACCACGAAGTCGTGCATCGCCTGCACACCCGCGGTACCAGCCTGTACAGCGCGAGCCTGTGGTGCAGCCCTGCTGAACGCCGCTCCGACCGCGGACGCGTACGTTGGACCGCCTTCGAGCGGCTAGTGTACCGCCACACCCCGCAGCGTTTCGAGGGCTGGTTCTTTCACCAGTTTCTTGCCGCGCGCTTTGCACGTCGCGGCTTGCGCCACACCAACTTGCGCGTACAACCGTGGGGCGCAAGCCGTCGAGATCCCGAAAATTAACCCGGCGTTTCGCAGCCGCGGGTGAGTTCCTGCACCAGCCAGCGTGCCGCTGGACCAAGGGCTCTGGCCTGTGGTTGCACGAGGCTCAGGGTGAGCCAGTGCTCGTTTGGTCCCCACTGCTCGGGGTGCAGCCGCACCAGTTCTCCCCGTTGCAACTCCGGCTCTGCCATGTGCTGCGGCAGGTTACCCCAGCCCAAACCGGCGGCAATCAATGCCTTCTTCGTGGCGAAGTCCGACACGCGGTACGTCTGTTCGCTCAACACGGCGATATCCACACCCGGTGTACTGTCACGGGCCGACATGAGCACAATCTGAGTCTCGTCGCTAAGCACACGACGCGAAGTGGCATGCGCGTGCTCGGCGAGGCGGTGGCTGTGCGCGACGACGGGGATCATCTGAACGCTGCCGATCGCGTGCGCCTCAACGCCGCCGACGATATCTTGCGTAGGTCCGCTGATGCCCAAGTCCGCGCGGCCGCTCGCGACGGCTATCGCCGGTGCACCTAGGTTCTCGACATTCACGCACAATGACACGGAACTAAAGCGCTGTTTGAACCCGGAAATCGCTTGCACCAACACGTCCAGCGGCAGCATCGAATCGGCAACCAAACGTACTTGCGGTTCCAAGCCATCGCGCAGCGCGGAGGCGGCCCGCTGCAGACTAGCGGCCTGCTCCAGGACGTGGCGCGATTCGGACAGCAGCTTGTGCCCCGCTGGCGTGAGCGTCGGGGTGCGGCCCGAGCGGTCGAACAACGCCTGACCGCACGCGGCCTCCAGGTTAGCCACGGCAGTGCTCACCGCCGACTGAACCCGCCCCATTGCACGACCCGCGGCAGAAAAGCTGCCGTGCTCCGCGACGCTCACGAACGCGTGCAGCTGCTCCAGCGTGAAATCAACCATCTGTATTCCAGATAGCTTCTACCTGATTAATGCCGATTTACAAGATGGCTCGAGACCCCACACTCTGACAGTCGATCACACTCGAGTGGTCGCAAGGAGCATCTATGCACATGATCCGCAGAAGTGAGGAGCGGGGCAGCGCCCGCTTGGACTGGTTGGAGTCTCGTCACACCTTCTCGTTCGCAGACTACTACGACGACGCCTACATGGGGTTCGGGCCCCTGCGCGTGATCAACGAAGACCGCGTGGCTCCTGGCGCTGGGTTTCCTCGTCACCCACACCGCAACATGGAAATCATTTCTTACGCGCTTTCGGGAGCCATCGAACACAAAGATTCAATGGGCAACGGCTCAGTGATCGGCGCTGGCGACATTCAGTACATGAGCGCCGGCACCGGAGTGCTGCACAGCGAGTATAACGCCTCCAAGAACGAGCCTGCACACTTTCTCCAAATTTGGATCATCCCCGACAAGCTCGGCACGAACCCCGCCTACGCTCAAAAAAAAATCGACGAATCCCGTCGCGCCGAACAATGGGGGGTGCTGCTCTCCCCTGACGGCCGCGAGGACTCGATAGCTATCAAACGCAATGCTTTGCTGCTGTCTTCCAAGCTATCATCGGGCAACTCCCTCAGCTATTCCGCCGAGTCAGGTCGGGGCTTATGGTTGCAGGTGGCCACTGGCGCAGTTCGGCTGCAAACGGATGCCGGCGAATCGTTACTCCAAGCCGGCGATGCTTTCGCCCTCGTAGATGAGCCACTGAACTTAACGGCGACGCAGGCTTCGGAACTACTGCTGTTCGACCTCGATGGAGGTAAGCTATGAATCTGCTCGGGATCAGCGGCAGCCTGCGCGAGCATTCCTTCAACACAGCCCTGTTACACGCCGTGGGGAAACACCTCGGCGGACGCATACGCTGGGCGATGGCCGACTTCCGTGCTGTCCCTCTGTACGACGGGGAGCCCGCCACGGGCGCAGCCGAGCAGGCTGTCGAGCGTTTCAAGCAAGACATCGCACGTGCGGACGGGGTGTTGATCGCAACGCCCGAGTACAACTACAGCGTGCCCGGGGCGTTGAAGAACGCCCTGGACTGGGCCTCGCGTCCCGCATACCAGTCCGTGTTTCGCAACAAGGCGGTGGGTGTGATGAGTGTCTCACCCGGCGCCATCGGAGCGGTTCGCGCGCAAGCGCACCTCAAGAATATCCTGCTCGGTATGGCCGCCCAGGTGTTCCCCTACCCCGAGTTCGCTCTGGGTGGCGCCGCGACCAAGTTCGAAAACGGCGAACTCTCCGATGAGGACACCCGTGGTCGCTTGCACACGTATCTCGCCGACTTCGAGGCGTGGGTGGCCAAGGTGAGGTAAGACGCAAGGCTGCGCCTCACAGGCCTCAGGATGACGTCAGCATGGCGCACGCAGTGGGCACCCACACCAGGTGGAGGTGGGCATCCTGAAGCTCGAGACCCTGACCTTGCAACTTTAGCGAACATCGCCGTCCCGGCGCGTGTGCTCGTTCTCTCAGACACAATGGGAGCAACCGAAGGCCCTCTTCGGCCGACAGCTATGCGCTTTGATTCCCCACGACAGTCTATTCAAGCAGACGTTCTCCAACGTCAAACACGCCGCGGTCGAGCTTCGTGCGATGTTGCCGTCGGCGTTGTTGGCCAAGCTCGATCTTTCCACCTTGCAGCTGCGACCCGGCAGCTTCGTCGATCGCAGCCTGCGTCAGGTGCACAGCGACTTACTGTATTCGGTACAGCTTGGTTCGCGCCAGGCTTACATCTACGTGCTGCTCGAGCATCAGAGTAGTCCTGATCCGTCAATGCCCTTTCGTTTGCTCGAATACTTGGTGCGGATCTGGCGTGAGCATGTGGAGCGCACCAAGCGAAATTCCGGGCGCGCCTTGCCACTGCCAGTCATCGTTCCCTTGGTTCTGCACCATGGCGAAAGCGGCTGGAACACAGCCCGGCACTTCCACGACCTGTTCGACCCGCAGTTGCTCGAGTTGCCGGAGGTCGCGTCACTCGTTCCAAATTTTCGCTTCATCCTCGACGATCTGAACCAGGTCAGCGACGCGGCACTACAAGGTCGCGCAGGCCAAGATGTGGAACTTCTGGTGCCGCTCGTGTTGTGGGCGTTGCGCGATGGCCGGAACAAGGAGCGATTGCTCAGCTCGCTCGTCAAGTGGATCCCCGTGCTTCATGCGATATGGCAGCGTTACGAGGACCCCCGAGCACTCGCGGGCCTCTGGAACTACATTTTGATGGTCACGCCTGACCTTTCAGAGCATGATTTTGCTGAAGTCGCCGCAGCGCTTCCCCCATCCCAAGGTACGATCATGGCAACACTCGCTGAACAGCTGATAAAGAAGGGCCGCCAAGAAGGTCGACAGGAAGGTCGACAGGAAGGCCGACAGGAAGGGCTCGAAAGAGGGCTGGAAGAAGGCCGCCGCCAGACCCTGGCGAGGCTACTCGAACTCAAGTTCGGGCCCGTGCCAGATTGGGCTCAGGCGCGCTTAGCCAGCGCAATGTCGGCGGAGCTCGCCCGCTGGATTGAACGGGTGCTGACGGCAGAGTCGCTCCGCGACGTCTTCGTCGCCGAGCAGCCGTGAGGGCGAGCTGAGTTGTTCGTCGCGAGCCGGTGCAACGCCAAGACCCCTTGACAGACCCACAGCCCCTCGGGCTACGTAGGCGACCAAAGGTGGCCCCGGCCGGTTCTGCTCAGCAAAGTGAATGCCTTCATGAGTGACTCTCTCGCAGCGGAACTCCTGGCACTCACCCGCCTCGCCGAGGA
>CAZNZA010000239.1:0-5477 GCA_964577325.1 uncultured Polyangiaceae bacterium
TACGCTAACCGATGTTGCCACGCATACTGGTTGAGCCACGCCTCGTCAAAGCCCGGTTAGTTCGGCCTTGTGCTCGACCTCACATCCCGCGCCTGCTGAACCTCAATCTCATTGACCTTCAAGCGAAGCGGAATCTGCGTTCAGGTGCATCGGAATCAATGTTCAAGTCAACGCTGGAATGTAAACCCGCGCCTTCGTTGTCACCGTGGTAAGCGACGACGTGGGGCACTTCGCCGAGTCGCGTTCGAGCGGCATGATTCACGCTCCAGGTCGCCCTCGCAGCGTTTGAGGTCAATGCACGCGCTAAACACGCTCACGAACTTCGGCAACCCGAGACGGCGGAAGCAGCGCGTCGGGCGCAACGCTGTGGTCGGCAAGCGCTGCGGGTAGTACACCTAGGCCGCCCATCCCATCAGGAGCGAAAGGAACCAGCACCGACCCAGTCTCAGGGTCATATGCGTATGTGCGAGCCTGGGATTGAAAGCCCGTGACGCCCGCTGGCGCCAACAGCGCGCTGCCGGCGCGAACGCGACCGCGGTACTACGACCCACTGACGAAGTGGAGCTGAGGGAAGAAAAGTGTTCATTCAGGCGCGGAGCAGCACAAATCAAGCATTCTGTGGCAACAAACCGCATATGTATTAATCCATAGCATTGCGTCACGAACTCGAATTGGATGCGGCAGCCGTC
The DNA here is from genome assembly GCA_964577325.1 of uncultured Polyangiaceae bacterium. Taxonomy (GTDB): domain Bacteria; phylum Myxococcota_A; class Polyangia; order Polyangiales; family Polyangiaceae; genus SZUA-265. The sequence continues at coordinate 690 of CAZNZA010000239.1, forward strand.
CACCGCGCTTCGTCGTGAGACTGCTGCACGTAACCGGTGGCGGCCTCGATGGTCGCTGACCAGAAGCCAATCGCCGCAGCGCTGCCAGCGTGAACCTAGAGCCACCACCGCCCTGGAAAAAGCAGCCCAAGCGCGGTGCTCATCCGTCGGCCAATGTCGCAACCTCGATGCTCGGGTCTGACGTAGAGCTCGGCAACCTCATGGTTCGCATCAGGGCAAAGCCCACGACCTGCCGTGCACTTCTGAACAAGAAGGCATGTCGTCCACTCTCCGACCAGTAGGCACCAAGATGCAGGTAACTTGCGGTTTCTATTGCACCGCCGTGCATCTCGCGATACTGGCACAACTCAGGGAGGTACCGCTCGAGCATCGCTTGAACGAGGGCCCTCTCCGATTTGATCGGGTTCACTCAAGGAGACTAACCGCATGAGCTTCCAACGTGCGCATTCGCCTCACGTTCCAGCGTGCGCATTCGCCTCACGGGGACGTGACGTCCACCGGCTTAGCCGAGGGACGAGTTGCCAGCAATACCCCCCGGAGGTCGCGAGAGATTTGTGCGGGTGCACTTTACCCGCTACTGCCGAGGGCCGTTGAGGCCCCAGTCGCTACGCCCGCATTTATTCCTGCCAATGTCGAGCATCGACGTCGAACTGCAAAAAGGTGAATGAACAATGACAAGAAATGGACGCTGGACTGGCTTTCAGAACCGAGTGACACCGCGTTTGGTGTTGTGCCTTGGGTTTGCTACAGCCGCCGGGTGTAGCTCGCGCGTGCCCTACGGGGGGCCGCTCGACGACGAGCCAAGCGACGATGCTGGCTCTCAACCCGTCGAAACCATTGAGCCGACCACACCGCCACCCGACGCGGGCCCGGTCGATGAGACGAGTCAACCGGTGGATTCTGGTGGGCCACAAGGCCCTGCCCCAACTGACTCCGCGGTGCCAGAGCCCCCAGAGCCTTGCGCTGAGGGTAACTTCGACGATGACGGGCAGTGTGTGCCCTGGAGTGACTGTGTGGCAGGCGAATACGTCAGCCAGGCCGGGTCGGACACGACGGACCGGGTCTGCGAAACCTGCGCCTCTGCCACATTCAGCACGGGCCGCAATGCGGACGCCTGTGTCGAATGGACGACGTGCGAAGCGGGCGAATACGTCACCGCAACTGGCGGCGCCACGAGTGACCGTACGTGTGCCCCCTGTGCAGAGGGAACCTTCACCTCAGAAGATAACGCAACCGAGTGCCAGCCAATCACCGCTTGTGCGGCCGGCTACGTTCTCGATGAAGCAGGCGACTCCACCAGCAATGCGACATGTGAAGCTTGCTCGGCCGGCGAATTCTGCGCCGGCGGAGAGTCTTTGGCCGTAGCTTGTGCTGCCGGCACGTGGGACCACGACGGCTCTCCGGCTACGGAGTGTACTGAGTGGACGACGTGTGAAGCCGGCGAGTACATCGCCGAAGAAGGCACCGCTACCACCGACCGCGCCTGCTCGCCTTGTGCAAGCGGCACGTTCTCGATGACCGTTGATTCTGCCGAGTGCTTGCCAGCAAGCGTCTGCGCTGCCGGCACTGTCCAGATCACGCCAGCAACGGCAACGACCGACGTCAGCTGCGCGCCCTGCGCGGCCGGCGAGTTCTGCGCAGGAGGCGTTGCGGCCATCGCTGCATGCGGCGCCGGTACGTGGGACCACGACGGTTCAGCCGCTACCGAGTGTGTCGAATGGTCGAGCTGTGACGCCGGCCAATTCGTGAGTGAAGAGGGAAGCGCCACGACGGACCGCACTTGTTCTGGCTGTGCAAGTGGCAGCTATAGTGCAGTGGCTAACGCTGTCGCTTGCCAATCCTGGACCGACTGCGCGCCTGGCAGCTACGTCAGCACTCCCGGCACCTTCGAGTCCGACCGCACCTGCAGTTATTGCGATTCCGATAGCTATACGACATCGATGAACGAATCGAGCTGCTTGCCTCTTGGCTCATGTCCGGCAGGCACCGTTCTGACCGATCCCGGAAACTCCACGACCGCACCCACTTGCGAAGCGTGCACCCCGGGATACTACTGCGCGGGCGGCGAAGCATCGGCTATCGGCTGCGCCCAGGGCACCTGGGATCATGACACGTCACCTGCAACCGAGTGCGTTGCGGAGACGGTATGCGTACCGGGAGAGCGCGTCGAGAGTGAGAGCGATCCCGTGACCGACCGCGTGTGCGTGTCGTGCGAGGTGGGCTCCTACACCACCGTCGAAAATGAGACCGAGTGCACAAGCTGGACTAGCTGTACCACCGGTGAGTTCATCTTCACTGCCGGCACTAGCACGAGCGATCAGGTTTGTTCCGTGTGCGAGCCGGCTACCTATTCTCCCTCTGGTGACGCCGACAGTTGTACCGCGTGGAGCACCTGTCAGCCCGGGGAGTACGAGTCCGTCGCGGGTACAGACGCCAGTGACAGACAATGTGCCGCCTGCGAAGCGGAGCACTACTCCACGACGCAAAACGTCACCTCCTGCCAGGCGTGGAGCGTTTGCGCAGCGGGCACCTTCGTCAGCAATACGCCAAGCGCCACTGAGGACCGGGATTGTCAGCCCTGTCAGAGCGGCACCTATTCCTCCGGTACGAATGCGACCGAATGCCTCGAACACGGCACGTGCGAAGCTGGCACCGAACAAACAGCTGCAGGCACGAGCACAGCCGCGACGAGCTGCGAGGACTGCTCGGCTGGCGAGTACTGCGCCGGCGGGGAAGCTTCAGCGGTAGCCTGTGACGCTGACAGCTACGACGACGACTCCGATCCAGCGACCGCATGTGTCGCGAAGACCGATTGCGTCGCCGGGGAATACGTCAGTTCAGCCGGAAGTGCGACGCAGAACCGCACCTGTGCGGCTTGCGAAAGCGGATCCTTCAGTACCGAAGACAATGTCTCCGCGTGCCAAAGCTGGACGACGTGTGTCCCCGGTGAATACGTCACGAACGACGGAACGACCACGACCGATCGTACCTGTGCAGCCTGCGAAGACGAACACTTCAGCGCAACGGAGAACGCAGATGCATGTGAACCGTGGACGGTATGCGACGAGGATACGATCGAAGCCGCGCCAGGCACTGCTAGCAGCGACCGAGCCTGCGGATCGATGTATCGAGCGAGCGTCGCCAGCGATGGATCCGAAGGCAACAGCCATTCGTACTGGTCGGCGGTGTCGGGAACGGGACGCTACATAGCGTTCGGGTCGCAATCCTCAAACTTGGTCAGTGGTGACACGAATGGTACCTACGATACGTTCGTTCACGACAAGGAAACGAAAACGACCACCCGTGTCAGCGTTGCCAGTGACGGCACGCAAGCCAACGACTCGTCAGACGAAGTAAGCATATCCGACGATGGTCGCTACGTAGCCTTCTACTCCTACGCAACGAACCTGGTGAGCAATGACACCAATGGTCAGGGCGATATCTTCGTCCACGATCGGCAGACGGGAGCAACGACACGCGTGAATGTCGCGAATGACGGCACGCAAGCGAACAGCCACTCTTACCAAGCACGCATTTCGGGCAACGGTCGATTCGTGACGTTCTACTCCTATGCAACCAACTTGGTCAGTGGCGACACGAACAGCAACCCCGATATCTTCGTGCACGACCGGCAAACGGCGACGACCTCTCGCGTGAGCGTCGCTACGGGCGGAGCGCAAAGCAACAACCAATCCTTTGATCCGAGCATTTCCACCGACGGTCGCTACGTAGCCTTCCGCTCGTATGCCACTAACTTGGTTTCTGGCGATACCAACAATGCCTACGATGTGTTCCTGCACGACAGGGAAACGACGACCACCACTCGTGTCAGTGTTGCTAGCGACGGAACGCAGGGTAACAACGCCTCGAACTACGGCAGCGTATCAGGCAACGGTCAGTACGTGGTCTTCACCTCTTCCGCAACAAACCTCGTAAGTGGCGATACCAACGGCGGGGAAGATGTGTTCGTTCGCGATGTAATCAATGGCACCACAACCCGAGTCAACGTCGCCAGCGACGGAACTCAAGCCGATACATCGAGCAACTATTACTACTACTACAACAACACCAAGCCGACCATTTCGAGTGACGGAACGTATGTAGCGTTCGGCTCTTACACCTCCAACCTGGTCCCTGGGGATACGAACGGATACGAAGATGTCTTCATCCACAACCGGCTGAATGCAACCACCGTTCGCGTCAACGTTTCGGCAGAGGGCTTACAGGCCAATGGCGACGGGTATTGGGCGCAGATCTCGTCCGATGGCCGTTTCGTATCGTTCAGCTCGTACGCTTCAAACTTAGTACCCGGAGACACGAACAACAGTTGGGACGTCTTCGTGACGCTCGTCCCACAGTAGCGGCGTTTAGTGTACAGCTCGGTCGCCCGCGCTCTGCGCGGGCGACCGTTTGCTTTTTGTACTAGTTGAGGCTTGGGCACTCTTTGCTCCCAAGCCAATGAAGTCCCCCCCCGCTTTCATCTGGACAATCATCGAACGTTGGAAAGTTGCGGGAACTTGCCGCGTCAGCGAACGGTTAGGGAACCATGCAAACAGGCAAGTCCCGAGGGGAGGTTGTGGACATACGCCTCCAGTCTCAGCAAAGTTGTCGCCTCATCTGACGGGCTGAGGAGTTGACGTAGCTGCGCTGCACGCCTAGTCCTCCGAGGAGCTCTGCAAATCCGTGGGCGCTCATCGGTGCGCCACAGTCTTGATGCACGATGAGGCGTCCAGTGGCTCTGGCTCCTAGCTCTCGGTGGGGTGCTCGTCGCCCGTCGCCGCGCGCCGG
>CAZNZA010000240.1:0-3891 GCA_964577325.1 uncultured Polyangiaceae bacterium
AGCCACAGGCCGTACTCTCCGGCTCGCCGGTATCCGAGAGCTTCGTAGGCTCGCAACGCCGCAAGGTTATCGTGATCCGTGAACAGCACGCTCCGCGTCGCGCCCTCAGCGCGCCGATCGAGCAGTGACCCCGCCACCACCGCGCGGCCGTAACCTCGCCCTCTAAAAGGTGGAGGTGTCCACACCCCGCCGACCTGCACCACTCCGACGGCTTCGGCATTGAAGCCGGTCATGCTGACGGGCTGTCCTTCTACCTCGAGCACCCATAGGTCCATGGCTGTGGCTTGAGTTATGCTGTCCCGCACTTCCCTGCGCATCTCTTGCGTGTCTTGGATGTGTAAAGCCTCGACGTTGTAGTCGCCGCGCCATTCGGCGAGAAATGACGCTCGATCCCCGGGTGTCGCGCGACGGCATTGCCAGAGCCCGTCAGCGAGCGGTTTCGGAACGTGCAACGCCTTCAGGTCCAACGTGAACAGCCACTCGAGCGAGTTAATCGCCGTTGGACGGTGCGTCAGGTTCAAGGTCTCTAGCGTTCGTTTCAGACTTGCCGCCGGTCCCAGTACCCCTCGAATGGGCCGACCGCCTTCCGCAGCTGCCATGCGGACAGCTGCGTCTAGCCCACTTGAGCCCTGAACGACCAAGTTCCCGTTCCAGTAGTGGGCGGCGACCGCTGTTAGCTGCTGTTGTTCAAAGCTGCCAAAGTAGTCGCCTGAGTATCGGCCTTGACCCTGGACACCCGTGAACTCCAGGTTGGAGCGCAGGATCATACTCGTGTCCAGGTTGGCTTCGAGGAAGCGCTTCAGTTGTTCCTCGTCTTCACGGACGAGGCGTCGTGTGAGGAGCATCAGCCGGGGACCCTACCGCTCTGGATTGACGCGGGCAACGCGTAACGGATGCGTGTTTGGCCATTCAACAACTTGGGGCGCTCGCTCGTTGCTTCGAGGACCCCACAAGTACCCACCGCGGCGCTTGCTAGTCGGTGCGACCCACACCGTAGGCACACGCGTCGGCGCTTCGCCGCGACTCGTCCGTGTTCTGAGAAGGGTCAATACATAGGACGCCATACCTGCCCGTCCCCCTGCGCTGGAATTGGTTCAACAAAACAAACAGGGATGACTTCTATCGCGTCCCTTCGAACACGCTGTTCAGTCAAGGTGGAGATGCAACGCGCGTTAAGTAACCATGATTTCGCAACGAAGAGTGACGGAAACACAGCCATGTGGGTGAACATCGGTCAGAGAACGCTGCTGGGTTCGGTTGTAGCGGTGCTGCTGTCTGCGTGCTCTGGCGTCGGGGACCCACCGTCCCCCACTACCGAAGTATCGCCTGACGCGGGCGCCGACTCCGACACCTCGAGCCCCGAGGGCGGCGCCCCCGTCGGCACCGACAACTACACGCCGACTCTGCGCGGCGATCCCATCCGCGCCAGGCTCGTACGTCTCACCCATGCGCAATGGGAGAACAGCGTGCGCGACTTGTTGCAGCTCGACAGCGTAAGTGGCTTGTCCCAGGGCTTCGAGGGGGATCCGCCACGCGGGACGTTCGACAACGATGAGCGCTCGTTGGAAGTGACGTCAACGCTTTGGGGGGACTATCAACGCGCGGCTGAGACGCTCGCAGAAGCGGCCGCAGCCGACGCGGCTCGCCGTGCATCGATCATGGCTGGAGCCGAAAGCGAAGAGCAATTCATACGCGAGTTTGGTCTGAAGGTACATCGACGACCGCTGAGTGATGAGCAGGAGCAGGCTTACCTCGAGCTATTCCGAAGCGCGCCAACGTTCTTTCCCGAACTGAACGCGCAGACGGCGGGATTCCGTTTGGTGGTGGAAGCGATGCTGCAATCGCCGCACTTCATCTACCGCTCCGAGATGGGAAAAGTAGGGCGGCTCAACTCGTACGAGTTGGCCGCCAAGCTCTCGTTCCTGTTGCGTAATACGACGCCCGACGAAGCATTGCTCGAGGCCGCGGCCAATGACGAGTTTGCTTCGGCAAAGCATGTGCGCGCCTGGGCTGAGCGCATGATCGACGAAACCTCCATGCACGACGTCATCACCAGCTACAACACCACGCTGTTCGGCACCCACCGCTACGATTCAATCGTCAAGGACAAGGCTGCCTTCCCGGATTTCGATACCCGCAAAAGCAGCGACTTGCGCCGAGACACGGATCTGTTTCTCGCCCACATCTTCGCGAACGACCTGGGTCTGCGCGAGTTGTTGACGTCTACGACTGGTTTCGTCAATGAAACCACGGCGGCCCTGTACGGGCTGAAGGCACCTACCCAAGACGAATTCACCCAAGTCGATCTTGGCCCACAGCGGCCCGGCTTGTTCACTCGCGTTGGCTTCCTGGCTTACAACGGCACCAACACCCAATCTGATCCGATTCATCGAGGTGTAGATCTCAACCAGCGCATGCTCTGCGTCAATCTGGTTGCACCCCCCGGTGAATTGCCGCAGCTCCCCCCCTTCGAACCGAGTCAAACGAACCGCGAGCGCGTAGCTGAGTTCACCGAGGGAGAAGGTACCGCGTGTGCCGCCTGTCATGGCACCCTCATCAACCCGTTGGGATTTGCCTTCGAAAACTACGATGCCGTGGGTCGAGTGCGCACCAAGGACAATGGTCGTGCTGTGGATACTACGGGCTCGTACAGATTTGCCGGCGGTCTGCAACAGTTCGACGGCGCAGTGGAGCTCACCCAGTTGATGGCGACAACCCCCCAGGTGCACGCTTGTTACGCTAAGCACCTCACTCAGTTTACACTGGGACGCGATCTCGACGAGGCCGATGTAGGCTTGGTGACGACCGTGATGGATGAAAGCCTCGAGGCGGCGTCGATCAAGGAACTGATCCTAACCATCGTACAAAGTGACGCGTTCGTGACCCGGCAGGAAGGATCGCCATGAGATCGAGAGATTGGAAGCAGCAGCGTCATTCCATCAACCGGCGTGCCTTCTTACGCGGCACGGCAGCCTTCGCGGGGGGTGCTTCGGTGGCGGTGGGGCTACCGTTTCTGGAGGGTCTTCCCGAGCGCTCGGCCTTCGCGCAAACGGCACGGCCAGTGTTCGCTTTGTTCATCTGCACGGCGTGCGGAGTCCAGCAGGGTATCGGAGGGGAGCCCGAGCGCTTCTGGCCCGACCAGGACCCCGGTGCATTGACGCGCACGGGCATGCAAGCCTACGGCGCGACCCGTGCAACGGGAGTGCTGGCTGACCATGCCAGCCGCCTGTCCATCGTACGTGGCGTCAATCTACCCTTCATGAACAACGGCTGCGGACATGCCGTTGGCCTGACGCAAGTGCTCACCGGAGCCCGTCACATCGGCACCGATCGCACGGCACGGCCCTCCGGTTCGTCTGCAGACGTGGCCCTGTATGAAGCCGTCAATCCCGCAGGTGTCGAGGGTTTGAACCTCTACTCCGGCATGAAAGGTGGCTACATCGACGAAAAGCTGTCGTTCAAAGCGGGCGGTAACGTGCGGTCAGCGGAGGGCAACCCGCGCGTGGTTTACGACCGGCTGATCGACGGTGCTGTGCTGGGGGATACAGATCCCTCGGCTCCAGGCCCAAGAGTTGGCGAGCTCGTCGCCCTGCGGCGCAAGAGCGTCAATGACCTGGTTCGCGACGAGTTGAGCTCGCTGTACTCCAGCTCGCGGCTGAGTGCGGACGACAAGCGCCGGGTGGACCAGCACTTGACGGGGATCCGCGACGTCGAGATCAAGATGAACGAAATGGAATCGGTTGCCTCCTGCACCATTGCTGGCATCGACGTCGACGGCATCCAAAGCGCTGGAGATGCATACCGCAGAGACGGCGCCATCGAAGACGTTGCCAAGCTGCACTTCGACGTCATCACTTTAGCGTTTGCTTGCAACCTAAACCGCGTGGCGAC
>CAZNZA010000240.1:3991-5465 GCA_964577325.1 uncultured Polyangiaceae bacterium
ACCAACAACCGCTTGTTGAACACGCTGCTGACCGCGGGCGGACTGCCGACGGAAAACTTCGGAGATGCCGAGCTTACGCCGGGGCTCATCGACGGTCTGGTGGCATGAAGCGCCGGATGTTCGGCGTCGGCAGCCTATAACCGCAAACGGGCAGAGGCAAATCGCCAGCGGAGACCTTGCGTCAACTGCCGTAAGTATCGCGCAGGCTCTCCGCGACTACGGCGTCCAGATGGCTCGACCGCGTCAGGCCTTGGCTTTTACGGAAAGCAGCAATGGCGTCATCGAAGGCTTGGCTTCGTTCACTATCGGCGGCTCCGCTGTAGAACCCCAAATTCGCGAGGCGCAGCTGAGCGCCCAAGACCGTGTCGGGACCGGGAAACGTCGTTGAAGGCAAAATCACGAGCGTTTGCCGCCAGCCGGCATCCGGGACTTCTACAACCACCTCTTGGTCACCGCCGGTGATGACCGCTTCGACCAGGCCATCCGCACTCAACATCCCGCCGGCGATCACCTTGCCGCCGCTGGATATCAGATACTCCTTGCTAGCCAGCGCGGCTCCGGCCTCGAGCAAGCGCAAACGCAGGACACGGCTCGCGGTACCACCATTGGCGACTTGCAACGCAGTCGAACGCGCAAGCCACGCGGGGTAAGCACTGGGCGTCTTCGGTGGTGGTGCTTCCGCTATCGGATTGAAGAAGAACAGCTCGACTCGACGGTCCAACGCGTCGCGCTTGTTTGAATGGGGGTTGGATTGGATAGCTAGCCCGGAATCGTCCAACGGAAAGCGCTCACCACAACCCACGGCGGCAATCGACACCGACTCCGGCACGTTGGCCTCTCTCAACGCCATGTAGTCGGCGATCAACAAGCGGCGCGTCTTGGCTCCGGCAATACCATCGACAGCAAGTTCCCCATCCTTCTGCTGTTGGTACCAACGTATGGGCGTCAGCCCGCTAGGGCGCCAGGCGAACCCGCGCATCTGCGCCACCATCAGGAAGTCTTCGTGAGCCCCCCACCGTTGCTTCTCCGGAACGGAAGCGTCATACATCGCTAGCCAAGCGTCCACATCCCTTCTCAAGTACGCGCGCACCATCTCTGCGCGTCGGGTGCTCAACGGGTCGTTGCTGCTCGCTTCGCCAGACGTATCGGTGTGACCATAGATCATGATCTCGCCGTCTGGATGTCTTGCGAGCTGCTTCGGCACCTGCTCGAGCACCTCGAGCGTTGCGGGCAGGATGAAGGCCTTGTTGGTGTCAAAAAACAAGCCCAGGAGGCGCAAACACTCGATGTCGGGCACCAGCTGTACGCGGTGCCACTTACCAGTCGCTAACGTGAGCCCTTTAGCCAACGCGGCCCGGGTCGTACGGATCGTTTGACTCACGACGACAACTCCTCCCGATCCCGCAGCACCATGCGGACGAATGCCCAAATGACCAGTAGCGCGGCGACGGACACTTCAAACCAGACGTCGACC
>CAZNZA010000241.1:0-4167 GCA_964577325.1 uncultured Polyangiaceae bacterium
GGCGGGAGCTGCGCGCTGACGAAGGAAAGCTGGGCCCATCCCAAAAATCAGTCGCCTTCCGCCGGGTGCTGGACTTTCAACACCAGTTGATACGCGTCGCGTTTAGATAAGCCGCTGAGTGCGCTGAGCTCGACGGAAGCGTCGCGGGCGCTGTGACCGGCGGCCAAGAGCTCGCGCGCCAACACTTCGCTTTGGTCGGCTCCGAGCAACTCTTGGTCCGCTGCATCACGTTTGGGCGCCAACACGAATGTAAGCTCGCCGCGCAACTCTCGCGCTTCGGCCGCCCACTCGCGCACGGGCGCCGTTGCGAACTCTTCGAAGTGTTTGGTTAGCTCGCGCGCCACGCACAACAGTCGGTCCGGTTGGCGCTCGGCGAGATCGCTGAAGGTTTGCGCAGCCCGGGGCGGGGCCTCGAATAGCACCACGGCGTCGGGGCAGGCCGCGATCCGATCGATCAGAGCGCGCCGTTTCGGGCCTTTCCGCGGAAGGAAGCCAACGAACCAAAAGCCTTGGTCAACGAGTCCGCTGCCGGCAATGGCAGTAGTGACGGCACTCGCACCGGGCAACGGCGTGACTTGCACCGCTGCTTGGTGACACGCGCGCACGAGCTGACTGCCGGGATCACTGACGGAGGGGGTGCCCGCGTCGGTGAGCACCGCGACCGATTGTCCCTCTTTGACCAGGTCGACGATGGCTTCGATCTGTCCCGGCGTTGCGTGAGCGTCGATGCAGCGCACGGGCTTGCCGCTGATCCCAAGGTGAGACAAGAGGGCGCGGCTACGCCGGGTGTCTTCGGCCACCACCACCGAGACCGCTTTGAGCACCTCGATGGCGCGCAGCGTGATGTCTGACAGGTTACCTATCGGCGTGGCCACCACGTACAGACAGCCCGACGTCGTCATGTTCGTGCCCTCAGCGTCGGCGTGGTGCACGCGCGCCTCAACCGACGCTCTTGACGTCGATGGCGTCGCCTAGACACTCGTGCAAGAACTCGCGCAAACGGCCGGAAATGCGCGCCTCGAGCTGACGCACCCGCTCGCGTGAGACGCCGAACTCGTCGCCCAGCTCCTGCAGCGTCACGGGGTCTTCGGCGATCATACGACGCTCGAAAATGACCAAGTCTTTGCCACTCAACGTGTGACGAAAGGTATCGAGTTGCTCGCGCAACATCGAGAGCAGTTGCTCGTGGCCCACCTGAACCTCAGGGCCGTCGCCGGTCGCGCGCAACAAGTCGAGGCGCGACGTGGTGCCGTCGCTTTCGCCGACGGGCACGTCCAAAGACGAGTCACCCGCGCTCAACCTCAGGTCCATGTTGCGGACCTCCTTTTCGTCGACGTCCAAGCGCTTGGCTATCTCCTCGTGGGTGGGTTCGATACCCATGGCTGCCAAGCGTGCGCGCTCTTTGTTGAGGTTGAAGAACAACTTGCGTTGCGCCTGGGTGGTGCCGAGCTTGACCAATCGCCAATTGTTGAGGATGAAACGCAGGATGTACGCGCGGATCCACCACGCTGAATAGCTGGATAACTTGACGCCGCGATGCGGGTCGAAGCGCTTCACCGCCTGCATCAGGCCGATGTTGCCTTCTTGCACCAGGTCCATCATGTTGCGGTAAGCGCGTTTGTACTCGTATGCGATTTTGACGACCAGGCGCAGGTTGGAGGTGACCAGCTTCTTGGCTGCGTCGACATCTCCCGTTTCGTGATACAAGACCGCCAGCTGATGTTCTTCGTCGCGGGTGAGCAGCGGGTGACGTTGCACTTCCCGCATGTAGGCCGCTAAAGGATCGTTGATCGACAGCGCGCCCGCCGAAGCGATGGGAGACGCGGCCCGCACGAGCGCACGGGGCATGGCGCTCAGGCTGGCGTCTTCCTCGGCATCCTCCACTTCGTCGGGCTCGGGTTCGAGGTCGTCGTCGAAGTCGCGGTCGTCGTCGCTATCCTCGTCAGCGTCGGCATCGTCATCGATGTCGTCATCGGCGTCGAGGTCTGTGTCGCCCTCGATGACCTCAGCCTCGACCACCTCACTCGCTTCGACGCTGCCCTTCTTTTTCCTTTTTGGCACACGTCGAGCGGGGGCCGGGGAGTCGTTGACCTCTTCGTCCTTGGCGATGCCTTCGGTCTCTATCACTTCGGCCCTGTTGTCGGGCCTACGGCTCTTCTTGTTCGCCAATTCACGGTCCTTTGCGAGTGCGGCCTGCCACAGTGTGTCGGGCAAAGGTGTGGGTCAACTGCGGACATTGCCTTTTGCCGCGTTCAGTCTAGGACCCCGGGCCAAAGCAGCGCTTCGAGTTCTTGTTTACTGTAATGCGCGCGTCGGCGAGGGGTCAGGGCTGAAAGGGCGAGCAGCAGCGGCTCACTGTCCTGCAAGTGGTTCGCGTTAGCGAAAACGAGCACACAGGTCGGAGCGCACGTCGAGGCCAATGTACGTGACACAGAAGCCCTCGGCTTCATCCGCGTTGCGGTCGCACATGTTGGAAGCGCAGTCGCTGTCTCTCACGCAATCGCTACCGTTCTTGGCTCGCGGCTCGCATTCACCCACCGTCGCCTCGTCGGCGATCACGCAGCGTGCGCTAGATTCACACGGCACCGATGCGCTGCACTCGTCGCCTTCAGTGGCCATCGCGATACAGTTGCTGCCGTTGCAGTACTGGCCTTCGACGCACATCGACGCTTCGTCTCGGCAACGACCACCGCCCTGCACGACTTCCGGGATGTGGCAGTGCCGATCCTCGTCGGGCAAACGCCGGATGCACTCGAAACCGTCGGCCGTCGCACAGTCCTTGTTCTCCGCGCATTCATCGCCGCCGCGTCCTTCGCCCGACAACAAGCCGTCACAAGGAGGGCCGAAGTTGATCAAGGCTTCGCGCTCTTCGCGACTGATGGCGCTGTCGCGATAGATGTCGTTAATGAACGCCAAGCATTCTTTCGCGCCCGTGCCGCGGTAGGAGCCCTTCGAAAGTTGATCGACGCAGGACTCGGCCTGGGTTACCTGACATTGCTCGGTCGACGAAGCCGCGCACAACTCGACGATGCGTTCCGTGCACACTTCTTCTCCCCACGCGTCGCAAAAGCCGCTGACGCGGGCCAGGGGATCCGGTTCGGTGCTGCTACAGGCCGCAAGCCAGAGCGAGAGCGAATACAGGGGAAGCAAAGCCTTCAAAGTTGGTTTCATCAGAAGTGCCGGCTAATATACGTCAGATGCGCAGCACCGACAAAAGACCGGACAAAACACTCAGCCCGACGTCTGGTGTGACGCGCAGAAGCTGGCTTCGGGGCGGTCTTGCCGCTCTGGTTTCGCCTGTTTTACCCACAGTTCAGCAAGCGTGGGGCAAGGCTGCCGCACCGGATGCCATGTCGGCGCTCAGCGCCCTCGATCTCGAACTCGACGGCAATGCTCGCGTCGCTCAGGTGGCGCGTGTGCTGGCGCCGCGCGCATCGGCAGGCGGCGGTTCCGTGCCCCCGCGCACGCTGCTGCTCCTGCACGGGCTTGGTGAAACGAAAAGCCGAGCTTTGGCTTTGAAGGCTTGGTCGGAGCTGTACGGGCTGGTTACGGCGGACGCCCGTTTACGCAAGCCACCGGTCGTTGCCATCCACGACAAGCCAAGCTACTGGACGGCCGAGCGCTTGCTCGACGTCAACCGCAGCCTGGTGCAACACCCGTATCGGGGTTTCGTCCTGGTGTGCCCGCAAACTCCCAACCCGGCGCAGGTTGCCGACCGCAATAAGCTGTTCGACGACTACACCACGTGGTTGCTGCAGGTGTTGTTGCCAGAGGTCGAGCGCCGTTATCCAGGAGCCACCAAAAGCGTGCAGCTGGATGGCTGTTCGCTCGGTGGTTACGTAGCGCTCGAAGTGTTTTCGAGGCAGCCCCAGCGCTTCGCTGCGCTCGGTACCGTACAGTGTGCGATCGGTGCTTGGCGCGCCCCCAAGTATGCCGAGCGGCTAGCGGCGGCATCGCCGCGCGTGCCGCTGCGCATCTCGAGCTCCACCCGGGATCCATTTTTGGAAGCCAACCAGCAGCTCTCCAAGGAACTGACCACGCGCGCCGTGAAGCACGAGCTCGACGTCATCCCTGGCCCGCACGATCAGCCATGGCTGCGCGAAGTAGGCACCCTCGAGATGTTACGCTGGCACGATCAGGTCGGACGCGCCAACGGCTGACCAAACC
>CAZNZA010000241.1:4267-5405 GCA_964577325.1 uncultured Polyangiaceae bacterium
CTCAGCGCTCGACCGGATCCGTCACACAACGGAAGCCAATGCCGTGACTCAACGTTGCGTTGGCGACTTCGACGCGAGCAGCACCCGAGAGCCCCCACAGACTGTGGCTATCGAAGGCCCCGCCGCGAACGGTGTGGGCTTCGGCTTGGGTCGCAGCCTGGTTGCTGGGTGTGGTGTAGGAATACAAGTCGCTTGCTGTCCACTCAGCCACGTTGCCCGCCAGATCGTGCACCCCGAGCGGCGTTTGCCCAGCGGGAAACGAACCGACCGGCGCGGTGCCTTGGAAGCCGTCGTCAGCGGGGTGCAACGCGCGATCGATGGCCGAGCCGAGTCCCACCGTTTGGTGCCACACTTCGCATTCGGTGCCGCATCCGTTCACGAACTCCGCCGCTGGCGGATCGTCGCCCCAAGGAAACATGCGGCCGCTACTGCCGCGGGCAGCAAACTCCCATTCTGCTTCCGTCGGCAGGCGTGCCCCGCGCGCTTCACAGTAGGCGTTGGCTTGGGACCATGACACACAGTTGATGGGATGGTTCCAGCGACCCGTCGTGCCCGCGTTGCATTGTTCGCTGTGGCGTTCGAGAGCCGCCTTCCAGGTCGCTTCTGGTGTCGAGCCTTGCTCCCAGTGCGCGCGGCTACTGGCGGGGGCGCACTGCTGCTTGCTCACACACGTGTTGTATTGATCGACGGACACCTCGAACTTGTCGATGCAGAAGCCTTTGGACAGCTTCACGGGATGTTCCGGTTCGGAGTGAGACAACAACGGATGGTCGCCACGTTGACCCATCGTGAAGCTGCCGGCGGCGATCCATACGCTGCCTTGGGGGCAAGAGCTTTCGGTCTCCGGAGGGAGCAAGCCATCCTGGGCCACGATGGCGGCGGCGGCAGGGCTCGTTCGGAGTTCACCCGCCGGCGACCCCGTGCGCGAGTCGGAGCCGGTGAAGCGTGCTTTGAATTGCGCGACCTGCCCTTGGGCGCGCTGACTCAACTGCTGCAAGGAGCCGCGCCAGTCGCTGGTTCCATCGCCACCCGGGCGCGGGATCAGCACCCCGGCGCCGGCGCCCACGACGACGACCAAAGCCGCGGCTGCCCAGCGTCCGCCGCGGGCCGCTTTCGGCGCGGCAATCGGTGTGACGTT
>CAZNZA010000242.1:0-5395 GCA_964577325.1 uncultured Polyangiaceae bacterium
AGGCGGCACGACGAGTAGGAACCCGCGTCCAATGGCGCGCACCACGATGTTTTGCCGCTGCCATACCCAGGCGGGACAGCTCACCGGGTAACATGGCCCGAAAAATCTTTCGTTGGAGAACATCGGCGCCCAGTCGGGTAAACCCTCGCTGCTCGTCGACCACGGGCCCTCACACCTTACCTCTCGCTCATTTTTGCCGGTCAGTAAGGGCACGAACGTACCGTCTGCGAGCGTCAGTCCGACGGTGGCACGCTTCATCCCTTGGCAGGCGGGTCCATCGATTGGGGGCACGCAGGGTGGGAGCGGCATGTTTAGTTGCGCTATCGGGCACACGGGATAAGGATGTACCAGCGAGAACTGCACGTTCTTGAACGACAGCAGGGTGCCAGCGTACTCACCAAACCCGTACTTGCAGCGATAACTTTTGCAGCAAGCTAGACAGTTGGAGCATTGTTCTTTTGATGTCGCGGAGCGACAAAGATGCTCAGCGCACATGCCTTCACAGACACGGTCGCGTTCGTAAAATTTCCAATAAGAGTCGCAGCCACTACGCTTCGTGCAGCACTTCCCGCATAGCTTGAGGTCGCGCAACTCTAGTGCGTAGGCGCATTCGCCGAGCCGCTGCCCATCTATGCCAGAGACCTCAAGACAAGCCGCCTTCCGCTCCGGGTGCCAATGATCGCTCGATGGAAGCGGGCTCGGAGCCACCTGCTCTAACGACGGCGAGTCGCATCGACATGCGGGCGTCACCACGAGGACCGCGATTGCGGCCGCTACGCACAGGCTTATCGCCAGTACCTGCTGCCACCAATGCTTCGCGCAGGGAGCATCCTTCATTGTTCGCAGCGTAGCCGCCCCGGTCAGAACGGGCCATTGTTCGTTCATCAGCGTGACTGACAAGCAAACGAGGCCAGAGTTCGGATTAAGGCGGCGACGAAGAAGCGTCGCCTGCCGTTTGGTTTCGCGTCGCGGGCAGGCAGTAGTCTCGCGAAGTTTGGCTCCTGCTTGCGGTGGCGACAATCGCGTGCGCCAGCCGACGGCGTGATTTGCCGCGCGAGCTGCCTAAGGACTGGGCTCGCCCCCCCAAACTGTGGTAACCAAGGCCCATGTTGAGGAAGCGAGGGTGGGCGTGCATTGCTATTGCTGTGAGTTTTTCAGTGGGCTCTGCCTGCGGTGACGACGCAAGCGACGGTACGGACCCACCCACGTCCGCTGACGAAACCACCGCGTCAGGTGACACCACGGAGCCGACCACTGGCGACGAGACCGTAGACACGTCGGACAGTAGCGACACGGCCGGAGCGAGCTCAACGAACGCTGACTCAGCGAGTGACGAGACCAACGATGATACCTCAGCTGAGACGGGCCCCACACGCGGTGCGGTGTCGATGCACGTCGTGCCGAAGGGCGACTGTTCTTTAGGCGACACCTGGGTCGACTTCCCGGAGGTCGAGGGTGGCCACCCGGTGACTGCAACGGCGCACGACACGCTGAGCGAGAACCTGACGTTTGATGAGCAAGGCAGGACGGTTAAAGTGAACTGTGATTGGATCGAGTTCGACGGGACCTACACCTATCTAATGAGTGTGTCCGCTAGGTCCAGTACCGACTCTGAGCTGTTTTCTGCGCAGGCAGCGCTGGGCAGCGGGGCAGTCTCCGAGGGGCCTGTCACCTTTGGCAAGAGCGAGCAGTTACCGCAGTGGCGAGCGCCGTCTGAACAACGCTGTTTGTTTTCCGCAATGCAGTTGAGCGTCGAGTCCGTTTGGGGCACCTTCACTTGTCCAGTCATTACCGACGGGGAAGTTGGCGAGGAATGCGAAGTGATCGAGGGCCACTTTTACTTCGAGAACTGTATACCGCGTCAGTAGTGAGCCCCAGGGACGATTTCGATTGGCTTCTGCTGTTCTGCCCGCGGCGAAGGCCCCCTACTGGCGCATGATCTCTTGGAACCCCCGGGGCGGCACCACGACTACCCGCGTCCGATGGCGCGCACCACGATGTTTTGCGGCTTCCATACGCAAGCGGGGCCGCGCACGGGATAAGAGGGCTAAAAAGTCTTTCGTTGGAGAACAGCGGTGCCCAGTTGGGCAAGCCCTGACGGCTCGTCAACCACGGGCCCTCACGCGTGACCTCGCGCTCATCTTAGCTGTCTGGGTGCCCTATAGGGCACACCAGATAAGGGTGTAATAGCGAGAACCGGACGGTTTTGAACGACAGCAGGGGGCCCAGCACACTCACCAAACCCGTACTTACAGCGATAACCGTGTGCAACAGGCAAGACAATGCACCCACTTCGAACTGTGCGTCGCGGTTTTACAGGCTCCCCGCTCCGTACAAGCTTTCTCGCACTCGCTCGGGTTCGCAATACTGCAAGTAGGGGACGCAGCCGCTTCGCTCTGGGCAGCACCACAGGCCTGTCGCCAGCACCCGCTTCCTCCAACGCCTAGCGCGGGGTGAATGCTTCACTATCCGTAGCCTAGCGGGCCCAGACACCAGCCGCTATTGCTCATCTGATGAAGTACTCGGCGCAGCCGAAGATGTGTGAGCTCAGAGATGACTTCAAGAAGTGCATTCGTCGATAACCTTAGGCAGACGCCGGTGGAGTCGCAGATCCTCCGACTTCGAGGTTTGCTAACGGCCAGTGCGGCTAGCCTAGACGCAAGCACACGCATCGCCCCGCGTGTGGAAGGTTAGGCACGACGCCATCAAAGCCGCAATCGTTGCTGAGGCACGTCGACCTGCGTGTGCGAGGTTAGGCAAAGCTGTAATCCTAAAACGCTTCCTGCATGAGATTTGCGCCGGGTGCTTGGTGACGACGGTGAGGCAACGGCGTGCTGCATGAGCGAAACTTTTGACTATGTCCTTCGGTCAATAGTCCGAAGGGACCAAAATCGTCACGCTGTGGCGATGTTGGGTTGTGGGTTACGTGTCAACCTGGTACACGTGCTGGGGTCCGCGTCGAGCAACGAGGGTGCTTCATTCGGGCGCGTTCAGTCTGAGCGGTGGGAATGCATCGCTTGCTTAACGACGTTTTTGCGTCGTGCCCGAGGGAGAGTGTCATGTTCTGGAAGCTACCTGCGAGCGTCGCGAGGCGCTGGTTCCTACTCACGGTCTGTTTCGTCGGCTTGCTCGCAGTCAGTGTGGCGTGCTCACGGAGGGTTCCAGCTGAGCGGGAAGCGACGGTCAACGCATCGGGGCAGGCACTCACAGCGACGGATGAGCGCATACTAGGCTTCGAAGCGCCCGTCGGGGACTGGACTTCGTCCCAGGCAGTGATTCAGGAGTCATCAAGCGCGAGTTCAGGTGCCAAAGCACTCGGGTTCGTTTTGTCCGGATGGACGCAGATTGACAGCGTTGCTCTTTCAAGCCTCGGCCCGATTACCGGCAATTTGTTTTTTGACGTCTTGCTGCCCACAGCGTCGGCCTGGGGCGAGATCCGGGTAGAGCTGAAATCTCCCGCCGCCGGAATGAACGCCTGGCGTGATGTAGGCGGCGTCGCGCTATCAGGAATTCAACCAAACTCCTACCAAACGGTAAGTCTCACGTTGCCCGCGGACGTGGTGCAAATGCTAACGGGTCAGTACGCGGACTTGCAGATCCGCTTCACGATCAACGGTCCAAGCACAGCTCCGGACCAGGTTCTAATTGACCACCTTATCTTCGCTGGAGCGGGCCAAGTGGGTGATGTTCCACCGGCCGCCCCTGAGGCGGTTCAATTCACCGTTCTGTATCCTGCGGGCGCTGCGCGGGAGACGACCATGTTCTCGGCCAGCGAGTCCTTGCGAGTGGACGAGCGCGCTCAGCTTTCGTCAGTGGCGACTCGGACAGCGCTGGCAGCCTTTGGATCGGGCGGTGTCGTGGTTGGCTCGAGTGTGCTGGCTTATGGCGACATCTACGCCCACGGCCCGATCACGCTCGGCTCTCAAACCGAGATCAATGGCTTTGCGCGTTCCGAGTCTGAGTCGATCACTTTACAGGACAGCAGCACCAAGGTGCGTGGCGTCATTGAACCGGAAACTGCCGTACCCCACTCGTCATACAGTTGGTCTGTTCAGTTTCCCGCGGTCAAGCAAGCGCTTGCACCCCTGTATACCGGCGTTGTGGATGTCGCGCCGGGAGCTTACGACCAGCTCAAAGTGCAAAACGCCGAGTTCCGGCTCACCTCCGGCGTGTACTATTTTGACGACGTCGCGATCGAGCCGAGCGGTCTTGTCTCCGCCGATACCTCCGCAGGGCCGGTGGTGATCTACATCAAGGATTCCTGGACGTACCGCGGTCCGATCACCACTGTCGGTGGCCGGGAAGGAACGGTGCTGGTGGGATGGCTTGGAGCAAACGAGGTGCCGCTCGAGGTTCCTTTTGTCGGGACCATCGTTGCTCCCAACGGAAAAATTGAATTGCGCAGGCCGAACTCGGGACAGCACCGCGGAAGCTTTTACGGACGAGAAATTCACGTCTTCTCCGATTGTTGGGTAACGCCCATAGCGTTTGACTGGGACCTGCTACCGGGCGCGCCTTCGGACAAAGACGGCGACGGAGTGCCGGACAAGCAAGACGGGGCGCCGCTGAACCCCGACAAGTCAACACGTGGGCTGTGTGGCGCCGGTCTATCGGAGACCGACACTGACGGCGATGGCACCCCGGACTGTATTGATCAGTGCCCAGCCGACCCGCGCAATGCGCTGCTCGGCTCGTGCGGATGTGTAGGCTCTGCGGTGCTTGCCGCAGCTGGCAAGCGGTGTGTGCCTGAGGCCTTGAGTGGTCGTCCCGATAGCGAAGGCATCTGCGATGGGGCGGGGCGCTGCGAAAGCCCCCAGGGCACAGGTCAGCCCACGCTTGATAGCCATCCGGGCGGGGAAGGCGATTGTGTTGAAAAGGGGTATGGGGAGAGCCACTATTGGTTTTGCTCAGGCCCCGTCGGTTGGGCTGAAGCAGAGTTGTTCTGCAACAATGAACCCGGCCGCCAGCTGGTTCGCATCGACGACTTTTTGGAGGGGGAATGGCTCCGCCGGCAGTTTACGGGAGCGGCAGCATGGCTTGGGGGGCATGACATCGATGGCGATGGCGAGTGGCACTGGGTAAGCCCCGGAAGCAGGCAGGGTCGCGGCTTATGGACTGGAGAGGTTGCAGGCGCAGCCATACAGAACGCATTTACCCGCTGGGGGCCTGCGTCGCCGGTCTCGGCTGCTTGTGGGGCGCTCGGCACCGACGGCTATTGGACCAGTCAAGACTGTGCAAGCGCGGAGGGATTCATTTGCGAGCAGCCCCTGCGGCGACGCAATCCTCCCCCACCGGACGCCGATAAGCTGATCTGTGCAGTCTACCCCGACGCTTGCGACGCAAACGGAGATCCCGGTGGAGGGCCGGGAACAAGTCTTGAAGATTGTGTTGAGCC
>CAZNZA010000243.1:0-5335 GCA_964577325.1 uncultured Polyangiaceae bacterium
CTGGCCCCTCAGGTGCTGGCGCATCGGCGAGCCGCCACCGAGGCCTTCCGCGACCGCGCCTTGCGTCAGTTGATGAAGTAGGGCTCTATTGGACTCGCCAAGTCACGATATACGCGGCACTCCATTGGACGTTGGGTTTACGGCGTCTCACCAATACCTCTTGGGCGTTGGTCAGCGAAAGCAGCATTTCGATTCCGCCTTCGATGTCGGCAAAAACGAGGTCGCTGGCGCCCACCATGTCTTCGAGCCGGATGACGCAGCGGCCCGGCTCCCGTTGCTCTGTTTGGAGCGGAATGTTGCGCCAGTACGTGGCCCAGACCCGGGGCGCATGGCGAAGCAGCAAGTCGGTCGATGAAATACCCAACAGGAAGCGCAACAAGCCTTGCGTATCGAGCTCGGTCGACTTGCGACCGATGTCCCTGGCTAAGGGCTCGCCGCCCTTCAACGCGCGGTGGGTCGCGTTATGGAGTTCTGTGTAAGCTTCGACGGGATACCAGCCCACGCGTGAAATGGCACCGAACTGAAGCTGTTGGCTCAATGGCTCGCGCAACTCCGCTAGCGTCGCTTTAACGGCTGCATCGCCTCGCAGTTCCTTCAGCGCTTCCAAATAGGTGAAGATGCTGCTCCCTTTTACCTCGGGCCCCGCCATGAGCGCCTCAGTGTACAGCAGGGCGGGTCGCTTGAACAGCCTACCGGGTGGCCAACTACGCCGGGGTCGAATGCCTCGGGGCGTTCCGCGCTGCACCGCAACCGGCCGTTTTCATGATACCCGTCTCTGGCGCGCTCACTCCCACGAACCATGAATCTACGTGCGCTTCCGCAGACCTGCACGATGCGCTGGCGGCGTACCGATGTGCCAGGGAAAGAGACGGCCAGCATCGTGCGCAGCGTTCAAGGATGGACGGTTAAAGGTGAATTGAGCGTACGAGAAGAGGGGTTCGCCTTTGAGCTGACCTATTGCGTCGAGTGTCGTCCCGACTGGCACACTCGCTCGGCACTGGTCGAGGGGACGGCAGCCGGGGCACCTGTCCATCTGGAGCTAACCGTCGACGCCAACGGAGACTGGTCGAGCAACGGACATCCTGTGCCGAGCTTCGCCGGATGCATCGACGTCGACCTCGGGTTTACGCCAGCGACCAACACGTTGCCCATCCGGCGTCTCGGGCTTCAGGTCGGACAAACCGCACCGGTGCGCAGCGCGTGGTTACGTTTCCCCGAGCTGCGCCTCGAGCCGTTGTCGCAATCGTACACACGCAGCGGTCCTTGCACCTTCCACTATAGCGCTATGATTGACGGCGAGCCTTTCACGGCACGTTTGGATACCGATCCTTACGGTCGTGTGCTCGTGTACGAGGGGTTGTGGCAGGCTGAGATGGGGGAGCCTGTGTGAGGCTTCGTCCGCGTCTGCAGACACTGACTTCTGTGATTGCGCTCGGCTGGGATGCTGTTAAGGTCGCGCGCCCACATGTCTCTGATGCAGTGTTCTCTTTTGGTGGTTGGTGCCGTTAGTCTGGTGGGATGTGCCGAGGAGGCGCCCGCTGTTCTCCTTTCCGAATCCAGTCACGAAGCCGTGCCGGACTGGCCGAGACTGCCATCCGGCGTCAGCTTTGGGCGCGTGTTGGCGGTGGCGGTGCACCCCGACGGTCGAGTGTTCGTGTCTCATGACGCCGGACACCCGAGCCCCAACGCGGAGCCGATCGCCGAGCCCACGATCTTCGTGCTGGATGCCGAGAGCGGTGACCTGCTCGACACGCTCGGAGCCGGTCTCTTCCGCTACCCGCATGGACTCAGTTTCGATGCAGAGGGCCGTCTGTGGGTTACCGATTCCGATTCCGATCGGATCGTGCGTTTGAGCGACGACGGTACCATCGAGCTCGTGCTCGGAAACGGGGCGGCATGCGCCGAATGAGGGGTAGCGGCAAAGCGTGGCTGTGGATGGCGTTTGGCGCGCTCGGTTGCGGCGAGGAGCCGGATGATTTCGCGCGACCCACGGCGGTTGCGTTCTCTCCGAGCGGCGATATCTACGTCGCGGACGGCTACGATCACGGCCGCATCGTACGCTTCGACTCCGACGGGTGTTGGCTCGGTAGCTTCGGCGAACGCGGCCTGGGGCGCGGCCAATTCGAAGTGCCCCACGGTATCGCCATCGACGCGGACGGGCGAGTGTATGTAGCCGACCGGGACAACGCGCGCGTACAGGTCTTCGAAGCCGACGGGCGTTTCGTGGCTGCCTGGCACTCACCGGAGCTCGGCCATCCGTGGGCGGTCGCTATTGGTCCTAGTGGCCACGTGTACGTGGCGGACGGTGGCAACCAAACCCCTGGCGGCGCACCGCGCCGAATCGTCGAGCTCGACACCGAAGGCAACATCCTCAGTGTGTTTGGTCATGAAGCTGCGGAGCTAGAGTCGCCGCACGGTCTGGCCGTGGGTGCTGACGGCAGCGTGTACGTGGCGGACCTCTCAGGGCGCAGCGTGAGAAAGTTCGTGCGGCGATGAGGCGCGTTCAGTGGCTATCGTGCCTGATGATAGCTGCTCTGGCAGCCGGAGAGGCTCACGGTCGGGGTGCGGCAAGCCATCGGCTCACGCTCGAGGATACGGGCTCAGTGGAGCTTGCTACGACCGCGAGTTTCGCGCCAGCTACCGATGATGTGACCGCCACGCACGTTGGTGAGACGCTAGCTGCCAGTCTGCGCCTGGGGTCGCGCGTCGTGCTCACCCTCGACGCTACCCTTGGCTTCACGAGCTTCCGCCCGAGCGGCCGCGAGCGACGGACGAGCACGCGGCTCGGTAACCCATTGCTCGCCGCCCACCTGACCCTGCTCGAGGACGCCCGTTACACGCTCGAATTGGGCATCGGCGTGGCGCCACCGCTCGTGACCACGCCGGGGGGCTTGGACGCCAACTCCGCGGCAGCCTTCGCCGACCGGGTCGCCCTCGAGGCGCGCGGCACCCAAGGTCCTTGGCTTTGGTCGAACAACGCCGTTCCCGTCGTGGTGCCCGTCAGCGTCGAGGCACGTCTGCTGCCCCGCTTCCGGCTCAGGCTCGAAGCGCAACCGGGTGTTCTACTTTCTGTTAATCGGCGACCGAGCCGAGTGGCCTTGGACAGCACGGTGCGCGGCGTGTGGCAGGCGGGGTCGTGGTTTCCCGAGCTTGTCCTACACAGCTACACCCAAAGCGTACCCATGCGCGACGGGGACTACGCCCAACTGTCCGCCGCGACCGCGCTCCGGTACGAACGACGCGGCTGGTGGACGCGCGGCGAACTCGCCGTAAACCTGGACGGACCAGCCGGCTTCGGCGAAGCGAACCGCACACCCTGGGGCGTCACCCTCGGCGTTGGCGCGCAGTTCTAGCGGAAGCTCGTGAGCTCTTGCACTCGCAAAAGGAGCTCGAAGGTGGTCGGCAAGGCGCATCACGCGTGTCCCGCCACTTTCTCTCCACCCTTGCCTATTGCCGCGCTTGACTTGGCCCGCTAGGGTCGCGGCGCAGTTGGTGATGGACGCAGGGGTATGGACGCACTTTTAGTCGACGGCGATGAAATCGAGCTGACGCCAGATCCGCCGTGGTCATGGGTGGTGCCGGTGAGACTCAAGGTGACGGCGTTGCCCGGACACCGGATCAAGGCCAAAGGGAAGTTCGCGATTTGGGAGAGCGAAATATTGACCGCTGGGCTTTCGGCGGCGGGCAAGATGTACACCTCTCCCGGCTTCGACGCGCCGGGGAGCGTCGTCAGCGCTACGCTGGTGGTCAACCCGGCCACGATGAGCCAGGTCTACAAGGACATGAAGCTGCCCGTGGCGACGGTAGCGACGTCGGGTACGTTTGTGGCCGCGGTAATTCCCGCCACCAATCCCTCGACTGGGGTTCCGGACCCGCTGGTGGCCAAGACGGGAACCTGGAAAGTAGTCACCGAGCTGCAGTCGGTGGCCAAGTCCGGACAACCCAAGGCTGCTGCAGCCGAGGACGACGAAGGTAAACGCAAAGGGGTCGTCGCTGGCGGTAGCAGCCAAGGCGATGCCGCGACCAACGAAAACAAAGTCCACTACGTTGCGGTGCAGTATCAGGACATAGATGGCAACGTGCTGCCGGCTCACCGCGTCGCTGTCGGCACCCCCGACGGCCGCCGCGTGGAGCGCGCTACGAGCGCCAACGGGGCCGTTCGCATCGACGGCATCCGGGCAGAAGGGGAGGCGACCGCAAGATTGCTAGAGCTCTCCTTGCGGCCAAAAGTGAATCTGCCACCGGTGCCCTCTCTTGGTGTCACCTTCGTCGATGAGGACGGTCTGCCCATCCCCGAGCTGGAACTCGCGTTCAGTGCTCCTTCCGGTGCCGAGTTGGGCGGAGTCACCAACGCCAAGGGGGCGTTTCGCTTAGCCAGGGTTCCGGAGGAGGGACAGTGGGAAGTTCAGATCACCGGCACACCAGACTGGTTCGCCGGGGGAGATGCTGGCAGCGTCGACGGCGCGACGAGCGATGGCAGCGGTGATGATGATGCCGGCGGCAGTAGCAGCGAGGCAACCCAACCGGCAAAGCGCTTGTACCTGTTGGAAGTGCCGGACGTGCTGTGCCGGACCAATAGCTGTCTCATCATGCCGGAGGGCGAAGCGCCTTCGGCGTCCACCGAACACCCCGCCGTTTCCGGCGTGTGCACCTTTGCCGCTGCGATTCGCCTGTGCGAGGAGCGTCCCCACTTCAAGCTTTTCATCGCCGGTCATACCGACAGCGTCGACACGACGGAGGACAACCAGGTACTGAGCCACGAGCGGGCGCAGATGGCGCTTGCCATTCTCACCGGCGACCGCGAATCGTACAAGAAGCTCGCTCACGCGCGCCACCGCAAGAGCGACATCAAGCAGATGCTGCACTGGTGTGTGACCGCCTATCCCGACGTGTTCACGTGCGATCCGGGCCCGATCGACGACAAGGACAACCTATGGACGCCCGTGCACACGTTCGAAGGTGAGTTCAACTACTTCAAGGACTACTTCCAAGCCACGCACACGCCCGACCTCGAGCTCACGGGCAGCATGGGTCCCAACAACTGGGGAGCGTTGTTCGACGTGCTGCAGTTCGCGATCGCCCGCGAACTCGGCGTCAGGGTAAAGGAGGTGGCTGCGCTCCGAGAAAAGATCAAGTGGCTAGACGAGGAGCGCAAAGCCCTCGGCTTCAGCGAGCACCACCCCATCGACGCGGTCGGCACGGACAACTACGAGTCCCAAAGCAACCGCCGCGTGGAGCTGTTGTTCTTCGACGAAAACGACATCTTGCCCGATCTCGGCGCCGCCGAGCGTAGCCCGGCTGACAGCGAGATCTACTTGCCGGGGATTTACGAACG
>CAZNZA010000244.1:0-5320 GCA_964577325.1 uncultured Polyangiaceae bacterium
GTCGTTCTACTCCAGATCAGCGAGCATGGCTGCCGGACGCTCGCGAATGGTTTGTAGCACCGATTGATAGTGCTGCTCGACCTGCTGCAGCGTGTACTCGTTGCGCGGATCGACTTCGATGTGCGGCAGCAGTTGGGTGTAGTAGCGCTCGGCCAACGCTTCCAGGTCGAGATTGGCATAAAGAGTGACCATCTGACGCACCGCTGCGACGTAGCTTGCCTGACAGCTGGTGCTTTCGAGGCAGCGCTGAAACATCAGACCGGCCGTGATAGGCCCTCTGGGGTTGTCTCCGCGTCGGGCAAGCCCGAGAACGGGCATGTGGGGCGTTTGCGAATCTCGAAACGGCTTCATCGACAGGTCCATGCCCCAAGGTAAGAACACGAAGCGCTGTGTCGTCGGGTCGTGATAGATGCGGAAGTTGTTGGGGTAGAACACGGTGTACGCGTACATGTCCCACTGATTGACCGCGGCTTCAGCAGCCGTGAAGCGCAAGAAGTGGTCCGTGTCGAGTGCTTGTCCCAGATCCGCTAAGTACGTTGCAGGTTCCGACGCCTGAAACACCTCGATCAGGTTCGCCAAATCGGTGCGGTCGTTCTGTGTCTCGTTCGTTTCCAGATCGAAGTCCTGCTCGGCACCAGGGAGGAAATCGACTTGCCCTTCCTCGTACAGATTGCCGTCATCACTGGCGAACCAACGCCGTAGGAACGTCTTGTCTTCCGTCTCGACGTTCGCATACACGCCATAGAACTCGTCGTTGACGTATACCAAGGCACTGTTGCAGCGAGGTGCGGGTAAATCTGCGGCGCGGAAGACGTGGTAGGCAAGGCGTTCGGCGATGAACGACGGGTCTTCCACCATGTTGTTGAAGCTCATGCGGCGCAAGCCGCGGAACGCTTGCTGGGGAACGAACTTGTCGAACTTCAGTTTGAAGGCGGTCTTTTCGTCAAGGCTCCGCCAACTGCCTTCGCCTTTGATGCGCACGCCAATCTCAGACACGACTTCGTCGCCGTAGCGCAGCGTGCCTGGGGCGTACTCATCCGAGGTCTCGTTCAAAGCAGCGATGGACGACGCCGGCAACTCGATGTCGAAGCGCGGCACGTGCTCTGGATCGTACAGCTCGGCACTCGGATCGGTACCTTCGCCGCTCCCGCCGTCCTGGTGGTCGCTCGCTTCGCCGGAGGGCATTCCGCCGGCTTCCCGTGTCTCTCCAGTGACGCCACCCCCGGCCCCCGCGTCCGGTGCTCCGGTGCCCTCCTCGTCCGTTATCCCAGGACCGACGGGCTGCACGCTACCCTGCGTGTCGGGCGTGACGGTGACGTCGTGGGTCCCGTCGGACGGCGCGCCGCCGGGTGTCAGCGAACCTGGAGAAACGACGCTGGTTGGGTTAACGTTGGGCGCCTCATCGGTAGCGTTCGACGCGGAGCCGGAGGGCGTGCCGGTGGCATCGCTGGGAGTTTCAGAACCTGCTTCCGGATCCTCATCGGAGCCGCAACCGACGGTGACACAGCTCGCGCCGACCCAGACGAGCAGAACCAAGGAACGAGTTCGGTAGCGGATCATGCTGACTCTTTGGAAGATGGCACGGCATCGGCTGTTCGGGGTTCCGGTACTCCGCGTCTGCCGCGTCGGACATTATCACGCGGCAGGAACGGCGCCCCGCCTCGCCCACGCGAATACCTCCGAACGGAACGGCACCCGCTTCTAGAAGGCAGAATGGGGGGCACCACACTATGGTGACAGGCAAATCTTCATCCGGGGCGCGAACGCTCGCCCCGGCCGGGGTTGGTGAGTGTTCGAGACTGTTTCTCCTTCACCACCGGCGGGCCGCGTTGATGCTTGGGCGCGACTCATCAGAGCGTTGCCAGCAGGTTAAGCGCAGTCGTGAACGGGTGTGCCACACTGCGGGCTTAGGAAGCACGTTGCTTTGACGCGGCCAAGCCAAAGCGAGAGCACCACTGCGACTAATTTGGAGCCGTCCCTGTGGCCCCTCTTGCTCCGCCACTGGAACTGTGACACGAGGGACGCCAAGCTCCTAGTCGGGAGCCCATTGGAGCATGTCCCCCGGGGTTGTCCTGCTGGGACTGGCCAATCACACATTCGAGGGGAACGAACATGAAGAAGGGTTACGTGCGACTTTGTCGCGGGTTTACAAAAGTAGCTTTGTACGCCTTCGTATCAACGGCCACACTCAGCTGTGGCTCGGATCGCGAGCCAGAGCAGGTTCAGGATCCAACGCCGCAGACCATGGGATCGCTGGGTCTCGCTCTTACGGGCACGGCACGCTCAGGCAACGTGTATCGCCTCCGAGATGGGGTGTTCTCCATCCTCGGCGAATCGACGGGGTATTATACCACCGTTTCCACCGAGACCAATCCGGACTTGCCGAGCATCGAAGTGCAGGTACCGGCAGACACGTACTCCGTGTTCCTCAATCCCGGCTACCGGTTGGAGCGCATCGATGAGAGCGGGGGCAGTTTCTCCGACTACGGAAGATTGGCCAAACGCAATCCCGCGCTGAGAAGCAGTCTGTTCATCACCCCCGACGGGCGGGTGGGACTCAATGGGCGCGAGCAAGCGGAGGGGAGAATCCAGGCGTCGGATCCGAGGCTGCCAGGTGTCGCCGTTTCCATTACTGAAATTGTGGTGCGCCCACCGACCGCTCCGACGGTTGTTCCCCCTCCGGACCCCGACGACTCGACGGACGTGCCGGTCACTACCGACGTCACGAGCACGACTGATAGCCCCATCATCGACGCTGGCGTTCCCGACACCTCAGGTGAGGTCGACGGTGGGACGGAGTTGGAGTACGCCTTGGTGTCGGAAAACCCGGCCTTCGCTGAAGTGCATCCGTTCGGCACGGCGTTCGTGAGCTTCCGCTTCATGGTTGGTGAAGGCGTGGTGGACATGCAACCGGGCGTGATATCGATCGGCATTGAAGTCGAAGAGGTGGACGGAAGCTGCAGCGATGCTTTCGAACCCAACGACACGTTCGAGCAAGCTGCGTCCATCGCTACCGATGAACCAATCAGTGCGATCGCCTGCGGGTATAACGAAGACTGGTATCGTTTCGCGGCTCCAGTGCCCGAGGGAGAACCATTCGCCGTCAACATTGCGTTCTCTCATGCCCAAGGCGACATCGACGCGATCCTTTTCGACGAAGAGGGGTTCTACGTGAGCGACGGCTCCAGCGTGACGGACGATGAGACGTTGGTCGCGACGTCGAACGGCGGCAGCTACATCTTACTGGTGTATTCTTTTGACGGACGAACCAACCCGTACACCGTCGACATCGTCGAGGACGTGGATGACTTGCGCAGCAACTGCTGCGAGGCAAGCCCGTTCCCCGGTTGCGTCGACGATGCGGTGACGAGTTGCGTGTGTGAGATCGACCCGTACTGCTGTGAGTACGGGTATGACGAAGCGTGCGTCAGCCTGGGTCTGACCGAGTGCCAAGCGCAATGTGAGGGCCAAGGCGACTGTTGCGAAGTGACTGACGCGCCCGGATGTCAGCAACCGGAGATCCAAGCCTGTGCCTGCGCGGCCGATCCCCAGTGCTGTGCGTCTGGCTTCGACGAAGTGTGCATCCGTCAGGCGGAAACCGAGTGTGGCTTACAGTGCGAGGTGACGGAGCCGACCAGTGACTGCTGCGAAGCAACGGATGAACCAGGGTGCACCGTGTCAGCGGTGGAAGCCTGCGTATGTGATCTCGATCCCATGTGCTGCACTACCTCGTTCGACGAGAACTGCGCCAACCTTGCGGCGGCCTCATGCGGCGCCTCGTGTGAGCTTCCCTCCGACGGGCAGTCGTGCTGTGAGACGTCGGCGGCCGGTGGCTGCGCGGACGCTGAGGTTGCCGAATGCGTGTGCGAGGTCGATTCCTTCTGCTGTGACGTGGAGTACGATGATACTTGCATCGCCATCGCCGATTCGATGTGCGCGGCGCAATGTGGGGGAAGCGCATCTCCGGCCGATGCTGGAGCTCCCAACGAACCTGACGCAGGCTCGAGCGTTACCACCGACGACGTGGGAACCATGGGCGCCGACGATGACAGCGTGGATGAGGAGGCAACACTATGAAACGGAACGCGAATGTGAAGTCGTATGCACGCCACGCCATGTGGTTATCCGCTACCAGCACCCTGCTGGTAGGCATCACTAGCTGCGGCCATCCCTCACAGGACGGCCAACAGCAGCCTCACCCTGCCACCGATACTGCCGAGGAAGCCATCATTTT
Source organism: uncultured Polyangiaceae bacterium (assembly GCA_964577325.1). Classification (GTDB taxonomy): domain Bacteria; phylum Myxococcota_A; class Polyangia; order Polyangiales; family Polyangiaceae; genus SZUA-265. The sequence goes on from CAZNZA010000244.1 coordinate 4,235, forward strand.
TGGTGTCTCCGCGAGTAGTGCGGCCTTGAACCATACGGGAGCGTTGGTCGCCGTGTTTCCAGGAGAGGTGCCCGAGCAGATCTGTACGGGCACCTTGATTGGGCCGGAGACAGTGGTAACCGCGAAGCACTGCGTCGACATCCTGCCGTACATCGAAGATTCGGGTTACACCGTTGCGTTCGCCATCGGCGTTGACTCGACCGCTCCTGAGGAACTCATCGGTGTAGCGGGCTATGCAACGAGTCCAGGTGATTCGGGCGGCTTCGTCGGCTACGGTCGAGATGTAGCCGTGCTTCACCTGGATCACGCTCCCACGACGCCTACGACGTACGCCGAACCGCGGCTCATGACCGACAGCCGCGTCGGCGATAGCATGATTACGATCGGGTACGGCGTGCACGGGGCAACCGGCGCCTTCGATGGGAGGCGCCGCATCGGCCGTGAGACGGTCACCGCCGTCGAGGGCAACACGTTCGAGGCCATTTTCGGAGACTTCGAAAGCTTCGTCGAATGGTGGTTCACGGGTCAAGTGACGGACGCCGACTACTTGGAGAACGTAGATCCGTCAGAGCTCGACTACCTGTACGAGTTTTACACCTCCCTCGAGCTATACCCGGAGCACGAAGCCGTAACGGGTGCGGACGAAGAAGATACCCAGAGCTGTTACGGCGACTCGGGTGGCCCGCTGATGCGCGTCACGCGAGAAGGCACGTGGGCGACTTATGGTGTCGTCTCCGGCGGGTTCAATTCGCTGCGCTTGATCTGTGACTTCGGCACCGTGTTCTCGACGTTCGGTCCCGAGTCACTCGATTTCCTCAGGAGTGCCCGTGATTGGGAAGATCCGTGTGGAGACGTCACTCAGGGTGGCGCCTGCGACAACGGCTACGCCGTACGCTGCGAAAGTGATCTCACTTCCGGCGTGCGTGAGGTCGTCGAAGAAGACTGCATCGCCCAGGATGAGCAATGCGTCGTCGTCGACGGCAACGCGGCGTGCGGAACCGTCTTCCCCGCCGATCGAACTCGCCGTCGCGCTGTGCGCCTCGACATCCAAAAGCTCGTTCGCGAGCGCTTCACCCGCGACCTTGG
>CAZNZA010000245.1:0-5320 GCA_964577325.1 uncultured Polyangiaceae bacterium
GGGGCACTGGCAATATCTTCGTTCCGTCTGGAGTCGCTGGACCGCCGGCAGAGTATTCGGGCACAGCGTATTCAGGCACCAAGTGGAGCAAACTCGCGCGCAGGGAGGAGGCGGTGCCAATGTCCAGCGCTTCTCTCATACGTTCCAGCGATAACTCGACTCGGTCAAAGGGCGTAGGACTGATCCTGCCCACCCAAATCTTGGGGTGGGCCGTCTTGTCCGCGTGTTCCTCGTTCGTGGCCAGTTCTTCGAACAGCTTCTCCCCCTGACGGATCCCCGAATAGGCGATTTCTATGTCTTCGCCAGGCTTGAATCCAGACAGCTCGATGAGATCGTGGGCCAGGTCCACAATCTTCACCGGTTCGCCCATGTCTAGGATGAATATCTCGCCGCCCTTGCCCATGCTCGCGGCCTGTAGAACGAGCTGACAAGCCTCGGGTATGGTCATGAAGTAACGGCGCATCTCAGGATGTGTCACCGTTACCGGACCTCCGCGCGCGATCTGCTCGCGGAAGATGGGGACGACACTACCGGCAGAATCCAGCACGTTGCCAAATCGGACGGTGACGTATCGCGTGCTGCTCCGACTCGAGAGGGCTTGGATGTACACCTCCGCGGCTCGTTTACAAGCGCCCATGACCGAACTTGGGTTGACGGCCTTGTCTGTCGATATCATGACGAACACGTCCACGCCGTGCTCGTGGGCGGCGTCGGCCACCGTCTTGGTGCCGAAGACGTTGTTCTTGATGGCTTCGCCGGGGTTCATTTCCATCAACGGCACGTGCTTGTGCGCTGCCGCATGCAGGACCACCGCCGGCTGATGCTCTTTCAACAATTCGGCTACGCGGCCACTGTCGCAGATGTCAGCGAGGCATGCCTCGATAACGAGTTGGGGATGAGCCAAAGACAGTTCGCGGTGGATGGCGAACAGGCTGTTTTCTGTCCGTTCCAAGAGAACGAGTTTCGCCGGCGACAAGCTGCTCACCTGGCGGCACAACTCCGAACCAATACTGCCACCCGCTCCCGTTACCATCACGACGCGGCCGGCGACGTAATCTTTGATGGAGGCCCAGTCCAGATCTACGGGTTCTCTTCTGAGGAGGTCAGCGATGGCCACGGGTCGGATCCGCGACAAGTTCACCTGGCCGCCCAAGATTTCGTACAGGCCAGGAACGATCTTCGCCTCGACCGCCGCTTGCTCGCACAGGCGGCGGATCCTGCGGATCACGCTGCCCGGCACGTTGGACATCGTGATCAACACCTGTCGAGCTCCCAGCTCTCGACACAGGTGGGGCAAGTCGCTCGTGGTTCCCAATACTCGGATCCCATGAATGACCTGCCCGGTTTTTGCGGGGTCGTCGTCGAGGAAGCCAAGCGGCTGAACGTCGAGATCGGGGCGGTTCGCCAGTTCTCTGGCGACGACAACTCCGCCCTGTCCGGCGCCCACCAAGAGCGTCGGGACGCCCGGATGCTTCGGCGTGCGGCGCCGTGAGCGCTCTCCCTGCTCGCCCAAGATACGTCTGCTGATTCTGACGCCGCCGATCCCGAGAAAGACCAATGCTCCGTTAGTGGCGATGACGCCGTAGGGGATCACCCCGTGGCGCATGAAGCCGTAGTCGTCTTGGAGCGTGCCGAAGACATAGCGGGTGACGAGTAACAACACAGTGGCGAAGAGTGATGCGGCCAGGATCCGCACCGCTTCACGTAGGCCTACGTAGCGCCAAACGAAGCGATGGACGCCAAACGCGTAGAAGCAGGCGACCTCGAGAGCAATGACGTAAGGACCAGTGAGGGTAAGCCTGCCCGTCATGTCCAAAGGTGGGGGTCCGTCGAAGCGGACCAGGAAAGCCGTAACGAACGCCACGACCAATACGCAGAGGTCGATGGCGATCTGTGACGCGCGAAGCCAAGTTCTGGCCATTAGTGCTGGTGCTCCATTTCCCGAATCCAATCAAACCTGGTTTGAGGCAGCTCGCCCCCTACGTCGTCGAAGCTGCCCGATCGCCGGCTTCGCGGTTTCCGTAGTAATACTGATAGCGGTAGGCGCCGTAGCCATAGCCATAACGATAGCCGGCGTGCCGCTGGTCGAAGGCGTTCAGCACCACGCCGAGCAGATTGTTCGTGACGTCAACCAACGCCCGGGCGCTGTGGCGGGCGGAGTCGCGAGGCGTACTATGTGCCCGGATCACGAGCATCGTGCCATCGGCCTTGGTTGATAGAATTGCTGCATCCGTCACTGCGTTGACCGGGGGCGTGTCGATGACGACGTGGTCGTACTTGTTCTTGAGTTGGTTGAGCAGTGCCTCGAAGCGTTCGCTGTGCAGGACCTCTGCTGGATTGGGCACGCCGGGGCCGGCGGTCATCACGTCCAAATTGGGAACCTCGGTTCGGAGGTCCGCACTGGCGAGCAGTTCAGGGCTCACCATGAAGGTCGAGACGCCCAAGTCGTTCGTACGCTTGAATATCTGGTGGACGCGCGGACGGCGCAGATCGCAGTCCAGCAGCAGCACTTTCTTGCCCGTCTGAGCGAGCGCCGTTGCCACCCAACAGGCTACCGTCGTCTTGCCTTCGAAGGGACCACCGCTGGTTACTACCAGCGTCTTCTGCACCCGGTCGGGAGACGCGAACATCAAGTTGGTACGCAACGCCCGCGCTGCCTCAGCGGCGTTACTGTTCGGCTTCTCGTGAACGATGAGCTCATCGCCCACGGTACGGCGGCGCCCGCGCCCGGGCTTGGCCTTGAAGCCCTTGCTTGTACGGGGTAACACCCCTAGCAGCGGCAGGCCGAGCTTTTCCTCGACGTCCTCTCCGGTCTTGAACGTGCGGTCGAGCCAGTGGCGACCGAAAGCGAGCATCAAGCCGAGGAGCAGGCCAGAGATCCCGCCCACGATGATGTTGAGGCCATTGCGGGGCCGGATCGGGCTCAACGAGGCAAACGCTTCGTCCACGAAGCGAATGTTGTTGAAGCGCATGTGGCGCGTGAGGTCGCTTTCCTTGCTGCGCTCGAGAACCAAGGAGTAAACCTTCTCCGTGTTTTCTTTTGCGCGCTCCAGGCGGCGGTATTCCAAGGCGAGGCGATTGAGTTCGAGAGCTTGAGCCTTCGCTCTTCCGAGCAGTCCGCTCAGGCCAATCTCCTCGGCCTGCTTGGCTTTGACCTCGCGTTGCAGCGCTTCGCGGATGTTTGCCACTTCGGCGAGCAGTGCTTCTCGATTGATCTCGACGTTGGCCGCCGCTGCAACCACGTCCGGGTGACGATTGCCCTTACCCCTACCGAGCAAACTGTTCAAATCTTGACTGGCTTGGATGAAGCTCGCTCGCAACGTGTTCAGCACGGCGCTTTCCAAGAGCTCTCGGGAGGGAAGCGTCGTGGGGTTGGCAACATCGATATCGGCAAGTTGTGCCTCGCGCGAGCGGAGGGCTTCGAGTTGAGTGCGCACCTGGGTCAAGGCGCCGCTCAACTGCTGCATCTCACTGCTCAGCATGTTGCTCTGGTCGTCCAGGGAGACGGAGAGGATCTGCTTATCTCTCTTGTAGGTGTGCAGGGCGAGCTCGCTCTCAGACAGCTCGTCTTTGAGCTTGTCTAGCTGCTCGTCCAGCCACTCCGCTGCAACCTTGGTTGACGCCAGGGCGCCGTCGACGTTGTCATCGATATAGATTTCCACCAACGTGCGCAGGACGCGCTTGGCTCGTTCAGGATCGGCGTCCTCAAAAAACAGCGTGACGAGGCGGCTGTCCTTGGCAGGAACCACCGTTAATCTGCGTGAGATAGCCGCTCGCGCCTGGTCTTCCGTAAAGGCTACCTGTTGCTTGGGTTCGAGCTGCGCATCCGGAGGTAGGTTCAATACGAACGTTGGATCGAGATGCAGCCCCAAGCGTCGGACGGTGCTCATCGCCAGGTGGCGGCTCTCGAGTATTTCGTACTGGGTTTGATAGTACTGGGAGTTGCCGTAGACCGTCGTTCCTATGTCCACCGCTCCCTGAACATCTTGCCCGAGTGGCTTCGGAGGTGTGGGATCGATCTGAATCGTCGTGGCCGCACGGTAGATCTTGGTCTGTCCGTAGGAGTAGAACCCGGCGGCGGTTGCACACGCCGCCGCCAGAAGGAGCAGAAGCCACCAGTTCTTGCGCAGGATACCGAGAACATCGGCGACGCCGAATGATGGCTCTTGTGCTGCGGGTGCGTTGCTTGTGTGTTCCACGTTCACTTCCGTCCTTGCGATTGGCGCGTAGTGCAGCGCGGCGGCGGCCGCAAATCAATCCCTTTGCGGGAATTCATCCGGCCGAAAGCAGCGGCTAGAATTCTAGGCACCCTGTAGACGCAGCGCTTCGCCAGCTCGCGGCACGGTCATAGCTTGGCGCCGAGCTGTTGGCTCGAACTTCTACGGCGATACGCAGCCGGACCATTTGAATGTTTGGCGACTGAGCCATTTTGGGCATGCGGTTACGCCGAAGCTGTGACATGGCAGCTCCCAGCGAGGCAGGATCGTCGATGCATCTGGTGCAGATACCGTCTGAACAGCAACACCGCGCACTGCGTGCCGTCATGGCCACGATTGCCGGCGATAGCTCAGCTCTGGCGGCGTCTACGGGCGCGGATGGATTGAGCAATTCACAGATTCTTGCGCTCCTCGATCGTCACCGCGTCGGCGGATTGTGGTTTGCCGCATTGCGGCGAGGAGACGGTAACAACGCCGCGCAACTCGCCCGCTTTGGCGAGATGCTCGGGGAGCGACAACGGGGCGAGGCCGCCCGCGCCCTGCAGCAAGATGCGATGGCGCTCAAAGCTGGACAGGTGCTGCAAGGTGTAGGAGTTTGCCACGCCTTTTTCAAAGCGGTTCACCTCAGGCGCTGGTTGTACACGGCTTCCTCGCTGCGGCCCGCGACCGACGTTGACGTGATGGTACAGCCGCACGACCGGGTACGAGCCCGCCTGGCTTTGATCCAGGCCGGATTCGAGCTCGCGTCGACCAAGGAGGCCACCCATGAAGAGACCTACTTCTGGCGGGAGGGCTATCTGGACCTCCACTGGAGCCCGTTTCGGCCTGGGCGGACGCGTCGCGACGTCGCCTCGCTGGTGCTGCGAAATCGCCGCGAGCTGCGGGGGCTTTGGGTTCTATCGGTACACGACGAACTCCTGTTGCTGCTCTTGAGCACGGCGCTGGCCGATTACGTCAGCGCGCGACTGATCCGCGCCGTGGACATAGACGGCATCATTCGGCGGGCGAGCGTGGATTGGGGGGCTGTCGTCTCTGCCGCTCGTGAGTTCGGCCTCGCGACCGCTGCCTGGTGCACTCTGCGCTGGGTGCACGACTGGATGCAG
>CAZNZA010000246.1:0-5308 GCA_964577325.1 uncultured Polyangiaceae bacterium
TGCCCGAGCGGCGCGCGTGTTACGATTGGCTGATGTCCGAAGGTGCATTGCTTCGCGCATTTGCGCTAACTGCAGGACGCGCGGCCTTGCAGCGCAGCCTTCCCCTCTACCTGGGGGTTCTCGTGGCACTGGGCGTGCTCTTCGAAGGTAATGGGGTGCGGCCTGCAGATCTGGTAGGCCGGGCTCAGACATCTTGGCCGAGCTACGGGCTCATGTATGCCTCGTGGACGGTGATGAGTTTACCGGCGGTGAGCGCACTGCTGACCGCTCCGTCGAGCTTCTTCTTGCGCGCTTTGCCAGTGGCGCGCGGTAAGCTGCTCATGGTGACAGGCATGGCTGTGTCAGCGGCGCAATGGCCTTGGACCTATCTCTGGTGGCGGGGTGCCGGCATTGAGGCAGGACTTGCTGCCACTGCAAGCGCCGTGGCGTTTAGCAGTCTCGTGGTGAGCCGCATGGAACGGCCGAGGGAAAGGTGCTCAGCGGTTCTGCTCCTCGCGGCTCATGGTCTGCCATACGTGACCGGACATCAAGCAGAAGCTCGCTGGTTGCCCGTCCTCGTCATAGCCGCACCGGCGGCTGTTGTGGGCGTGCAAGGGGCGTGGCAGCGAGCGCCAGAGCGAACCGCACGGCCGGGTAGCGCTCCACTCGCGGGACCGCCGCTACGCGCTTTATCGATCACTTATGCAGTTCTCCTCTGGCGTAACGCTCGGTCCCAGCTGCTACGAGGCATCGGGGTCGCCGCGTTGGCGAGTGGCGCTGGATATTTGTCACTGATTAACACTCGGCACACGTCGCCGCACCAGTTGATCTCCCTAACCAGTGGTTGGCTGACTTGCTCGCTCGTCGCGAGCCTCGCCACTTTGGTTGGACCGCTTCTCGCTTGTGAAGCGCGCCTGCGTTGGCTCTTCTTGCTTTGCGGCACTTCCCCAACCACGAACTGGGCAAGCAAGATTGCGCCGCTTCTCTTATATGTAATCGGAGTAGCATTTGCGCACACTCTCTTCATCGTCTGGTCGCTCGAACTGTCACGCATCACCAGCCTGCAGCTGCTGTTGGTGGATGTGGTCGCGGCTTCGTTGCTCGCCGTCATCGTGCTGACCATCGCTCCTTGGGCACTGCGAGGCAACAATAGAGATGCGACACGCCTGCTCGTGGCAATGGGTGCACTGCTCAGCCTGTCGTTGTTTACGTTGGCGCTCTGGCACGCTTGGGCGCTCGTCGCATGGGCGTTGGCCACGCCCGTCGTGGCCTGGATCGCTCGTCGCGGCTCACCCAGTGCCAAGCAATTAGCGTCGGAGGCGCGACAACCTTCATGACTCTCTGGAAACACGCAGGGCACTGGAGCAGCGGTGTTGCCGGCACCTCCACCAACACGTTACTGGCCGATCGGCTCACCAAGTCCTTCGGCGGCCGCCGCGTGCTGGACGCGGTGAGCCTCTCCTGCTCTTCCGGCGAAACGTGCGTGGTGCTCGGGGACAACGGCAGCGGAAAGTCGACACTGCTACGCGTGTTGGCCGGCATCTTACAGCCCGATGCTGGGACGGTTTTCATTCGCGGCTACCAGCTAACGAGTAGAGACATCGCCGCTCGGCGTTTGCTCGGCTACATTCCCGATGCGACGGAGAACCTACCAGATTTGACGGTGCAGGAGTTCGTGGCGCTGGTCAGCTCTCTGCGCGGTCTCGCCGCGCCTCAGGAGGTATCCGCCTGGCGTGAGCGTTTGAAGCTCAACGACGTCTGGCCGCGCCGTCTGAACGCATTGTCCTTTGGTCAGCGCAAGCGGGTATGGACGCTCTGTGCGCTCATCGGCAAACCTTGGTTGCTACTGTTGGACGAGCCGAGCAATGGGCTCGACCCTGGTGGCTCCGACTTGATGCGCGACCTGCTCGAGGAGCGGCGAGTGACAGGCCAGCTCAACGTCGTGGCCAGTAACGACCTTTCGTTCATCGGTGGGCTAACGGCCCGCCGCCTGCGGTTGAGGAACGGAAACCTTGCAGCCGAATCAGTATGAGCGCTGCCGTTGCCGAGACTAAGCGTTGCGCAGGCGAAGAACGGAGCCGGGGGGAAGTCGGCCGCAGCCAGCGCCCCCATCGCGGTTCTCTTCATGACCGAGATGCGGCCGAGATGGGGGCAAACACGATCAGTTGAGCACCTGAATCCAAGACCAGGACAGGTTTCCTTTGACGTAGAGGTAGTAGCCGCCGTCCCGCTTTGCTGGATAGGACCAGCGTCCGAGCCATTGGTTGGTGATGTTCTGCCCGTTCAGATTCACCTCCACCATGCTATGGTTGTTGACGCTGTAACCGAGACTGTCCAAAAAGTAGCACGTATCCCTAGCGCCACTAAGCGTGAACGGCGCCGTTGCCTGCTGAACAGAGCCACAGCCTTGGGGACACGTGCAATCAGACGGCGTTGTGCTGCCGCCGACGGTGTTCACCCCCAAATCGATCAACCATTGGCCGACGCCATGAAGGGAGTCGAGCGACGTTTTGGTGTGCCAGTCCGTCCAGGACACGCCCCCCAAGTCATTGGGATCACTCGACGGCTCAAATGTGTAGCTCGCGTTTACGCCCACGATCCGGGGATCGCTGTTGTTCGGGAGATACAGTGGTCCACCGGAGTCGCCCAGGCACAGGCTGGCGTAGTCTTCGTCCTGGGCGTGACCCGCCGTGATCAAGTATGAGGCGGCGACAGTGGTCACCTGTCCGTTGGAAATGGGTGGTGCCGTGTTGTGTTGAATGGCACTTGCGGGAATGATCCACGCGTCTTCGGTCTTGTAACGGTCTAGTGCAAGCGTCGATGGATCGATGTTCGTGCGTTCCTCGCAACCCCAACCAACCTTGACAACCTGGGTATCGGTGGCGATTGGGTCCAACTCCACCCGAGCTTCCGGAACGCTAGGCGTGTTCTCAGCGATTTCGACGACGGCGATGTCGGCTGCTCCACCTTGCGCCAAAGGCGGGTCCTGGCACAGGGGACAAGTCCACCAGGAGGGATGGATCGATGTTTCGACAATCGTGAACACTCCCTGTTCCGAGTCGTCGGCGTCTAGCCCCCAATTGATCAACAACGGCTCGCCCGGAAGGTAGTCGTCACGAACGCCGTCGTTGGGCGGAAAATTCTCAGGCACTGGTTCGAAGCGCCCGGGGCGCGGCACCGCTACGCAGTGGGCCGCTGTCAAGAAGTGACGGGGTCCGACCTTGGCCGCAGTGCAGTGATCGCCGATCCCCACCGTCGAGCGGAAGTGGTAAGGCGCTGCAAGATGGCCCCCGATCAACGCCTCACCGTTACTCGCGAACGTATGGTTGCTATCGAGCTCCGCGCCGCCCTCCGCACCACAGCTGATCGCAAAAGCCGGCACGATTGCAATCAGACAAGCCGTCGCACGAAGTTGAGTAATACGCGACGTCAACACATTCTTCATGTTTGCTCCTCCAGATAAACAGGCTCGACCGGAGCCGAGGTGGCCCGGGCCTCCTGCGTTTGAGAGCACTTTCTATGGCACAACCTGAAGGACAGGTGTAATATTTCACCCCTTCTTCAACTAACTCGCTGGTCGCGTGGCACAGTCGCGCTATTGCCGAAGCTAGTGACGGCCTGCCGTTCGTGGACGGGTGCACCACAGGGTTTCGGACCCCAACAGCAGCGGTTCCGCGCACCTGATTCTGCTCGCGCTATTCCCGCCGCGCCGCAATCGTCCACGCCGTGAGGGCGGATCGCCTCCCCTTACGGCTGGCCAGGAGGTGCGCTAGCTTAGGCTAGCCCTCCCTAGCTGCACTGAATTAACTCGTGCAGCGCAAGGATCGCGTCCGTGCGAAGGATACCGAGTTTCATGCGCCCAACCCTCACTTCACTTGCCGGGTCCTGCCTGATTATTGTCGCCGCCTGTACATCGGAGGACCCCGATCACCGGCCGCCGCCGGCGCCCAGCGCCCAACCGTCAGCAGGCGTTGTTCCTATCGGCACCGCAGGTGGGGGTGAAACAGTGGCACCGTCAGGCAACGTGACCACCGGCGACACTGTCACTGCTGGCCCAAATGCCGACACTGACAACTCCAACGGATCCGAAACGAACGACACGGCTGACACGACCTCGGCATCGGATGCCGACAACACGTCCAGTGACATCAATGGGGACGAGAGCGATACGGGCGGCGGCCTCCCCACCACCGACAGCCCGGGCGACGAGGGGACGACAGACGTGACCGCGGTGCCAAGCGGTGGCTCGAGCGCCGACGCTACCGACGTCGACGAAACTGGCGAGACCGACGTCGACACAACCGAGAGTGAGACGAGCGCAACGTCTGCCGATTCCGACACCACAGCTACTGCGGACAACACCACCACCGATACCACCACGGACACCAGCGATGCGCCGGCAAACGAGCCCACGTGCCCGATGCCAACGAGCTTTCGTTGGACGTCGACAGGTCCCATTGCTCAACCCCGAACGGGCTGGGCATCCATCAAAGACTTCACTGCCGTCTTCCACGAGGATCAGTACATCGTATACATGACCAATCACGATACGGGCACGTCGTGGGGCGCCGCGATGTTCACGTTTGGTGACTGGTCGCAAGCAGCGACGGCTACGCAGCACCCCATGGACCGTACCTCCGTTGCGCCGACGTTGTTCTACTTTGAACCCAAGGATGTGTGGGTGTTGGCTTATCAGTGGGGGCGCACCTCCTTCAGTTACGCCACCTCGAACGATCCCACCGATCCCGACAGCTGGTCCGCCGAGCAGAATCTGTACAACTACACCGGCAGCCTGCCGAACTCTGGTACCGGGCCCATCGATCAGCACGTGATCTGTGACGACACCGACTGCTACTTGTTCTTCAACGGAGACAACGGCGAGATATACCGTTCATCCATGCCCATCGAAGACTTCCCTGGCACGTTCGGACCTCACGAGACAATCATGTCGCGCAGCACGAATGAGCTGTTCGAAGCCGTCGCCGTGTACTCCATCAAAGGCTCGGATGAGTATCTGATGCTCATGGAGTCGATTGGGTCCAACGGACGTTACTTCAGTGCATTCACGGCGAGCGACTTGGGCGGCCAGTGGACGGATCTCAAGACACGCGAAAACGACCCTTTCGCGGGGCGCGTCAACGTAACCTTTGAAGGAAACGCCTGGAGCACCGACATCAGCCACGGCGACATCGTGCGCCGTAATCCTGATCAGACGATGGAAATCGATTTTTGTAACCTCGAGCTTCTATATCAAGGCCGCGATCCCGGTATCAACACCGAGTACGGGCTGCTTCCCTATCGCCCCGGTGTGCTCACGCTGCAACGCTGA
>CAZNZA010000247.1:0-5176 GCA_964577325.1 uncultured Polyangiaceae bacterium
GTTGGGGCCGCCGTCACTGCGATTTCGGGCTTGACGGAAGCACGGTGCGTCGTGGTGGCAGGAGGACGCGACAAGCACGGTAGCTACGAACCCCTGGTGGCAGCTCTACGCCACAAGGCGCGGGCCGTGGTTCTCATCGGCGAAGCGGCGGAGCGCCTGGCGGACGCCATAGGCGATGCGGTCTCGGTTCATCGCGCCGCTACGATGGGCGAAGCCGTGCGCGCCGCTGCTCGCTTGGCGGAACCCACTGACGCGGTACTGCTCAGTCCAGCGTGCTCGAGTTTCGACATGTTCGATAGCTACGCGCACCGCGGAGACGAGTTTGCCCGCGCAGTCAACTCCTTGGGAGAATGAACGGCATGAAACGGAGCGACGGGATCTCTGCAGCACTAGGAATGGCAGGCATGTGGTCGACCAAGGATAGCCAAGGGGTGCGACTGGGAAAGCAGGGCGGCGTCGACGTGCCGTTGGCGGCTGTCGTCGTTGCCTTGCTCGGTTTCGGCGTCGTGATGGTGTTTAGTGCCAGCGCCATAGAAGCCACCATGAGCTATCAAGACCCGTATCATTTCTTGCGCCGGCAAGGGATGTTCATGCTGGTCGGTTTGGGGGTGCTGTTCGTCGCTTCGAAGATCGACTATCAATACCTGAGGCCGTTCACTTATCCCATTTTGATCGGCGTTGCTGGTTTGATGTTGCTCAGTGTCGCCGGCTTCGGCCACTCGGGCGGAGGCGCCGCGCGCTGGTTGAAGCTTGGTCCCGTACATGTGCAGCCCTCGGAGATGGCCAAGTTAGCGCTCATCTTGTGGCTCGCGTACTCGCTTGCCAAAAAGCGCGAGCGTGTGCGCACCTTTCGGGTCGGGATGCTGCCTCATTTGCTCATGGCAGGCGCGCTCATGGTGCTGTGCCTCGAGCAGCCCGACTTCGGCGGCGCCGTGGTGCTCCTGTTCTTGACCTTCACGCTGCTGTTCGTAGCCGGCGCGCCCGTGGGTTACTTGCTGTTGGTAGCCATCGTCGGTTTCGCTCTTTCAGCTTGGCTCGTGCGCTTCACGGCGTACCGTTGGGAACGGATGTTGGCGTGGTCCAAGATGTCTGAGCACCGTCAAGACCTCGCCTATCAACCGTTCCAGTCGATCATGAGTTTCGGCTCTGGGGAGTGGTTTGGAATGGGTTTGGGCAATGGTCTGCAGGTCTTGTACTTGCCAGAAGCGCACACGGATTTCATTGCCGCAATCATCGGCGAGGAGCTCGGCTTCATCGGCATTCTCGGACTCTGCAGCGCGTTCGTTTTCATCGTTGCTCGCGGCGTACGCGTGGCGTTGCGTGCCGATGACGAGTACGGATCGTACGCGGCGTTTGGTATAAGCGCATTTTTTGGCGTTCAAGCGCTCATCAATCTCTCCGTCGCCATGGCCATGCTTCCGACCAAGGGGTTGACGCTGCCCTTCGTTAGCTACGGTGGCTCCTCTTTGCTCGTCAACTGTGCCGCAATGGGCATACTGCTCAACATCTCGCGCAGGCGGGTTGCGACGACGAGCAATGTGCGCATCATGGCTGCCGAACACACGGAAGCAACGGCAGTGGTTGCAAGTTCGGCAGGTTTCGGGCAACAGCGCTACTCCGACTAGAATCAAGGGCGTGCGTCGAGAGAGCCAATGCAACCTACCATCGTGTTATGTGGGGGCGGTACCGGAGGCCATGTGTATCCGCTCATTGCCGTGGCAGACGCCCTGGCGCAACTGGCCCCGCACGTGCGGCTGCTGTTCGTGGGTACGGAGCGCGGCATCGAAACCCAAGCGGTTCCTGCACGGGGGTACGAATTGCTGCTCGTGCGCATGGAACCCATGAGAGGTAGGGGCATTGGCGGCGGGCTACGAGGAGCGGCGCGCGCGGCCCTGTCCATTCCGGAAGCCGTGGCACTGCTGAGACGGGCGCGTCCTGATGTGGTGCTGTCGATAGGAGGATACGCCGCGGGTTCCATCTCCGTGGCGAGCAAGGTGCTGCGCGTGCCTTTAGCGCTGATGGAGCCCAATGCCGTCGTCGGACTGGCGAACCGCCTGGCGGCACCCCTGGTCGACCGAGCCTACACGGCATGCGCCGAAGCGGAAGGCCACTTCGCCGCTAAGCGAGTACGGCGTACGGGGCTGGCCATCCGCGACGGCTTCGACTCTCGGCCGTACACCTACGATGGCAAGTCACTGCGCGTGTTGGTGCTGGGCGGCAGCCAAGGAGCGCGCTCCCTGAACGACAACGTTCCAGAGGCGTTAGCCACCTGCGGCACGCAGCTCCGCGTCGTGCACCAGGCCGGGAAGGGCAACGATGAGGCTGTGCGAGACCGCTACCGCCGACTGGGCGCACCATTTCAGGTGGAGGTCACGCCCTTCATCGACGATATGCCACAAGCCTTGACGCGCGCGGATCTCGTGGTTGGCCGGAGTGGGGCGGGAGCCGTCGCTGAGATCTGTGCCGTTGGCAGGCCTGCCTTGTTCATTCCCTATCCCTTTGCTTCGGGCGATCATCAATACCACAACGCCCAAGCCTTGGTCGGTGCCGGGGCGGCCCGTTGCGTCCGCAACGAGGAAGCAAATCCCTCCCGCCTCGCCGCGGAAATCGATGGCTTGACGCAAGGAGCGGGAACGCTGCAGGCCATGGCCGAAGCCTCGCGTCGCTTGGGGCATCCAAAAGCGGCACGAGTCATCGCCCAAGATCTACTGGCGCTCGGAGGCATTGCTATGGACGGCGCACCCCAAAAGACAGTCAAACCGGTCAGCTCCACATCGACGGAGGTACACTAACGTGTTTCGCGGAAGAGTCAGGCACGTTCACTTCGTGGGCGTTGGCGGCATTGGGATGAGCGGTTTGGCAGAGATCCTGAGGACGCTCGAGTTCCAGGTCTCCGGATCGGATCTGCGGGAAGGTGAGAGCACTCGGCGTTTGGAGCGCTTGGGGGTGACCATCCACGTCGGTCATCGCGGGGTGAACGTGCACGGCGCCGACGTCGTGGTGTATTCGAGTGCCATCAAAGCGGACAACCCCGAGATTGTCGAGGCGGCGACGCTGGGAATTCCCGTCATCACCCGTGCGGAGATGCTCGCGGAGTTGATGCGGGTGAAGTACGGACTTGCTGTTGCGGGCTCCCACGGCAAGACGACGACGACGTCGCTCGTGGCAACGGTACTGCGTGCCGCGGGCTTGGATCCGACGGTGGTGGTGGGCGGGCGCATGGCCGCCCTCGGAAGCAACGCGCGCCTAGGAGCTGGAGACGTGCTGGTGGCCGAAGCTGACGAAAGCGACGGCTCTTTTCTGCGGCTGACGCCGACCATCGCCGTGGTGACGAACATCGATCCCGAGCATCTCGATCACTATGGCTCCTACGCCGCGCTGCAGGACGCTTTCGTGGCATTCATCGAAAAGGTTCCCTTCTACGGCTTGGCGGTGTTGTGCCTCGACCATCCGACCGTGCAGCAGATCCTGCCTCGCGTGCGCCGCCGGCACGTGACGTACGGCTTGACGCCCCAAGCCGACTACTACGCCAAGAACATTCGTTACCTGGGGCTCGAAACGTGCTTCCACGTCTTCAATGGTCAACGTGACTTGGGAGAGTTTCGCGTGCGCATGCCCGGCGCTCACAACGTGCTCAACACGTTGGCGGCGCTGGCCGCCGCCGATGAACTAGAAGTACCGCTCGACGTCATCAAGGAAGCATTGCGGACGTTTGGCGGGGTAGCGCGTCGTTTCTCCGTGGTGGCGGAACCCAATGGAGTGTCCTTGGTTGACGACTATGGGCACCATCCGGCCGAAATTCTGGCCACGCTTGCCGCCGCTCGGCGCGCCTACTCTGCCCGGGTATTGGTCGCATTTCAGCCCCACCGGTACTCCCGGACGCAACAACTGTTCGGTGAATTTGCACGCTGTTTCAACAATGCCGATAAGGTCTACGTCACCGACGTTTATGCTGCGGGCGAGGCGCCCATCGAGGGCGTCGACAGCGAGGGATTGGCTCGAGCCATCCGTGACCACGGTCATCACGATGTCACGTACGTCTCCAACCGCGCGGAGCTTGCAAGCCGTCTGGCATCCGAGGCGCAGCCCGGGGACGTGGTCATCTCTCTGGGGGCAGGAGATATCAACCGGGTGTTGGGACTGGTCGAGCGCGAAATACTTGGCCACATGGACGGGCCTCCGAAACAACCGGTATCATGAGTGCCAAGCCGTCCCGGCGAACGCGGGCTGAGAGCAAGCGGCCGCGCGCGCGTGAGGCTGGGGATGAGTCACTGCCCGAGGACGCCGCTTCTCCTCGTACGCCGGCATTTTCGCTCGGGGTTCTGAAGATGTTGCTCGGGCTGGTCATGCTGCTTGGCGCCGCGGGCTTCGTGGCTTGGGGAGCCCACCACTTCATGACCACCACCACCCGCTTCGCGATTGAGCGCGTGGAAGTCGAGGGAGCGCGCCGATACAGCGACGCAGAGCTATTGGCGCGCGCTGGAATTGCCGCCGACGCCAACATCTTTTCCGTGGACCTCGAAGCCGCAGAACTCAAACTCGCGTCCGATCCTTGGATAGAGACGGCGCGCATCGCCCGCAGGCTTCCACGCACCCTGGTGTTCTCAGTGACCGAACTCTCGGCGGCGGCGTTGGCGTCGATCGACGGACAGCTTTATCTGATCACGCGAGACGGACAGCCCATCAAACCTTTGGCAGCCGGAGACAGCAGCGACCATCCCGTCATTACTGGTATCGCGGCCGAACAACTGGGGCAGGACCGAGCGTTGGCCCAGGAGCGCCTCGCTCTGGGCGTCTCACTGGTGGAGCACTACTCTCGCATCGGGGTGAGCAAGGCCTTTCCTCCACAAGGCGTGCATCTCGAGTCGGACGGAAGAGTGAGTATGACCGTCGGGGTGCCAGCTATCACCCTGCAGCTCGGGCGCAACAGTTTCCGTCAGAAGCTGCTCATGGCCGGGCGCATCGTTGGGACGTTGCGAGCCAAGGGAGAAACGCCGGGGCTTGTATTTCTGGACAACGAAGCGCACCCGGAGCGCGTCGTCGTGCGCATGCGCTGACGGGTTTAATTCCCCACTGTTCGGCTGTGTTGAGCTTGTCGCGCTACGAGCCGCCCACAACTAGCTGAGCATTGGTCTCATCTCGAACTGGTGAGGACGCCCGCCGATCTCGGCCGCTG
>CAZNZA010000248.1:0-5171 GCA_964577325.1 uncultured Polyangiaceae bacterium
TACACTGCCCGGCGTTCATTGCTCATGGCGTGCTCGACCGTACGGCTCCAGTCAGCAACGCGTGGCTGGTTGCCGACAGGCTGGGGACCACCGATGTCGAAGTCCACCTGTTCCGCAAATCAGCGCACATTCTGACGAAGGACCTGGAGCGCGACGTGTTGCGCGAACGCGTCCGTGCGTTCCTTACCCGTATCGTGCAGCGCCCAGTAGCCCGGACATCCTGAGCTCAAGTTCCGGTCGACCCGTAGCCGCCCTCGCCCCGCGACGTCTCGTCGAGCTCCTCGACGAGCTGCAACTGCACTTGCGTAACGGGCGCCACGACGAGTTGGGCAATCCGCATCAGAGGGGCGAGCTGCACCGCTTCGCTCCCGTGGTTGATGAGCAGCACTTTCACCTCCCCTCGGTAGTCCGCGTCGATCGTACCTGGAGCATTCAGTACGGTCAGGCCGAGCCGCAACGCTAGTCCCGAACGCGGTCGAACCTGGCCTTCGTAGCCTCTCGGCAGTCGCAGGCGGAGCCCCGTGGGGATCAGACGGCGATCGCCAGGCGCCAGCAGCAAAGGCGCGCTAAGCGCCGCCTGGAGGTCTAGACCGGCCGAATCTGGTGTGGCGTAAGCCGGTAAGTCGACGTCGATGGGCCCTGTCTTCTGTACATCCACGCGGAGCAGCATGGCGCCGAGCCTAGCGCTTCTCACCCGACGAAGGCGTGGCCAAAGTGCAATCTCCCCGCACGAGTCCCGCGGCGGCGCCCGAGCCTACCGGTCGCAAGGCCGCTCATGCTCCGCTGCTATTTGTAGGACGGGGTCCCGATTGCAGCCATCTGAAAGTTGCGCCGCGCCTTCAAGTGTACGAATCTGCGGACCGTCGGCGCCTCGCGGTTGCCGATTCAGCTGAAGTCACTTGGAACGAGGTGGAGTGGACACCCTTAAGGATACCTTAGAGCGCCTATACGCACGCATCCCGCTCGGTCGGAAGCTCGGTCTCGAGCGCATGCAGACCGTGTGCGATGCGCTAGGTAACCCGGAACGGCAGTTCGCCGCCGTCCACGTCGCCGGGACCAACGGTAAAGGCAGCATCAGCGCCTTCGTGGCTAGCATGCTGCGCAGCGCGGGCAAGCGCGTCGGGCTATTCACCTCGCCCCACTTGAACCGCTTTGCGGAGCGAATCCAGATCGATGGTGCACCCATCACCGACGATGAGGTGGTTCGCTTCGTGGGCCAGGTTCTGGCCAAGGCACCCGCTGACCTGACGTTCTTCGAAGCCACCACGGCCGCCGCCTTTTTGGCATTCCGCGAGCGCGGGGTCGAAATCGCAGTGTTGGAGGTAGGGTTGGGAGGCCGGCTCGACGCCACCAACGTCATCCCGCCGCCCCGGGTGGCTGCCATTAGCCGGGTGGCCTACGATCACATGGCCGAGCTTGGCGGGACGCTTTCCAGCATCGCCACGGAGAAAGCCGGCATCATCAAGCCTTCGAGCAAGGTGGTCGTCGGCAAACTTCACCCGGATGCGCTCGACGTCATCGAGCAACGGGTCGACGAAGTCGGCGCAGAGCTCGTGGAACTCGGCAGTGCTGAGCCCTTTCCCGGAGCTCAGTTGGCATATCCGCGCATGGCCATGTTTGGCACCAACTTGGCTGTAGCCACCACCACGGCTCGTCTCTTGGGGGTTACCCCAGAGCAGATGGCCAAGGGCATCGAGGAAACTTTTTGGCCCGGCCGCAACGAGCTTTTGCACCGCAATGGTCAGGAGCTCACGTTGCTCGACTGCTGCCACAATCCGGACGGAGCCGTCTTGCTGTCCCACATCATCGATGCCACGGCTGCCGAGACCGTGGGCAGTCGCCGCAACATTGCGTTGGTGTTCGGGGCAACCGAAGGCAAGAATTGGAAGGCCATGCTCGCGCGGCTGGAGCACACGGCTGGCCATCGCGTCTACGCGCGGCCCGACGGGACGCGCGGGATCGACCCCAACGTGATTGCCGAAAGATATCCGGGCGAAGTCGCTAATTCCATTCCCGCGGCGCTTCAACGCGCGCGCTCGTTGGTGGGAGCGCGGGGTCTTGTCGTCGTCACCGGTTCGACCTTTCTGGTGGGTCCTGCTCGGGCTGCGCTGCTCGGACTCGAGAGTGATCCGCCCGTCGACGCCTAGCACCGCTGTCGAGAGGCCGTCTCGAACGGCGTCTCATTCGGTTCTTAGGCCGCGCGCCGGGACCTTGCCTTTGGCGGGACTTGGGGCCACGACGCAACCTTTAGCCCTGGAAGGAAGTCTTGATGCCCTCGTTTGACGTGGTGTCCAAACTGGACTGGTCAGAAGTGAACAACGCCTTGAATCAAGCCCAGCGGGAGATCGCCCAGCGTTTCGACTTCAAAGGCACTGGAGCCAGCATCGAAAGATCGGAGCTTGCATTGGCGCTCACGGCGAGCACGGACGACCGGGTGAAGGCTGTCTGGGACACGATGGTAGAAAAGCTGGTTCGCCGCAAAGTCAGTCTGAAGCACTTCGAGACCGAGAAGCCGACGAAAGGCCCGAAGGGCAACGCCAAGATGTCGGTGAAGGTCAAGGAAGGCATTGACGCAGACAACGCCAGGAATATCGTCAAGCTCATCAAGGACTCCAAGCTCAAGGTTCAAGCGGCGATACAACAGGATGCGGTCCGTATCACCGGGAAGAAGCGCGACGACCTGCAAGCCGCAATCGCGTACCTGAAGACGCAAGACTTACCCCTCGAACTGCAATTTGTGAACTTCCGTGACTGAGCCTCCAAAAGTACAACGCACCCTCTTCGGTACCGATGGAGTCCGGGGGCAAGCCAACGTCCACCCGATGACGCCCGAGTTGGCGCTGCGGTTGGGTAAAGCTATCAGTTGGTCCGCGCGCAGCAAAGGAGCCGGCGCACCCCGCATCGTCATCGGCAAAGACACGCGCTTGAGCGGCTACATGTTGGAGACGGCATTGGCCTCGGGGATCTGTGCCATGGGCGGGACTGTGCTGCTGACGGGCCCCATCCCCACCCCGGCCGTGGCCAACTTGACGCACAGCATGCGTGCGGATGCCGGAGTGGTGATAAGCGCTAGTCACAACCCGTACCAAGATAACGGCATCAAGCTGTTCGGCCCGGACGGATACAAGCTCGCCGACGAAGCGGAAGCCGAGATCGAACGCTTGCTCGACGACCCCTGCTTGGACACGCGTGCTGCTCAAGGGTCCCAAATAGGACGAGCCGAGCGCATCGAAGAAGCCACCGGGCGCTACATCGTCTACGCGAAGAACACCTTTCCCAAGGATCTGAATCTGAAGTCGATGCGCATCGTCGTAGATGCGGCGCACGGGGCCGCTTATCGTGCAGCTCCGGACGTGTTTCACGAACTCGGTGCGCACGTGTACAGCATTGGCTGCTCACCGAACGGGCGCAACATCAATCACAATTGCGGCGCGTTGCATCCAGAACACGTCGCGCGCGAAGTGCTGAAAAGGAAAGCCGACATAGGCATCGCGCTCGACGGCGATGCTGACCGCCTGATCGTGGTGGACGAGCATGGCGAGGTGGTCGATGGTGATGCCGTCATGGCGCTGTGCGCTACTCGCCTGCTAGCGGAGAAGCGCCTCGTGAAGCGCACCTTGGTGGCTACGGTCATGAGCAACATGGGTTTGGAGCTCGCGCTCAAGCGTCATGGCGGCAAGCTAAAAAGAACCGCCGTCGGCGACCGCTATGTCGTGGAACACATGCGAGAACATGGGTACTCGTTTGGGGGGGAACAATCCGGCCACCTCGTGTTCTCCGAGCACGCGACTACGGGCGACGGCTTAGTAGCGGCATTGCAGGTGTTGGCCGTGATGGTGCGGGAACAGCGGCCTTTGAGCGAGTTGTCCCAAGTCATGACGCGCGTACCCCAAGTTCTGAAGAATCTGACGCTGCGGGAAAGGCTGCCCCTGGAACGCATGCCGCACTTGCGACACGCCACGCAAAGCGTCGAGAGCAAGCTGAAAGATGACGGGCGCGTGCTCATCCGTTGGAGCGGCACCGAGAGCAAATTGCGCATCATGCTCGAGGGGCCTCGCTTAGACGAGTTGCACACCATGGCAGAGGAACTCGCCTTTGCGGCCGAGCAGGACACGTTATGACTCGTGCGTACGAACGGACCTTCAGGGGAAGGTCGCGGTATGCGTGAGATCGATGAACTGACGCTCGAGCAGTTGTGCGGTCAGTTGCTCGTGGTTGGCTTCCCGGGAGAAGAACTTCCGGACAGCATCGTCGCTGGTTTGCGCCAAAAGCAGTTGGCCGGCGTCGTTTTGTTTAGCCGTAACGTCCCTAGCTGGCGGAACGCCTGGATGCTAGCGCGCAGAGTGGTGGCGTTGTCGCAACGCGGCTTCCCGCCCTTCGTGGCTATCGATCAAGAGGGAGGGCGCGTGCAGCGCATTCGCGATGGGGTGCTGCAACTCCCCGCGTTGCGGGTTTGGACGAACGGCGCCCAGGAGCAGTGGTGTCGCAGGGTCGCGCACCAGCAAGCCTCGGAGTTAGCAGCCCTTGGCATCAACCTGAACTTCGCGCCCGTCGCCGATGTCGATAGCAATCCCGACAACCCCGTCATCGGCGACCGCGCGGCAAGCGACGACCCGGCACGGGTAACGGCCGTGTGCCGGGCTCTGCTTTTGGGACAGCAGGATGCCGGAGTCATGGCCTGCCTCAAACACTTCCCCGGACATGGCGCCACCGAAGTGGACAGTCACCACGGCCTGCCTACCGTTGACAAGTCGACCATCGAATTGCGCACGACGGAGCTTTACCCCTTCGAACGCCTGTGTCGGCAAGCCGCAGCGACGATGAGTGCGCACGTCGTCTTTCCCGTCTTCGACACGGTCCCGGCCACTTTGAGTCCGCGTCTGTGTACGACCATACTGCGGCGTGAATTCGGATTCGAGGGCGTGCTGTTCAGTGACGACATGGAAATGGGAGCACTGAGCCAGCAATGGTCGATCGAGCAGAGCTCGGTTCTAGCGGTGAAGGCTGGTTGCGACGCGCTGCTCATCTGCCATTCCGAAGAAGTTCAACAGCGGGCATTGCGTGCGCTCATCGCTGAGGCGCGTCACGATTCTGCCTTCAGGGCTCGCGTGCAAGAGGCGGTCGAGCGGGGCATTCAGGTGCGGCGCAAGTTCATACCCCGCCCCGCGGAG
>CAZNZA010000249.1:0-5170 GCA_964577325.1 uncultured Polyangiaceae bacterium
GTGACTGGGGTTCGCGCCGTAGTGACCGGGGCTGGTGCGCGGCGCAGCGCCTGGTCCGGCAGCGTAGGGTTGCGCTGCACGCTCGATGATCTTGTCGAGCTCTCCGCGATCCAGCCATACGCCGCGGCACTTGGGGCAGTAATCGATCTCGACGCCGTTGCGCTCGGTCATCACTAGCGTTTCTTGATCAGTCGGGCATTGCATGAAAATCATCCTCTCATATCTGAGGCCAAAAGGCAGGCAGATATGGGTGTATTCATGGCTCGTGGCAAGGGGCGGAGCCGAGACTCGTCCTCATGCCGGCGACCACACCGCTAGCACGTTGCCGCTTGGATCGGCGAAGTGAAAGCGTCTGCCGCCTGGAAACGAGAATGGGGGCGTGACGATGCGGCCGCCAGCCTCCGTGACGGAACGAAGAGTGGCGTCCAAGTCTGTGGAGAAGAGAATGACCAACGGACCCTCGCCCACCCCTCCCGATTCGCCTCGACACAAGCCGCCCATCTCGTGCTCCGGACCCTGAATGCCGGCGTAGTCGGGGCCGTAATCGTTGAAATCCCAGCCGAATGCAGCGCCGTAAAACCGTTTACCTATCGCAACGTCCTGGACGGTGATCTCGATGTAGTCGATGGCGTGGTGCCGATGAGAAGCTGCGTCTACCATTGTACCTCACTAACACGGAGGGGCCCGGGGCGAAACCCGAGCGGCAATGGTATTGCTACCCGCTGGGCCGGCGTCGTGGAAACGCTTCCAGCCGTGCGGACACGGCGTGTTAACGGCACGGGGTACAGTAGCGACTTTTGTTGCACGGATCTGAGCGGCGCTAGGCATTACACCTATGCATGATCCAGCTTCGTCTCGCACTTTGGTTGCTCCCCGGCATCGGCATGATGTTCGCGGCCCCGGCGCTGGCGGACAACCCCATCGTTCAAACCCTTTACACGGCCGATCCCGCGCCGGTCGTGCACGAGGGA
Organism: uncultured Polyangiaceae bacterium; assembly: GCA_964577325.1. Taxonomy (GTDB): domain Bacteria; phylum Myxococcota_A; class Polyangia; order Polyangiales; family Polyangiaceae; genus SZUA-265. Next base: position 972 of record CAZNZA010000249.1, read on the forward strand.
ACGGTTTATCTGTACGTGAGCCACGACGAAGACGTCACCGTCAACGACTTCTTCACGATGAACGATTGGCGCCTGTACACGTCCCAGGACATCGTGAATTGGCGCGACCACGGCTCGCCCTTGAGCTATCGCGACTTCGCGTGGTCGAGTGGTGACGCGTGGGCACCGCACGTCGTTCCTCGGAACGGGAAGTGGTACTTCTACGTGCCCATCACCCAGACGAACTCGGGGAGGCCGGCCATCGGGGTTGCGGTGTCCGATAGCCCCGAGGGCCCGTTCGAGGATCCGTTGGGGCACCCCCTGGTGGCGGACGATTGGGGCGATATCGATCCGAGCGTGTTCATCGACGATGATGGGCAGGCATATTTGTACTGGGGTAACCCCAATCTCAAGTACGTGCGGCTCAACGAGGACATGATCTCGTATTCGGGCAGTGTGGTGTCCGTGCCCATGACGACACAGAGCTTTGGCTCCCGCAGCGGTGACGCAGAGCGACCGACTCTGTACGAAGAAGGGCCGTGGTTTTATCGGCGCAACGACACGTACTACCTCGTCTATCCGGCAGGAGGGATCCCCGAGTACATCGCGTACTCGACCAGCTCGTCGCCCACGGGTCCGTTTACCTACCAGGGCGTGATCATGCCCACGGAAGGAGCGAGCTTTACGAATCACCCGGGAGTGATCGACTTCGCAGACCGCTCCTTCTTCTTTTATCACAACGGGGCGCTACCGGGCGGCGGGGGTTTCAAGCGTTCGGTTTGCGTGGAGGAGTTCAGCTACAACGCTGATGGCACGTTCCCCACCATCACCATGACCACCGAGGGAGCATCCCAAGTGGCGCCCCTGAACCCCTATGCGCAAGTCGAAGCCGAAACTATCGCCTGGCAGGAGGGCATCGAGACAGAAGTGTGTGGCGAGGGAGGGATGAACGTCACGGAAGTCAGCAACGGCGATTACATCAAAGTTGCCGGCGTGGACTTCGGCACGGGTGCCAGCTCCTTCGAGGTGAGGGCGGCATCGGGTGCCCAGGGCGGTAACCTCGAGCTGCGCCTAGGCAGCAAGGGTGGAGACTTGCTGGCCACGTGCGCCATCGAGGGCACGGGAGGATGGCAGCAATGGACGACGGTCACTTGTACCGTTGCGAAGACCGAGGGCGTGCACGACCTGTTCTTGGTGTTCACCGGGGGGAGTGGAAATCTGTTCAACCTCGACTGGTGGCGCTTTACGGCCATCGACCCCACGCCTAGTCCTGACGTGACGGGTGAGACGGACGACACAGCGACGGGCGTCAACGTCGACGCGGGCAGTGACGACAGTGACGACGGCGCCGACGACAGCAGTGGCGACGGCGCGAGCCCGGACGACTCGACGGCTGGAGAAGGCAGCGGCGGCTCGGGCGCGAACGGCGATACGGGAGGCGACGTTTCGGACGGCACGTCGAGCGCTGGGGGCACCGGCACCAACACCTCCGGATCGGGTACAGGCGCGCCTAGCGTTGGCCCGATGACCCCGGGAGGAGCCAACGGCGGTGAGACGACTGGAGGTTCGAACGCGGGCACGCCACCTTCGGGCCCGGTAACCCCGGTGCCCAGCGAGTCCGACGTTACCACGCCCCCTCACGGGTCGGCGGATCCGACGAGCAGCGCCCCGGAGGGTGAGACTCGTGCATCGAAGTCAGGTGGGTGTTCAGTGAACGGGGCTCCCGGTAGCGGGGCGTCGCTGTTCGCAATGTTGGTGTTCGCCGCGTTCGCTCTGTGCCGCCGTGCACCTCGTCCCGCGCGTTCGGGCACCTCGACCCATTGGCTTGCCCTGACGCCTACGCGACGCCGCCGCAGAGCTGGATAATTGAAGCAGGGAGGAGAAAATTGTCCTCTCCTCGCATTGCAGCTCCGCTGCTAGTGCTTGATCCCTATGTGGGTTGTAACCGCTGTTTTCACGCGGTGTAGCCGACGACAAGCCACCGACTAGATGTGACCGCCCAGGGGAGAGCCGCAGCAGGCTGTCACGAGCGGTTCACGCCACACCTGGCCTTGCCGAGTGATCGTCGCACTCGGGCGATTGTGCCAAGCGAAAAACTTTACAGAAACCCCGGAGGTGCCCGTGGCACGCGTTCGCTCTATTTCGAAATGTCTGTTTTGGTCTGCTGCAGCAACGTTGTCGCTCGGCTGTAGTTCGGATTCGGGGAAGGGCAGCGGCCCGGTAGGCTCGAGCTCCAACGACACCACGAGCGTTAATCCAACGGTAACCCCTAGTACGACGGCCCCCACGCCGAGCAACCCGGGCGGCACTAACGTCAGTCCCGTCAGTCCAACCAACTCCGTCACGCCGAGCGGGGCCACCGGTCCAACTGGCACCCCGCAACCGTCGGGAATGACCGGTCCGGGTGCTACTGGAGCCACGGGTGGAACTGCGGGCACGGGTGCCACGGGCGGAACTGCAGGTACGGGGGGTACGGGCGGAACTGCAGGTACGGGTGCCACGGGCGGCACCGGGGGCACGGGCGGCACTGAGACGGACGAGACGTCTACCGCTGGTGAGCCTGACGCCGGATCGACGACCGACGACCAGGAAACTGACGATACGACGGGGGAGCCGGGAACGGCCGACGACACCACCGACGGCATGGGAAATGACACCACTGACGGTGAGATGACTGACGACATGGATCCAGGCAGCGACTCCGGCATGTCCGAAGGCTGCGGGAAAGATCCGACCATCCCGAGCAGCGCGTACAACAACGGCCAGCCCATCGCCATCACCGTGGGAGGTCAGCAACGCCGTTACATCCTGCGGGTACCGGATAACTACGACAACACCAAGCCGTACAAGCTTATCATCGCGTGGCACCAACTGGACGGCAACGACGTGCAAATGTACGCGAACGACTACTACCACTTGCTGCCTCTTTCCGGAGGCAACGCCATCTTCGCCGCGCCCAACGGGCAGAAGATGGGCGGCCCCGTCTGCACGGGAATGGGTAATGGGGAGGCAGGCTGTGGTTGGCCCAACCCGAGCGGTGCTGACTTGGCTCTGGGCGACGCGGTCGTCAACGAGCTCAAGTCCAACTTCTGTATCGACAACAATCGCATCTTCGCGACGGGGTGGAGCTACGGCGGAAGCATGTCGTACGAGCACGCGTGCGAGCGGGCGCTCGGTGGAAGCAAGGACGGGGTGGAAGGCTACATCCGCGGCATCGCCATATATTCGGCGAATCAACTCAGCGGGCGCTGCACCCCGAGCACGCCCGTGGCCTTCTACGGCTCACATGGCGTTGACGACACTGTGCTCCGATATTCCCCCGGTGTCAGTCTCGCAGAGAACTTTGCCAACGCCAACGGCTGCAACTGGCAGACGCCGCCTCAAGCCGGCGGCAATCACATGTGTACCGACATTGCCGGCTGCCCCGAAGAATACCCCGTGCAGTTCTGCTCGTTCCCCGGCGGCCATACCCCCGACCCCTCCGACGGAGGGGGCGGCAGCTGGCAGTATCAGCGCGTCTGGGACTTCTTCAATCAGTTCTGACACCCGTTCGATAAGTTCCGCGTAAGGGTCGGCCACTCCAGCGGATTGGGTTGGGCCCAGCAAGTTCACAAGCCGTGCGGCTCACTCCCACAAGTGTGCCGTACGGCTGTTTACTTTCACGCGCCACTGTACGCGGCCAACAAATCAACCGCTGGTTTCCCCGCTCACGGTTGACCTTTGCGGCAGAACGGGCGAACTCCGCTCCGGTGGAACACGGTGGAACACGAGCAACGGTGCGGACGACGACGATTGAACCGTACGCTCGGATCCGATAGCGTATGACCCCATCGTGTTGCTGTAGGTCCGAACGCGTCGAGGTTAATGCCCGACAGAATCGGGAGGAAAGTATGAAGCGCCCACTCCACGTATATGCTCCGCTGTTGAGTCTCGCGGTATCGATCGCCTGCGCCAGCGACCGGCCAGAGTTCGGGAAGCGGCCGACGGACTCGAGTACAGAGCAGGGGGGCTCAGAGCGTGTCGACGCTGGTGATGTCGAATCGATGACGACCGCAACCGACGACACTGCTATGTCCGCTGTATCGACGACCGATGATCCAGGGAGCACGGGGACCGATCCAACCAGCACGGACTGCGACAAGTGTGCCCCCGGGACAACTCAATGTGCCGACGGTGAGATATCGACGTGTGTTCAGGAGGCCGGCTGCTGGATATGGGGT
>CAZNZA010000250.1:0-5168 GCA_964577325.1 uncultured Polyangiaceae bacterium
AGCCGACGCTTTTTGCTAGCGCGTCTTTTTCGGCGGCTCGTTACAAGACAGCGAACCGATAACCGGCGTCTGCCTCCTCGCACTCTATGCTTCGTCAATACGTGAGTAGGGTTGTTGCGTATCCCAAGACTGTAATCGTTGCCGTAATGGCCGTTACCGTAGTTTTGGCTCTCTTCATCGGACGGGTTCACATCCTGTTGGACCTGGACGCTCAGATCCCGCCCAACCACCCGATGGTGGTCGTCAGCAAGCGCGTCGAGAAGCTCTTCGGCGGCAAGTATACGACCGTCATTGGCGTGTATTTGGAGGACGGAACCGTCTACTCCCCACGAGTACTCGGAAAGGTCGAACGCATCACGCAGCAGTTGGAAAAGATGCCTGGGGTCAAACCCGGTAGCGTGCTGTCGTTGATGTCCAAGCAACTCAAGGACGTCCACGTCACGGAGGACGCGTTAGAGGTGGGTCCGCTTGCCAAGCATGTGCCCCAGTCGGCCGACGAAGTCGCAGCCTTTCAGGACCGCGTTCACCGCAACCATACCGTCACTGGCCTGCTCGTGAGCGAAGACGGTCGTTCGACGGCAATATTCGTCGACTTCGACGACTTCACCAAAGCAGGAGGTCCCACTGAGGTTTACCGCCGCATCGAGCACATCGTAGCCCCCGAGCGTGAGCCCGGCGTCGAGGTACTGCCGGCTGGTTCGCCGCCGGTATTGCACTGGTTGTCGATATACACGCGGCGTGTGGCGCTTCTGTTCGTCGTGGCTCTGGCGATGATCGGATACCTGCACTACCGAGCCTTCCGCACCTTGCAGGGCATGTTCATCCCGCTCGTGACGGCCATCATGGGAGTGGTATGGGCACTGGGTCTGATGGGCTTGATCCGCGCTCCGCTCGATCCGTGGAACGTCATGACCCCAGTGCTACTGCTGGCGATCGGCGCCGGGCATTCCGTACAGATCTTGAAGCGCTACTACGAAGAGTACGCGCGCGCCCGCAAAGAGCATCCCGAGCACACCGCGGGCGAACACAACACCGAAGCCGTGATCGAGGCCACGGCAAAGGTCGGACGCGTCATGTTGGCGGCCGGCACCATCGCCTCCTTGAGCTTCTTGTCGTTGGCGGCCTTCGGTCTGCCCTCCATCAAGAACTTCGGCCTCTGTACGGCGTTCGGAATCGTTGCAGCGCTGGTCGTGGAGATGACTTTCATTCCGGCGATCCGCGTAATTCTGCGCCCCCCTAGCCAGAGCGAGACCGAGCGCGAGCAACGACCGGAGTTCTTCGACCGCTGGTTGGAGAGCCTAGCGGACATGGTGCGGCTGAAAAGAGAACGCCCGATCCTCTGGGTCTTTGCCGCCCTCATCGTCGTGGCAGGTGTGGGAGCATCACGCTTGCAGGTGGGTAACAGCCTCGGAGAGCAGTTCTTCGAAGCGAACGGGCCCGTGCGTGGATTTCGCATGGCGGATAGCCGCTTGTCGGGTACCCGGGTCATCCAAGTGTTGCTCGAGGGCGACGCGCCAGACGCCATCAAAGATCCGGAGGTGTTGAGGCGTATGGACCGCCTCGGTCAGTTCATTGCGCAGCAGCCGTTGCCGGTTGGCAAAGTGGTGTCTTTGGTAGACATCATCAAACAAATAAGCGGAGCCATTTCAGGCGAAGCTCTGCCCCAGTTGCCTCAAACCTCTGAGGAGGTCGCACAATTGCTGCTTCTATACTCGATGTCAGGCGAGGAATCCGACCTGAGTCGTCTGGTAGATTCGACGTACCAGAACGGAGTCATCACGGCTTACATCCGCACCGACGACTTCCGCATGATGAAGGACATGACCGTCGCCGTGCAAGCAGAGGCGGAGCGACTATTTGCCCGGCAGAAGGTGAAGGCCACCGTTGGCGGAGGCGTGACCAACGCCATCGCTCTCAACGAGACGATGGTGCAGGGCAAGACGATTAACCTATTTCAAATATCCGCGCTGGTCGTGGTCATCACTGGCTTGTTGATGCGCTCCGTGAGCGCGGGCTTTTTGGTGCTATTGCCCTTAGGCACGGCTGCCCTGGTCAACTTGGGATTGATGGGTTGGACCGGGATCATGTTGTCGATGGGCACCGCAGCGATATCGGCCATGGCCATCGGCATTGGAGCGGACTACGCTGTGTACTTTCTCTTCCGCGTGCGCGAAGAGTTCGAGCGCTGCGGCGAGCTGCGCGAAGCTACTGCCACCGCGTTACTCACCTCCGGCAAAGCAATCGCGTACGTCGCAACGGCCGTCGCGGGAGGCTATCTGTGCCTCGCCTTCTCTGGGTTCAAAGTGCACGTGCTCTTGGGCCTTCTCGTAGCGCTGACCATGGTCACGAGCAGTGTGGCCACGGTGGCATTCTTGCCGGCGATCGTCTTGCGCCTCAACCCCCGGTTCTTGAGTAAACCAAGGACCAAGGTTGTGCCCATCAAAGCGGCTCCAGTCGTTTCCTGAAGAGCCTATGCAAAACCAACGCGAAGCAGCCATCGGACAAGCACACTGGGCGTCGAAGGTTGGCGTTATCCTGGCAGTTGCCGGTTCGGCGGTAGGTTTGGGAAATTTCCTACGCTTTCCGGGCCAAGTGGCGGCCAACGGCGGGGGTGCGTTCATGATCCCCTACTTTTGCGCGCTCGTGCTCGTGGGCGTCCCGCTCGGTTGGATTGAGTGGAGCATCGGGCGCAGGGCGGGACGGTACGGGCTGCATTCGGCACCCGCGGTTCTGGCCGTGCTATCGGGGCGGCCTTGGGGGCGTTACCTGGGCGCGCTGGGTGTTGTCGTGCCGCTGATAATCAGCTTCTACTATACCTTCATCGAATCTTGGTGTTTGGTTTATCTTTGGGAGTATCTCAGCGGCGGGATCGGCGTGGACACCGCGCTTCCGATCGCGGAGCAGTCGCGCGTCGCCCGCGAGTTTCATGCGCAAGTGAGTGGGGTTGGCCAGGACGGCAGCTTGTTCCGCGGCGGCAGCCCGACCCTCGTGGCTTGGGCCTTCACCTTCGCCCTGAACCTCTTGTTGATCTGGCGTGGTCTGGCGAAAGGGATTGAGCGGTTGTGCGTCGTGGCCATGCCGCTGATGGCCATGTGCGCCGTGGTGGTGCTGATTCGCGTGCTCACGCTGGGTACGCCCGACCCCACCCTGCCCGGGCAGAATGTCGTCAATGGTCTCGGTTACATGTGGAATCCGGACTTTTCGGCGTTGGCGAATCCGCAAACATGGCTGCGCGCCGCCGGTCAGATCTTCTTCAGTCTGTCGCTCGGATTCGGTGTGATCATTAATTACGCCTCATACCTCAACGACAAAGATGACGTCGTGCTGTCCGGGTTGACGGCCTCGTCCACCAACGAATTCTTCGAAGTAGGTTTCGGCGGTCTGATTACGGTTACTGCCGCTTTCGTCTTCTTCGGGGCCAGCGGCACGGCTATCGCCGTCAGCTCGGGCAGCTTCGGCTTGGGGTTTCACACCTTGCCCGTCGTATTCGCGCAGATGGGTACGAGCGGTACGGTGGTAGGCGCCATCTGGTTCTTCATGCTGTTCCTGGCGGCACTCACGAGCTCGCTGTCGATGTACCAACCTGTCGTCGCGTTCCTGGAGGAGACGTTTGAACTGCCTCGTGCACGGGGGACTGCGTTGACGGCAGTTTGCTGCGCTATCGGCTCCTTGCTGGTGCTGTACTTCAGCAAACAGTCGCTCTTTCTTGCCACCTTGGATGAATGGGTAGGTACCTTCTTGGTATTCCTGCTCGGCTCCATGGAGTTGTTGCTTTTCGCATGGGTCCTGGGCGTGGACCGAGGTCTGGACGACGCAGAGTTGGGAGCGGCGATACGCATCCCCCGCTGGTACCGTCCCATCATCAAGTACGTGGCCCCGCTCTACTTGCTCGCGGTGTTCGCTGCTTTCTGCTTCAAAAACCTGCCCCATTGGGTTGAGGAGGTAGCCGGCAGCTCGGTACGCCAAGGCGCCGTCGTGCTCATCGCCCTGGCTCTACTCGGCGTGCTTGCCGCAATACGCTTCAGTAAGCCAAGCGCCTTGGTGCCGTTCGAACGGCAGCGTATCGCTGCGAAAGGCAAACACCCTTGACCACGCTGGGTTGGATCTTCCTGCTCTCGTCGTTGACGCTGGTTTGCGGCGTGACGGCCTGGTGCTACTACCAGCTGCTCAAGTAGCGCACCCCGCGCTTTGCGAGAGTTGCGGCCCAACCACCAACGGCACTCGTTGACGGTTGGGCCGGCGATGTCACCTGCACTTGCGTGTGTGACCGCCGCCTACTCGTTCAGTCGCCGCCCACGACGATGACGCCGACGTTGGGTGATGTTTCGGCGTCCTCGGCATTCTTAGCAACGACGATGGTGTATTCGCCTTCGTCGAGGGTCCAATGGCCGTCCTCGTCTCCCTCCCAGCGGCGCAGATCACGCACCCGCAACGGTAGTTCGGCGGTCACCGTTTCGCCTGCAGGTACGCTCACGCGAGCAAAGCTCTGGAGTTCCTTCCAGGGGCGGTCACCAATGACGCCTTCGGGCCTCGGCGGAGGCTTGACGAACAGCATCGCCACCTCGTCGCCATCGACGGAAGAGGTGTTGGTGATGTCGACACTGACGTTGAACACGGCGTTCTTGGCGACGCTCTCGCACGGCAGCTCCAGGTTGGCGTAGTCGAAGCTTGCGTAACTCAGCCCGTGTCCAAACGGAAACACGAGCGCGAGGGGCTTGCCTTCGACGTACTTGCGTTGGTCGTACGCGCGGTAGCCAAAGAAGTACGGCATCGTCGTTGCGGTCTCGCTTTCCTTGAACACAGCCAACTCCGATTCGTGTGGCCATGCCATCGGTAGCTTACCGGAGAAGTTGGCTTCACCGAAAATCAATTTACCCAAAGCCAGGCCCCCGCGCGCTCCGGGGTAACCGGCCCAAACCGTCGCCTGGTTGCGGTTTGCATGGGAAAGCCAGGGCAAGTTGACGATGGATCCGGACTCGACGATGATGACGGTGGGTTTGTTGAGGTCGAGTACCGCCTGCACGAACTCATTTTGACCGTCCGGCAAGTCTAAGGAGCTACGATCACCTCCATCGGCAATGGGGTACTCTTCCCCTTCGTCCCCTGGAGTGTAACCGACGACAACCACCACGGCGTCGGCGTCGGCGGCTGCCGCGGGTGAATCACCG
>CAZNZA010000251.1:0-5103 GCA_964577325.1 uncultured Polyangiaceae bacterium
GGACCAACGCGGAAGTTCATGCACAAGGATGGCACGCCGTCGCGTAGCCAGCGTTTCCAGGTGCTTGCGCTACACATCAGTGTGTGTAGACTGTGACGCATGGCGACTAACCTGGCAATAGATGACCAGCTGCTGCAAGAGGCTCAGCGCGTTGGAGGGCACCGTACGAAAAAAGACACGGTGAACGAGGCACTGCGGGAGTACATCCAGCGTCGGCAACAAGCGAAGGTCGTAGAACTGTTCGGCCAGATCGAGTTCGACAAGGCATACGACTACAAGAAGCAGCGGCGTCGCACGTGAGGGTGTTGGTAGATACGTCGGTTTGGTCGTTGGCGTTGCGACGTGCGAAACGAGTGGACGACACGACGATACGAGAACTCGGCGAGCTGATCGTAGAAGGACGGGTCGTGCTGATGGGGGCGATACGGCAGGAGCTGTTGTCCGGGATCAAGGTGAAGACCCAGTTCGAGCTTCTGCGCGAACACCTGCGGGCGTTTCCAGACCTCGAGTTGGACGAGGGCGACTACGAGGAAGCTGCCAGCGCGTTCAACCAATGTCGGGGGAATGGGATTCAGGGTTCTAACACGGACTTCTTGATCTGTGCGGCGGCGTCTCGCCGAAACCTAGCCATCTACACGACGGATCGTGACTTCCAGCAATACGCCAAGGTGCTGGACCTGGAGCTTTACAGTCCGCGACAGTGACGACGGCCATAAACTCGTGGAGTTCCCCGTAGCTGCCGGGGCCCGGAAGCAGGGCGAGGCGCGTCAGCCTCCCCATCGGTGTTCATTGGCTTAGACCACGTCGCGCCAGGCGTTACATCCTCGCGCTCGTGAGGCTCCGTCGGCCAGAGGAGGTTGCGCACGCGCTCGTCAGTAGCTCGTTCGGCTTCTAGCTCACTTTTGAGCGGGCAGGATAGTGGTGGATTACTCCGACCGCCCTGCGGGACATTGAACGATGGTAGGCTCCTTGAAAGGTGCGTTGGCCACTTGCCCTGTAGAAGGTGAACGCGGCCGCGACGACGACCAGGCCTCCCACTCGGCAGCCAGACGTGCGCTGCATTCGGGCGACCACAGTTCCTCGAAGGTGGCGGAACGCTGTTGACCGGCCCAAAAGTAATGCGCTTGGTCGCCCTGCCACGCCACGAGGCGCACCGTGCCGCCCACCTGCTCCTCTGCAACGTGGGCTGCACAGGCTTGACGGGTTTCCTCAAAGCATTGGCTGTCGCAGCGATCGTACTCGGCGACCGCCGCCTGGTCCCATTCCTCCTGGGGGGGACAATCTACAGACGGGTCGTCGAACTGTGCTTGGGCACACACCGGGTCGATGGTCGTGCTCTTGGCGTCGTCCAGTTTTCCGCAACTCTGCGCCGAGCAAGCGCGGTATTCGACGCAGGTCGTCGTGGCTTGTGTGCCGCGGGTAAAGTGCGCCAGCACTTCCTCCCCTTCGGCGAACTCGGGGCCGCCGCTACAGGAAGCAACGATGACGCCGCCGAAAACGTCTCCCGTCTCCAGCGGGAGATACTCGTTCGGGACGGGCTCGGTGAGCACCTCGAGCACCTCGAGCTCCGCGCAACCGCCGTCCACACGGAGGATGCGGGCGCGCACGGGTTGGTCACCCTCGTTGAAGCACGCGCAAGGCGCGGGACGTTCTCCCACGTCGCCGCCCGATTGGCCACCGAAACAGCCGCTCAGTACCGTGCATGCCACTGCGTGAATCAGCGACCGCCAACGCGCGAAAGGGAGGTGAATGGACATGCTGTCAGGGTGACAGAGCCCAGCTGCTGCAACCAGCACCGAATGCTCGGAATTGCCACGGAATTGCACGAATCATGGCTCGCGATAGCCCAAGTCCGTGCGTAATTGGGCAAGTGAGCATGGCTTACCCGTCGGCTACTCGCTATGCTGCAACGTGTGACCGTCACAGCTCCAGGTTCGAAGCACTCGAGTGCGCCCGCTGACAGGACGTCCGCCGCGCACTTTCACCGAGCGCTCTCTCGGGAGGTCCTACGCGCCATTCGAGGCCGGCGTTCACAAGTGGCGTTGGCGAGGCGCCTCGGTTACCGCGGAAACCCGATCACCGATTGGGAACGCGGGGAACGTTGGCCCACCGCCGCAGAGGTGTTGCGCGTCGCAGCCGTATGTCGCTTACCGGTTCGAGAGGCGTTCTCCAAGCTGGTGCCCCTCGAACCTCCGCAACCCACGATGGTCTCGGGGCGCGACAGGCGCCGTGGGGGGGAGTGGAAAATCCATGCCTGGCTCACGGCGCTTCGTGGCAACATGTCGAATACCGAGCTTGCCGAGCGCATGGGTGTATCGCGCTACGTGGTGTCGCGCTGGTGTTCCGGTGTAACCAATCTTCGCTTCTACGAGTTCCTTCAGTACATCGATGCACTCACTGGTCGCGTGGAAGATTGGATCGCTCACTTGGTTTCCATCGAGCAGGTGCCCTCGTTGGCCACACGCCATCAACAGACTCGCGCGGCGCGCCGCATTGCACTCGAACAACCCTGGACGGAAGCCATCTTGCGAGTGATCGAGACCGAGCGCTACCGGGAGCAACCGGCCGTGGCGCACGCGACGCTCGCCGCAACCCTCGGCATCACCGAGGAAGCGTTGGAGCAAAGCATGGCTGGCTTGGTCAAGGCGGATATCGTCACCCGTCGCCACGACCCCACAACCGGTCACGTCTACTTTGAGGCGCTGCGCGAGCTGAGCGTCGATACGCGCGCCGACCCCGAGGCTGTTCGTACCTTGCAAGAGCATTGGCTCGAGGTGGCCTTGAGGCGTGCCGAACGCCGAGAGAACGACTGGTTCGCGTACAACGTGTTCAGTTGCAGCGAAGCGGATCTGGCCCGCATTCGGGAAGACCTCAAGCGGGCTTTCCGTGAATCACGCGCCGTCATCGCGACGTCGCAGCCGACGGAAACGGCGGGACTTTTATTGATGCAGTTCGTGCAGTGGTGAGCTCACAGGTCCACGGCTTGTCCCGTGTCGGCGGACGATTGAATGGCTTGCACGATGCGTACGTCGCGTAAACCTTCTTCCCCGGGAACGAGGACGGGGCGTTGTTCGATGATGGCGAGCGCATCGTCGTCCATTTGCTTGGCTTGTTGGTTCTCGACCTTCTGGTCGAGTTGGGTGCCGTCACTCGTCTCACCGCTGACGCCGGTGTAGGCTTGCATGGGGGACAATCGATAGCTACCCGACGCGCAGCGAACGTCTAGCAAATCCATGGTTTCCCCAAAGCTGGTGCGGCAAGAAGCGATGACGCCAGACGGGAACTCGAGCTCGAACTCTGTCCATTCGTCGACTTCCGAGAATAGCTCGGGCCGCTCCGTCCACTGACGGGCATTCCTCACGCGGACGGGCTCTTCGCCGGTGGCGTAGCGGGCGGCGTTGATGCTGTACACACCCATGTCGTACAGCGCTCCGCCACCCGGCGCGCGCTTCAAGCGCCAGATGTCTGCGTCCTGGGGGCCAAAGGCCGAAAAACCCGCGAGCGCCTCCACCTCTTGAATGGCGCCAAACGGCTTCGTCGCTGCGTACTCGATAATGGTGCGCGTGTTGGGTTCATGCTGCAATCGGTACCCGATGCTCAGCTTCACTCCGTTGTCGCGACAAGCGTCGATCATGCTCTGGCACTCCTCCGCCGTCAGCGCCATCGGCTTTTCGCACCAAACGTGCTTCTTCGCCCGCGCCGCAGCGATCACATACTGCGCGTGGACGTGGTTCGGCGTCACGACGTACACCACGTGGATGTCCGGGTTGTCGACGAGCTGCGCCATGGTGTCGTAGCTATAGACGTTCTTGTCTTCGATGCCGTAGCGCTCCTGCCAGGTGGGCACCTTGCTCGGTGTACCCGTGATGATACCCACGAGTCGACAATGCTTGGTCAATTGCAAGGCGGGCGCGAGCTGGTGGGTGGAGTAAGAGCCGAGCCCGAGCAAAGCAACACCCAGTGGTGAGGTCACCGGTGGTGCTGCCGGAGTGTTACCGGTCCCGTCCGTTCCTGTGGTGGAGTCGCCGGTCTGTGAAGTCATATCTGATTGTATGCCATCGGTCGAACCGGCACCCGCCGGATCCCTGCCAGAATCCGATGGTGCGCCAGGCATGTCAACCCCGCCCTCGGCTTCAGGTTGGCACGCGGAGGTCGCCGTAGCGGCACTTGCCGCAACACTTTTCAGAAACTGCCGCCGTCCTGTCCGATAGCTCATGCCGCCTCCACTCCCGCCACCCGAACGAGCGCGGTCCAGCACACCTACCAGGCGCAGCCGTCGGTCACAAGGCGCTGTTATCACGCCACGCCTGTGGCGCGACCACCTTCACTCGCAGCGATTTTTTCTGAACCAGTGGCGAGCGTGCGCCACTCACTCAGAGCGTTGCAACCAAGGAACGGTTGGAGGTGCGAGCGCTGTCGAAGCATTGCCTGGCCGTTAGGACTTCGGAGTGTATGCCTTCCGGAGGCACCACAGATTCGAGAATGACCGGACACTCCGGGATCAGATGAGCGATCTCTCTCACCGCCCAAACGGTGGTCATGCTGAGCGGTTGATGGCGCGACCTGACGTCCAACTCGCTCAAGTGGATCTGCTTCAGACGTTCGCCAAACTCTCGAATGATCCCGCGCGCCACGCCAAACGTAGGATCGACTTGTCGCGCATGGCCAAGGTCCAGGCAAAGCGACGCTTCGGGCAGCGCCGCAAAGTGCGGTTCCAGTTCGAGAACGGTGCGTCCTGAGGGCTTTCGCTTATCCATGTTCTCGATGCACAACAAGGACCCGAAGTCGCGCCAGCACCCGTGATCCTGGATCGCGTCCGGGTGAAGGATCACCGGCCACCCCATAGCGATCGCCGGCTTCAGGACCTCGGCAACTTTCGCTTCCGCCACATCCTCGAGACGACTGGGCGCATGAATCGAAACGTACACGTAGCGAGACAGATCTAGCTCTGTCAGAGCTTCCATCAAAGAGGGCAGTTCATGCTCTCGAAGCGCCGACAACTCGATGGCATCCACATCGCAGCTGGCGAGCAGTCTGAGAGCCGCCCGAAAATCGCCTTTAGCCAGAGCCCCGGTAGAAAAACCAATACTACGCATTAGAATA
>CAZNZA010000252.1:0-5099 GCA_964577325.1 uncultured Polyangiaceae bacterium
AAATGAGTCACTGCCGAAAACTATCTCCTCCTTTGCCGAAACACGACCAAGCGCAGAAACGGACCCACCCTCTGCTGGCACAGACAGCCAGCGGCACTTCTGGAGGTCGTTCGTGAGTGAAAGTAAATCATCCCCCCAGGCAGCACGCCGGGACGGGGCACGGGCCCCGCGACGTTCACTGTTGCTGGCAACGTTGGCGCTCATCCTGACGCCAGGATCCCTAGCTGGCTGTACCAAACAGTCGGAGACGAAGACGGAATCCAAGTCCGCTGCCGAACCCGAAAAGCAGAAGGACGGCGAGCTGACGATAGGCTTCATCTACGTCGGTCCTCGTGACGACTACGGCTACAATCAGGCTCACGCCCAAGCGGCCAAGTCGCTAAATGGCCGACCCGGGGTGAAGATCCTCGAAGAGGAGAAGGTGGCGGAGACGATGGACGTTCAGCGCGCCATGGAAAGTATGATCAAGATGGACGGCGCGACAGTACTGTTTCCTACGTCCTTTGGCTATTTCGACCCGCACATCCTGAAGGTCGCTGAGAAGTACCCCGACGTTACCTTCTTGCACTGCGGCGGATTGTACGACGAAGCCAAGCATCCAAAAAACGTCGGCAGCTACTTCGGCTACATCGACGAGGTGCAGTATCTCAACGGCATCGTGGCCGCCCACACCACGAAAACCGGCAAGCTGGGGTTCATCGCGGCCAAGCCTATCCCGCAGGTCTTGAGGAACATCAATGCGTTCACGCTAGGTGCCCAGAGTATCAATCCGAAGATCACGACGACCGTGGTCTTCACGGGCGATTGGTCGCTGCCGGTCAAGGAAGCGGACGCCAGCAACAGTTTGATCGACCAGGGGATCGACGTGCTGACGATGCACGTGGATAGTCCAAAGACGGTCGTTCAGACCGCTGAAAAGCGCAACGTGTACTCGGTGGGGTATCACACGAGCCAGGCCGAGTTGGCTCCTCGTGGATACTTGACCGGCGCCGAATGGAACTGGTCCGTCGTCTACGAAAGTTACCTCAAAGCACTGAAAGAGGGGGGCGACTGGAAACACTTGGTCCGCGGCGGCCTGAAAGAGGGCTTCGTCAAGCAGTCCCCGTTTGGGCCAGCTGTTTCCGAGGAAGCCAAAGCAGCCGTCGAACATGTCAAGCAGGAGATGATGTCCGGCAACTTCGCCATCTTCAAGTCTCCGTTGCGCGACAATCGGGGTAAGGACGTGCTCGCGTCAGGTACTGTCCAGAAGCAAACGGATGGTGCTTTGGAGGCGATGGATTATCTGGTGGCCGGAGTCGTGGGATCGACCGGTAGCTAAATCTTCAGCTTCAGAAGAGAATGCCGATGCGCAAGCATGCCTATAGGTGGAGCGCCGTCACCGAAACGTTCCTCGTGGAGACGATAGCGGGGGCCGGCGCTCTGGCTGTGTTTTGCATCTTCCTGCTGATGCTAGGCAGCGCGCCCTTTGCCGTCATTGGAGATCTTTTCGCCGGCGCTTTTGGCTCGGCCTTCTCGCTGCAGAACACTCTGTCTCGCGCAGCGCCGTTGATGCTGACGGCGCTATGCACGGTGGTGCCTGGAAGAGTCGGCTTACTGGTGATCGGTAATGAGGGGGCGTTGTTACTCGGGGCACTGGGAGCGGTAACGGCCGCCCAGTGGTTTGCGGGCGCACCGCCTGAAGTGCTGCTGGTGCTGATGGCGCTGCACGGTGCGCTGCTCGGTGGAATTTGGATCTTCTTGTCCGGACTTCTGCGTTGGCAGCGCGGAGTCAACGAGACGATCAGTAGTCTGCTTCTGTACTACATCGCGCTGGCGGGGTTTCTTTGGCTCGTGGAGGGGCCCTTGCGGGACCCCGCGAGCCTGAACAAACCGTCGACCACCCCGATTGGTGAGCACAACATGCTCGCCAGCATTCCGGGAACTGACGTCCACTTTGGTTTGCTGTTTGGCATCGTCGCCTGTGTTTTGTGCGCCATGCTCACCCACGCTTCGGCTTTCGGCTTTGGAGCACGCGTGGCGGGGGGTAACGCGCGGACCGCTAAAATGATGGGTTTGCCGGTCAAGCGTTACGTGTACGTGCTGTGCCTCGTAGGCGGAGGCGCAGCAGGACTTGCGGGAGTTATCGAGGTGGTGGCCGTACACGGCACCGCCAACGCCTCGCTCAACGCGGGGCTCGGGTTTGCAGGTATCTTGGTCGCCTTCGTCGCTCGCTACCATCCTTTAGCCGTCATTCCAGTCGCAATCCTGATCGGCGGCATTGAAGCAGCTGGGGGTTTGATACAGCGCCGGCATGACCTGCCGGATGCAACGGTCGACGTTTTCAAGGGCATCTTGTTCATCATGATTCTAGGCTGTGAGACACTGTTTGGCCGCTTCGCGTGGTTGCGACCCTCAAACGAAGCTACCCCCGAAACACCGGACAAGGAACTGCCGCGCGTGCCTGACCCCACCATCGAGCAAGAGCCGACGATCGCAGGCTAGCATCGGCAGTCGGTTGACTGGGAGCAACAATGACAGAGGATTTGGGTCTATGGGGTGTGCCGATCGCCATGTTGGGCGGAATGATCCGTGTCAGCACGCCGTACATCTTCGTGAGCCTCGGCGAGACAATCACTGAACGCAGTGGGCGGGTGAACTTGGGACTGGAGGGAACCCTGTTGCTAGGTGCCGTCGTAGCGTACGGGGTATCTTACTGGTCTGGTAACCCCTGGCTCGGGATGATTTGTGCAGGGTTATCGGGGGTTCCGCTGGGCTTGTTGCACGCCTGGTTGTGCAGTAAGCCCCGCGTCAACCACATCGCCGTAGGCATCGCGATGATGCTGTTCGGGATGGGTTTGGCGTTCTTCCTCGGAAAGCCACTCATCCAGCCCAAGGCTCCACAGCTGCCAAGCATTGACTTGGGGGCATTCACCGCCTCACCTGCACTGCGGGAGGCGTTGAGTATCAACGTCTTGTTCGTGCTTGGGGTATTGCTGGCGCCGGGCTTGGCCTGGGCGTTACGCAACACCCGGTTTGGGCTGGTACTGCGCATGGTGGGAGACAGTGCGGACGCGGCTCGTGCCATGGGTTACTCCGTCAACGGTGTGCGTGCGGTTGCAACGGCAGTCGGAGGTTTCTTTGCCGCCGTTGGCGGGTCGTTTCTGACGCTCGTATATCCGGGGATCTGGAATGAGGGCTTGTCGAGTGGTCAAGGATTGATCGCTGTGGCTCTGGTCTTATTTGCACGCTGGGAGCCGATGTATTGTCTGTATGCGTCCCTGATTTATGGTGCGGCCGGAGCGCTAGGACCGGCCCTACAGAGCGTCGGCTGGTCAGTGAGCCACCATCTGCTGTCGGCGACGCCTGCCGTTTTGACGCTCGGCATCATGATCATGACCTGCTCCAAAGAACGCGCGCTGGTGGGCGCTCCGAAGGAGCTGGCGATCCAATGACTGGCGCATCCGTGATAGCCACCGGGTCGGTGCTAAGAGCTAACGGCGCCATGGGCAGGGTGGGGTAGATGCCGACCAGCGACGCTACTCCGAAGACGGCGCTCGAAGTCATCAAGCTGACCAAGCGGTTCGGCGACTTCGCGGCACTCGACGACGTTTCGTTCAAAGTGCGACAGGGATCGTTCCACGCGCTCCTTGGAGAGAACGGAGCCGGGAAGAGTACGCTTGTCAAATGCGTGATGGGTTATGAACGTCCCACCGACGGAGATGTGCTGATCAACGAGCGCGGCGTTCACTTCGAGAGCACGCGAGAGGCTCACGCGGCTGGCATCGGGATGGTCTACCAACACTTTACCTTGGTGCCTAACATGACGGTGGCCGAGAACTTGGTGCTGGTGCGGGCGGACGTTCCGCTCGTCATCGACTGGACGAAGGAGCGAGTGAATTTGCAGGCATTCATGCACCGGATGCCGTTCGGATTGCCGCTCGACGTACCGGTCCGTGCCCTCTCGGCCGGAGACAAGCAGAAGCTCGAGATCCTCAAGCAGCTCTATCTGGAGCGAAAGCTGCTGTTCTTGGACGAGCCCACGAGCGTGCTGACGCCAGCCGAGGCGGACGAAGTGCTAGGCCTGCTGCACGAGCTCACACGCACCTCTGGGCTCACCGTGCTGATGATCACCCACAAGTTTCGAGAGGTTCAGCAGTTCGCCGACCGCGTCACGGTGTTGCGTCGCGGGAGACTAGTGGGCGAAGGAAACGCAGACGAGCTTTCCATGGACGACATGGCCCGTCTCATGGTGGGTCAAGAACTGTTGCGCGAGGTACCTCGTGCTCGCAACGTCGCTGGCGAGAGCGTGCTGCGCGTCGAGGCACTGACGGCGCTCGACGACACGGGATTGCACGCTCTCGACGGCATCACCTTCGACGTGCACCGGGGTGAGATACTGGGCGTGGCTGGGGTGTCCGGTAACGGGCAAAGCCAATTGGTCGAGGTGCTGGCCGGACAGCGACGCGCTAAGACAGGCACGATCACCGTGAAAGGGCAACCGTTCCGGCCGACCCGCGAATCAATCCTCTCCGCACGTGTGACGGTACTGCCGGAGGTGCCATTGGACAATGCATGCGTGGCCGACATGAGTGTCAGCGAAAACATGGCGCTCCGCGACTTCGACCGAGCACCGATACTTCGCTTTCGTTGGCTCGTCTCCAAGCGCCGGATGCGAGAGCAAGCCGCGGCGCTCGTGGCACGCTTCAAGGTGAAAACCCCCAGCCTCGACGCTCCCATCCGTCAACTATCAGGCGGTAACGTGCAGCGTGCAGTGCTGGCGCGCGAACTATCGCGGCCGATCGACGTGCTCGTGGTGGCGAACCCGTGCTTCGGTTTGGACTTCTCGGCCACGGCGGAAATCAGAAGCAAAATCATGCAGGCGCGCAACGGCGGCAGCGCTGTGTTGCTCATCGGTGAAGACTTGGACGAACTGCTCGAGCTCTCCGACCGTCTCATCGTACTATACGAAGGCCGTGTGGTGCACGAGACGGCGACAGCTGCCGCGCAGCGTGTGGAGGTCGGCCACTTCATGGCGGGGCACTAGGCGGTTTTCTCGGCGATACCGGCGCGATCTCGACGTCGAGCGTGCTCGCCGACAGGAGTCGGCTCCGCGCGACTCG
>CAZNZA010000253.1:0-5086 GCA_964577325.1 uncultured Polyangiaceae bacterium
GCCCACGTTGCACGGGAGTGTGAGGGTGAGCCCGGAGTGGACGCGGATTGACAGCTTCGATTTGCCGAGGTGAGTGGTCCGGCTCTCCAAACCACACCGTTGCCGTAGGCGATAACCACGATTCAGGCTATACGAAGCCATGTCTGACGCCCCCCGCTCTGGGAAGCTCGTCATCACCGGCGCAGCCGGTCTCGTTGGTCAAAACCTGACTTTGCTCCTGCGCGAGCAGGGCTACGCGAACATAGTATGTGTTGACAAGCACGCCGGGAATCTGGCGTTGCTTGGTCAGCTGAACCCCGGGGTACGCACCGTCAGTGCTGACCTCGCGTCCAGCGGTGGATGGGAGCACGAGTTCGAGGACGCAGCGGCGGTGGTGGTTCTGCACGCTCAGATCACGGGTAAGACAGACGCTCCCTTTGTGCGTAACAACGTGGATGCGTCCGATCGGGTGTTGACAGCGATCCGCAATGCCGGCGTGCCCTTTGCGATTCAAGTGAGTTCATCTGTGGTCAACTCCATGGCGGACGATGCGTATACCCGCACCAAGCGCGAGCAAGAGCGCCGGTTCGTAGACAGCGGGCTGCCGGGTTGCGTGCTGCGACCCACGCTGATGTTTGGCTGGTTCGATCCGAAGCACTTGGGATGGCTCGCGCGTTTCATGGAGCGAACGCCTGTTTTCCCCATCCCAGGCGATGGTCGTTTCATGCGTCAACCGTTGTACAACCGTGATTTCTGCAAAGTCATTCAATGGTGTTTGGAGCAGCGCCCGATCGGACACACGTACGACCTCGTGGGCAACGAGCGGGTGGACTACGTTGATATCATTCGCGAGATCCGGCGCGTGAAGCAGCTGAACACGCGCTTGCTCCACTTGCCCTACTCGGTCTTCGACGGCCTTTTGCGAACCTACGCGTTGTTCTCCGACAAGCCCCCATTTACGAGCGCCCAACTGCGGGCGCTCACTGCCGGTGATGACTTTACTGGTGTCGACGTCATGCAAACCTTCGGTTTCGACCTGACTCCCTTCGCAAAGGCCATCGAGGAGACCTTCTGTCACCCCGTGTACTCACAGTACACTGTCGGGAGAGTGGACTGAGGATGAGCCGCAACCTAAACGCGACTTCCAAAATTGCAGTCATTGGCGCGGGCCCCATGGGTCTCACTGCCGCCTTCGAGCTGTGTCGTCGAGGCCACCGCGTGACGCTCTTCGAGCGTGACGATCGCATAGGCGGCATGTCGGCGAGCATCGATTTCGACGGAACGAAGCTAGAGCGCTACTATCACTTCGTTTGCAAACCCGACACTCACTTGTTTGAGTACCTCGCCGAGTTCGGGCTCAGCCATAAGCTGAAATGGGTTGAGACGTCCATGTCGTTCTACTGGCAGGGCAAGGTACACCCGTGGGGCACCCCGCTTGCGCTGCTCGCCTTTCCGGGCCTCACCTGGGTGGACAAGGTTCGCTATGCCGCACACGTGATGTGGACACGGCGCATCCAGGATTGGCACCCCTACGACAAGCTGCGCGCAACCGAGTGGCTGCAACAATGGCTCGGCACTCGAGCGTATGACTTGCTTTGGAGAAACCTGTTCTACTTCAAGTTCTATGAACTACAGGACGAGCTTTCTGCCGCGTGGATAGGAACGCGCATCAAACGTGTTGCCTTGTCGCGGAAAAACTTGTTCCATGAAGAGACGGGGTACATCGAAGGCGGTTCGGAGGTGCTCTTGAATGCAATGGCACAACGCATCTCCGAGCTCGGTGGTAAAGTCGAGCTGAAGGCCGCCATCGACGAGGTTGTGATCGAAGAGGGTAGATTGCGCGGCGTTCGCCGGGGAGATGAGATTGAAGCGTTCGATCAAGTGATCTCGACGATTCCCATGCCCTACCTGTTGCGCGTACTACCCGGCTTGCCGGACGCCGAGCAAGAACGTGTCAGGGCAATCCGCAATGTAGGCGTGGTGTGCGTGCTGCTAAAGCTCAAGCGCCCGTTTACCTCGACGTTCTGGCTGAACATCAACGACCCCCGCATCGAGGTCCCTGGCATCATCGAGTACACGAACCTGAACCCAGTGAACGGTCCGAGCGGTGCGTCGATCGTCTATGCCCCCTACTACATGCCGCAAACGAATCCAAAGTACAGGCGGGACCACGCGGCTTTCATTGAGGAAACACTACAAGCTCTGGAACTCATCCGACCGGACTTCGACCGCGGCGACGTGTTGGCGGCGACAGCGTCACGCTACGAATTCGCCCAAACCGTTTGTAGCCCGGGCTTCTTCGATACGCTGGTCCCGATGCAGAGTCAGATCCCAGGCCTGTTCATGGCAGACACTTCACACTGTTACCCTGAGGACCGCTCAATCTCCGAAAGCATCAGGATCGGACAACAGCTGGCGGTTCTGGCGCAGAACTCTGCCGCAATAAAGACCGAGGACGATGCGGTCGGTTGAAGCCACCTTGCAAGAGGAGTATCAGCGTAGGTTTGGCCCAGGGGCAGCCTATCGCGACGAGGTCTGGCGCGTCCTGTGTCGTGGATACTTCTCCAAGCTCGTGCCACCCGCGAGTGCGCTTCTGGACTTGGGCTGCGGTTGGGGTGAGTTCAGCAACAACATCATCGCGGCTAAGAAGTACGCGATGGACCTCAATCCGGATGCCCGGGAACGGTTGGGCACTGACGTTGAGTTCCTACACCAGGATTGTTCCCAGTCCTGGAACCTTCCGGCGCAGTCGCTCGACGTTGTCTTTTCTAGTAACTTCATCGAGCACCTACCCGACAAGCAACGAGTAGCGCAGACCCTGACTCAGGCGCACCAAGCACTCAAGCCAGGGGGAGCAATCATCCTACTTGGCCCTAACATACGATTCGTGCCGGGGGAGTACTGGGACTTCTGGGATCACTATATACCGCTGTCGGATCGTTCCGTGGCGGAAGTCCTGCGACTAGTAGGTTTCGACGTGGAGGTGCAGCTCGAACGCTTCTTGCCCTACACGATGTCTGCAGGGCGCGAAGCGCCACTTGCTTTAGTGAGTGCCTACTTGCGTATGCCGTGGGTATGGCGCTTCTTTGGCAAACAATTTTTGGTGGTCGGAAGAAAGTCTCCCGCGTGAAGGCAGAAGTGCTGCGCTTCTTGATTGCGGGAGGCATTGCTGCGGCTTTGAATTGGAGCGCTCGGTTCGTCTGCTCATTCTTCATGCCCTTCGAACTCGCCGTGGTGGCGGCATTCACGGTCGGCCTAGTGAGCGGGTTTACGCTGATGCGATACTGGGTGTTCGGCGCGGAAGCCGATCCGGTAGGTAGGCAATTCGTGACGTACGTAGCCGTAAACCTATTTGCCCTAGTGCAAACCGTCGTTGTCAGCTCCGTGTTAGCTCGATGGTTACTGCCATGGGCAGGGGTAGAGCGGCATGCCCACGGGATCGCACACGCCGCGGGCATCGTCGTGCCCGCCATTACGAGCTTCTTCGGTCACAAGAAAGCCACCTTTCGCAAGGCTCCCATGTCGAGCAGCGAGCTGTAGCGGCAGAGACCACGTTGCAGAGCGCGGACGTCAATGTGGCGGAGGACTGGACGGTAGCGGCATCGGGCCCACGTTGAGGTGCTTGAACACGCCAATCTGCGCCTGTTGGAGCGCCAACAGGTGCTGCGAAAGGGGCTCGGGGCCCCGATAGAAGATGCTCGACTGATAGCGTTCAGCGAGCTTGTTGATGGGCATCCCATTTTGGATATCAACAACCATGGCAGCTCGCAGGTTGTGAAATCGTGCCCCTTCCCATTTGCCGTGTTGGTAATTCGCTACAAGCAGTGATGCCGCGACTAGGCATAGGGACAACTGAAAGAAGCGCCGCAGTTGGGACGGCCCGAGCAACTCCCAACTCAAGTAAACAGCGCACCAAAAGAGCGCTGCCAGTAGCGCATAGCGAGACGCAAACAAGGCTCCAGGATGGAGCGCAACCCGAGCCCAGCTAGTGCCTAAAGCAAGGGATAGCTGTGCCGCTGCGAACAGCATCAGGCGCAGAGCTTGACCACGCCGCTCTGCTTGCTTCATCACGATGTAGCCGACTACCACTACCGATGCCAAGCACATCGCGAGCAGTCCCCACCTCGAAGCAGGCCACAAGCTATTTGCCGCTCCCCCAAATCCCACCGACAGGAATTGTGCCGTTCCATCGAGCGTCGCCGCCAGACTGTGACTGGCGGGATGTTTGGCTGGGCGCGAGTAATCAGAAAAGTAAACCACCGTTAGCAGCGTCGTCAGTACCGCAACGACGGCAGGGCCAGCGACTTTGGGCCAGGGGTTGCCGTCTCGAAAGAGCTGCCAACAACCAAGGAAGGTCGCCACCACCAACGCCGGCACCAACGCTATGCCCGTCCCACCCACGAGCGGTAACAAAAGCGTACAGCATGCCGCGGCCAGCGTTGCACGATACGTCGCTGGCCCCGGTTGCGAGTGCAGCAGAAGGATCGGTACGGCTATTGCTGGTATCACCGAAAAGGCGATCTGGAACGAATTGGTAAACGTCTGCGCTTGTCCAAGATTCAGGAGCAACAGCGGAAAGACCACGTCAGTGGCTTCCGCCTTACCTCGACGTCGTTGCACCGACGCAATGAGCGCCGCACTGCACGCCATGACAACCGCCGCATTGAAGTACATGCCGGCGCGGAAGTCACAGTTCGTTAACTTAGCTAGAACTACGTAGATCAGGCGGGGCAGGAATATCCGGTGCTCGTTGTGCTGCGACCACAGCCATTCCAGGGTGATCGGCTGCGTGCCCACTAGTGCAGGGACGAGCTCCCACTCGTCGTAGTATGGAACACTCACCGCATGGGTGCGCACGAAGTGAAGCAGCCAAATACTGAGCCCCGCCCAGACACTCCACACGAAAATCCGGGTGGCCCGGTCTCCCGTGTTCGCCCCTTGCACCGAAAGCATCGGCCAACGTCTATATGGCAAAGGTCCAGCTCCCGACAAGAGCTGTGGTGCGCTTCGCCGAAACTCCCGGACGCTACATTCGCCTGGCGCGCTCCGACTCCCTCATAAAAAGCTTGCGCCCACGGTGAGGTAGAGCGGCAAGGCCGTAGCCGGG
>CAZNZA010000254.1:0-3884 GCA_964577325.1 uncultured Polyangiaceae bacterium
TCTGTGATTCGGCGTTTGATCGACCGTCACGGGATCGACCGCGTCGAGTCGCTCGTGGATTCATGCCTATCGCTCGAGAACCTGATCGATCCTTGGTCTCCCTTCGTGGTGCGGCACCGCGAAGAGAGCAACGACGATGAGGGACCAGTGGCCGTGGAGGTTCCGCGCCTCAAAGCCAAAGAGTACATGGAGGACTTCATCAATCCTGAAGAGTACCTCGAGGAGCAACGCCAAAAGATAACGGAGCGGCGTCAAAAGAAGAAGGGCAAGGTCCCTGCGGAGCGCGCGCAGGATGTGTTGGGATTCTTGATAGAGCACGCCCCGCTGGAGAAGTGGGAGCGAGCGGTGCTGACCATCATTCGCGATGAGGCCTACTACTTCTTGCCGCAAATGCAGACCAAGATCATGAACGAGGGCTGGGCATCGTACTGGCACTCGCGGCTGATGACCGAGCGCGTGTGCGATAGCACCGAGATCTTGGACTACGCAGACAACAACGCCGCAGTGATGGCGACGAGCCCTGGCCGTCTCAATCCGTACAAGCTGGGCGTCGAGCTGTTTCGCAGCATCGAGGACCGCTGGAACAAGGGCCAGTTCGGTGCCGAGTGGGAGAACATCGACAGCCTGGACCGGAAGTCGAGCTGGGACCAGCGCCTCGGACTGGGACGGCAGAAGATATTCGAGGTGCGTGCGTTGTACAACGACGTGACGTTCATCGACGAGTTCCTCACGCCGGAGTTCGCGATCGAGCAGAAGCTGTTTTCGTTCGAATGGTCTGGGCGCAACGACCGTTTCGAGATCGCCAGTCGCGAGTTCAAAGCGGTAAAAGAGAAGCTGTTATTCCAGCTCACCAACATGGGCAACCCGTACCTCTACGTGGAGAACGCCAACCACGATAACCGAGGAGAGCTCTTGTTGGTGCACGAGCACCGCGGGGTCGATCTGCGGCCGGACTATAGCAAAGAGGCTCTAGGTGCGCTTCAGCGGCTGTGGAAGCGTCCGGTGGTGCTGCGCAGCCAGAAGGAAAACAAGCCCATCCTTTTCCGTTACGACGGCGAGGAGCACACGATAGCCGAGGCCGAGGCATGAAGCGCAGCCGGCCGCAGCGATCTCGCCCATGGCGAGCGCAACGGTGGGGCACCGTCGTGGCCAGCTTGTTG
Source organism: uncultured Polyangiaceae bacterium (assembly GCA_964577325.1). Lineage (GTDB taxonomy): Bacteria > Myxococcota_A > Polyangia > Polyangiales > Polyangiaceae > SZUA-265. The sequence continues at coordinate 1,161 of CAZNZA010000254.1, forward strand.
GCGGCGGCAGGGACGAGCGCTTGTGGAGCGCCCGCAGCGCAGCCCGTGCAGGCACCGCCCCAAGCCGCGCGGGGCGTCGATACGCCCCTCGGAGTCAGCACCGAGTCCGCCCCCGCGCTTGGCGCTGAGCGAGCGGCGGAGCCATCGCCAGCACCAAGGACCTCGCAGGCAGGCGCTTCGGATACGTCCGTCGCCGCAGACCCTTGTTCCGGCCAAGGCGTACGCGCCCGCCAGCGCTGCGCGGCGCAACGAGAGGGTAACTCCGCTAGTGCCGCAACGAGAGAAGGCGCATCTTTTGCCAACGATGGCATGGCTCGACCGGTAAAAGGAAATCCGGCGGCAGCGAGTCCGCAGGAGCTCGAGCTACAACGGGCGATGGCTCGCGGCCAAGCAGCGTTAATGCGCGAGGACTATGACGCCGCGGTAAAGATTTTTCGCCAAGCTCGCAAGAGCGCACCGCGTGGCGCGGCGCCCCTAGTGGGCTTGGTGCAGGCGCGCGTTGGACAGCTGGGGTTGCCGAGCGAGTACGCGGGAGCCGCTTTTGATCCCAAGTCCAAAGAACTGCTCGCGTTGCTCGACGAGGCTCTGCGTCTGGAGCCGGAGTTTGGACAAGCTCACTTGGAGCGCGGACGATTGTTGCTCGTTGCGGGAGAAAGCGAAGAGGCGCGCCAATCGTTGGTGCGCGCCGTGGCTCTGCTGCCCGCGGACGCCGAAGCGCACTCTGCTTTGGCCGTGGCTTACCTCGCCCAAGGCAACGTCGACCAAGCTTTGGCGGGTTTCAAGCGAGCTTCGGATCTGGAACCCCAGAGCGCCGAACGTCTCACCAACTTGGGCACTGCCTTCATGATGCAAGGCGATGTCGAACAGGCCATCTCCGCCTACCGGCGAGCCGTGGGGCTGGCCCCCAACGATGCCCGCTCGCGCGGGGATTTGGGCACGGCTCTGTTGGCCATCAACGATCCGCGATCGGCTCTGCCGCACCTGCGTCGTGCGCAGGAACTGGCGCCGTCGCGGGCGACGTTCATGAGCAATCTCGGCTACGCCTATCAGCGCTTGGCGGACGAACCCGCCGCCGAGCAGTGGTACCGCCGCGCCGTCCAGGCCGACCCAAGGCTAGCTTCGGCTTGGATTAACCTGGGTACGCTACAGGCTGCACAGAAGAAATTCGATGCGGCAGAGCAATCGTTTCAGCAAGCGTTGGCCATCGACCCCGAGGATCCGCGGGCGATTGCCAACCTGGCCGAGCTGCGCGAATTGCGCTGAACGCCGCTGGCGTTGGTTTTTGCCCAATAACGCTCAGCGGACGGGCGCCGGGGGTGGGATCGGCGGCGGAGTTGGTGGTGGATTCGGCGGTGGGGGCGGAGCGGCGGCCGGCGTGGGTGTGGGCTGCGCGGGCGCTTGCACGGGGGCGGCTGGCTGCGTGTTGGTTTGCTGCGGTGCATTCGTTCGCCCGCCGCCTACACGAGCGTTGCTAGGTCCGCCTGCTCGACTCACGGCGTCGTTGCGCCTTTTGATCAAGAACGGTAGCTCGGCGCGATGAAGGCGCACGGGGCGCGGAGCTGACGTTGCCAAGCGGCCGGTAAACATGTCCTCGTCGGCGAGCGCTCCCCGAGCGGTGGCTGGGAGCACGGCGCTCACGTAGTAGAAGCCGGGCCGGGCGAAGCTTTCCGCCGGACAGAACTCGAGCAGCCTGATCGTAAACGAGGCGCGTTTACCTGCGCCAATCGTAGTGAACGCTTGTGGGTCGGGGGCGCGTCGTTCAGCAGCAATGGCCTCACATTCGGTGGTGCCATCCGGCCCGCGCACGAGGAAGGAGACGAGATCGCTGCGGAAGTAAACCCGTTGCGCTTCGTTCGACTGGTTCTCGAGCTCCACACGAACCGTGATGTCGCGCGGGTTGGGCGCGTCCGAACCGTACGTGATGGCGAGCTTCAGATCCTTGCCGGGGCGGTCGCCCAGGTCGTCTTTGGGCAGGCGCGTTCGTGCCCAACCCTTGTAGTCGCTGCGCAAGGCAAAGCCTTCACCTTCCAGCTGCTTGAGACCCTGGTCGGCGTCCACGTCAGTGGCATCTTCCGTTGCGGCACCCGAAGCAGAGCGCTCGTCGACCTGGGGCGGCGGCCCGATGCGAGCAGCATCCGGCAGCATGGCGACGAAGGGCGGTGCTTGGGTCAAGCGCTCCTCGTAGCGCCGCCCCCACGACCAGCGGACTTTGGTTTTCTCGGACCAGCCGTAACGCGGGCGCAGGAATGTGCCCGGAACCAGGATGCTCTGATCTCCCGTCTCGAAGCAGTACATCCGCGGATCGACCTGAAAGGTGCGTGTCTCGCCGGGGCTCAGGTAGACGTAGCGGGTTTGCCGTCGCGTTGGCAGCATGCTGGAAGGCAAGCTGCACTCCACAGGCTGGCGCTTGCCCGGAACGACGGCTTCGAAGCTGAGCAAGCGACTATCGACGGCAACGCGCCGCTCTTCGTCGCTACGGTTGCGGATGTTCACTTCCCAGCGCTCGTATGGACCCAAGTCGACGACTTCGAGACTCAAGCTCTCTTTGAGCGAGCGTTCTAGCGGTGTGTACGTGGGAACGGGCAGCGGGGGAGGAGGCCGTCGCGCCGCTGCAGCGGGCTTCTTATCGTTCTTGCGTTTGACGGCGGACTTGCGTCGATCTTTGTCACCGCGCTTGGCGCCGCTTTTGGTCGCACGCTCCTTGTCGCGCTTCGTTTTGCTGCG
>CAZNZA010000254.1:3984-5052 GCA_964577325.1 uncultured Polyangiaceae bacterium
TCCTCCTTCGTCGTCTTGCTGTCGTTTTTTGCCTTACTAGCGGCCGCTTTCCTTGCCTTCTCTCGATCCGCGTTGGCCGCGCCGTCGACGCGAGGAGGGAGGGTAGCCGGTGAACGAGACTGCGTCTCGTTCCCGCTGACCGTCGGCGCGCCCATTGCCACCTGGAGTAGGAGGGCGAGGAGACTCAGCGCCAGCGCGCCGGCTACGACTCGGTTCGTATGAGGCATGAGCCAGCTGTAGCACACGGGGCGGGGGAACAAAATTGGTTCTGGCGACGCCGGCGGCGCGGCGGTATGGGGCGGCGGTGGTAGCGATTTACCCGATTCTGGACGTTGACGCCTGTGAGCGGCACGCCATCGCGCCGGACCTCGTGGCGCGCACCTGGATCGACCTCGGCGTGAAGCGCATGCAGGTGCGCGCCAAGTCGTGGTCGGCGGATGCCACCCTCGACCTGCTCAGGCAGGTACGGCCCATCACGCGCGCGGCGGGCTGTCTGCTATTCGCCAACGATCGCGTCGACTTGGCGCTACTGGCACAGTGCGACGGCGTGCACGTGGGGCAAGAGGATTTGCCGGTGAAGGTCGTGCGGCGTACGGCGCCAGAGCTGCGGGTCGGAGTTTCCACGCACTCCCTGGCAGAGCTCGAACGAGCCCTCCAGGACAAGCCCGACTACGTCGCGTTTGGACCGGTGTTTACGACTCTCTCCAAAGCCAACGCCGAGCCCGAGGTAGGCCCTGAGCGCTTGGCCCAAGCCCATGGCCTGTGTCGTGCCGCGGGCGTGGCACTGGTTGCGATAGGGGGCATAGAGGCCGAGCACGCTCGTGACATCGTCGCGGACGAGGTGGCCTTGATTGGAGCGCTCATGGGATCGAGCCCGGAGCAGGTGCGACAGCGCACTCAATACGTTCAGGCCGCGTTTCGGGCCGGGTGACGCGCTATCCAGCGGCACGCATCTGTACGAACATCGCTTCCACGGCCAACGTTGGGCTGACGTTGCGTTCGAGCGCTTCGAGCGCCTGTTGCACGCACGCGTAGCGCTGTGCCGCGACGCCAAGCGCCGTGTCGTCC
>CAZNZA010000255.1:0-4986 GCA_964577325.1 uncultured Polyangiaceae bacterium
GGCGGGAGCCGTGAGGGGTCGTCAGGCGCTGGGCCCAGCCCAAAGCAAGTGCCGATCAACAGAGTTGGACGCGTATGGAGTCTACGTCGACGTCGATAAAGCCGGCTAGCTCGGGAGCTCCGTATTGGGCGCGTCCGGTATAAACGACGAGGTTCTTTTCGGCGTGATAGACGCCGCGGCCGTGGGTGTGGCCGCATAACACGGTGAAGTTCACGTGCTTGTGTTTGGCGGCACACTTCATCAAGACGTCCCCCAGTGCCTTGTTGCTGAAGAAAGGTGCCCAGTGGTCATCGCTCGGCTGACCTTGATGCCAAGCCGCCGCCTGGAACGGAGGCACGTGCGTCGCAACGAGCAGGTGAAGGAGTGTCGGGCGCTGAAGGAGTGTCTCGAGGCGCTGCTCGAAGTCTCGAGCCTGGGCATCGGCGCGGTCGGCGCACAGTTTCAACAGCTTCTCGTGGCTGTCGTCCTGGGCCGCGAACAGTTCGTGGATACGCACGAAGTCCGTCAACTGCAGATCACTGTTGCGGTTGCCGTAGCGCGCATCGTACCAACCGTTGACCCCCGTGAGCGTCGTCGCGTCGGTCAGTTGCACGTCATGAATATGAAGCCAGCGCAAGCTCTGCGTTGAGCGAGTGGTAGCGTCGACCGCAGCATCAACAGCAGCGAAGGAGCCACCGTAGTAGTCGTGATTGCCGAGCACGAAGTAGACGGGGCGAGCAAACCCTGCGGGAAGTTCACAGAGCTTCCGTTCAATGCTCGACGCTTCGGCGATGTCGCCGGTGACGATCAGGGCCTGTGCCTGAGGCTGCTCTCGGGCTAATGCGCGTCCAAATTCGAAAGCCGCCTGAGGCAGTCGCAAGTGGTCGAGATGCACGTCGGTGGCCCACAGGTAGTTCATGTTCGTGTGCAGCTTCCTTCAACGGTCCATATCTGAGCAGATGTGCCAAATCAAGTCCACGCCTGGCGCTGCAGCGCCGGCCTCATGTAGAGCTGTGCGATCACCTTGGTCTGCAATCGGTTTCTGATGTGCGCAGGGCGATTACTCGTAGTGTCGTTGTCGACAGCAGCCACCTGCAGGCTGGTGTCAGCAGGCGCTCGGTTTCGTTTACGGTCGCGCACTCTGGCCACGATGCTGCGGCCCCGAGTATCTGTTCTGCGGAATAGAAGTCGCTGGCTATCCCGAAACAATGAGACGACACTACGGGATGATTTCCGTCACCAAGAGTAAGGTGTGCTTTACTCCCGATTCGACCCGTGTGCTTGCCAAGCCCTTCTTGCACGGAGCGCCCGTGTCGATCGACGGAAACGAACGTGTGCGCAGAATCGTCGCACGTGTGTTGAGTCTACCCGAGTCTCGCGTCGTCAAGACGCTAGCTTCGACCGAAGCGCACTTCGAAGGGCGCCATCGCCACCTGCGCCAAGCGTTCGAAGCCAACTACGCCACCGTTGTCACGTTCGTCCCACAGGACGCTGAGCTTTCATTGGAGCGTCGTCTGCTCATCGGTGCTTACTTTACCCACGAATACGCCGTCGAAGCGGCAGCCCTGAGCAACCCATCGATGGTGGCGGCTCCTAACCAAGGCGGCCTTCGCTCAGGAGAAACGCGCTTCATCATGAGTCTTCGGGCAATCGGTGAGGGCCACATCTCCTCTATCCAGTTCCGTTCCGGTGTCGTTGGCGCGGACGGCACCATTGCTGTGGATACAACGACCAGATTCTTGGCTACCGCTGAGCATCGAGCACCCATCTACGAGAAGCACTTGTTTCACGACAAGCTGGTTGAGCTGCGGGCTCTGAGCGACATAGCTGCGGCCGTTCTGGAGCGACTGTCAGAGCGGTTTACTCTCGAAGAACTCGAGGCTGCTATCAGCGCGGTCAATCAGCAGCGCGGAGAGCAGCTCGACGCCGCCCACGCGACCCGTACCTTGCACTGGCTGGCGTCATCGAACTACGAGAGTACCTTCGCCATGGACTCGGCACTGCCGGAGCGCATTCTATTCCCCGCGGGACCGACGGAGAGCCATGGTATGGAGGACGCGCGCTTCGTTCGCTTCACCCGCGAAGACGGAAGTGTTACCTACTATGCGACCTATACCGCGTACGACGGCTACGAGGTTCTCCCCCAGTTGATCCAGACGGCGGACTTCAGAACCTTTCGCATCGCAACACTGAACGGGCAGTGCGCAAGAAACAAGGGCATTGCCCTGTTTCCTCGTAAGGTCAACGGCAGGTACGCCGCTCTGGGTAGGCTGGATAACGAGAACAACTTCTTGATGTGGTCCGACAACGTCTCCTTCTGGCACGAAAGCCAACTGCTCCAAGTGCCAGAGCGCGACTGGGAGATCACTCAGCTCGGCAACTGCGGCTCGCCGCTCGAGACCGATGCGGGGTGGCTGGTGATAACCCACGGCGTGGGACCGATGCGCCAGTACACGATCGGCGCGATACTCCTCGACAAGACGGATCCGGCGCGCGTCATCGGACATCTTCGCGAGCCGCTACTTCGACCCTCGATGGACGAGCGCGACGGGTACGTACCGAACGTCGTTTACTCATGCGGCAGCATGCTTGCCGGAGAGTACCTGGTGCTTCCCTACGGGTACTCCGACGTGGGCACCCGCATTGCTACCGTACGTCTTTCCGACCTACTCACTGAGCTCACCGCTCGCTGACCTCGGGCCTCACCGCGTCGCAATAGCGACGATATAGGCGAGGCAGATGCGTTGCTGGTGCCCGGTAGAATTCGTCCGAATCGAGGTCGAGCCAGCGGCGTCTATCACCAAAATCTGGATGAGTTATCGGACGTCGCTGCTTTGCAAAGGCCGTTACGGCTGACACAGCTGGCTTAGCTTCACCGTCGGCGCGCCACAAGCCAAACGAACGTTCGTGGCGAGCAAGATCGAGAGGCGGCTCGGTCCATAGTTCCCGCACGTAGTCAGAGTAGCACCATAACATCGCCCCCAGGTTGCCGGCATCCTGCAGGGCCTCCAGAGCGCGAGCCACGTACGCCGCCGCTTCCTCCTCCGACACGAGAGCAGGACCCGCTTCCGAACCCAGCTCCGGTCCCGCGCCTGGGAATGTGGGAACGCCAAACTCGGAGAAAAGGACGTCCGTTTCACCGCCTAGCCATCGTGTCAGGTGAGCGAGGAACGGGAGCAGCCGCTCGTCTGTCGGCCCCGCCGCCCAAGACGCATACCCAGGGTAGCCATGCATCGTCAGAAAGTCGCACACCTCCGCCGCCTCGCGTGGTCCGAGGTTCCGGTCCTGCTCGAGATCCTCCATGTGCAGGCCGATCGTGATCTGGGCGCCCGGATCCGCGCCACGGATCGCGTCCGTCATGCTCCGCAACCAGTCCCGAGCCAGAAGCTTGCTCGGCGCGGCGCCGCAATTGGAGTTCTCGTTACCCAGATCCCAGGACCACAGGGCAGCGTGTCCAGCTAACGCCGAGGCGAGTTCAGAAGCCAACTTCACTTGAGCACGGATGATGGTTCGATCCGAGTACCAACTCGAAAGACGCCAGCCTTCAATCTTGCCCGCCGACACGACTCGAAAGCGCGCATCTCCGCTGTCGCCACCGAGCGCCCACTTGGGGACCCAGTTGACGCCACTCATGTGGCCAGTGAATAGCGTCGGCATCACCGCTAACCCAGCCCGCTCAGCTTCGTCCAATGCAGTAGCCAAGTGCTCGATTAGCGTGGCGTCGACCCGGGAAGGCGTCGGTTGGAAGTCCTCCCACGTTAGAAACAAGCGTACCGAATCAAATCCGCAGCCAGCAATACGTGCAAAGTCGATCGCCACCTCCGTGCGGTCAAAAGCCTGCCACCAACCCATCGCTGTCCTTGCAGGCCAGTAGTTGACCCCCAACCGAAACTTCTCAACCACAGGTGTCTCACGCACCCCTGTCTCACGTGCACTCGGATTCATGTATCGACCGCTGCTTTCCCTCGCGTCAAGATGCGTTGGTAGAGGCTGATATACTGATCCACCATACGACTCTGATCAAAACGTGTCTCGACCGAAGCCCGCACCTCTGACGGCACCCAATCGCGGACGGCGGCCACCGCTTGCACGGCATCGGCAACAGATCCTACGATCAAACCCCCGACGCCCTCGGTCACTATCTCCGGCATCGAACCGCGTCGGTTCGCGATGACGGGCGTGCCGCAGGCCATGGCTTCGACGACGCTGAAGCCAAATGGCTCGTCAAAGTTCACCAAATGAAGCAATGCCCGCGCGCGACCGAGTAACTCGACCCTTTGCTCGGCGGCTACGGGTCCTACGTAGCTCACGTGATGACCATCGATATGCGGCTCGACCTCTTGCCTGAAGTAGTCCCCGTCTTGAATGATGCCGGCAATGATCAAGGGTAAACCGGCGGCCTTGGCAGTGGCGATCGCCTCTTTGGTGCCCTTGTCGGGGTGGATGCGGCCGAAAAAGAGCAGGTAGTTTCGGCGACCTACGCCCGCGCTGAACGCGGACATATCGATGCCGTGATGAATGGTCGCTGCGTAGTGCAGGGACGGATGGCGATCCGACTCGCTGATGGACACGTAGTGACCGCGTGTGTTGTAGCGCTGATATACCGGCAAGATCCGTTCGGAGGAAAACCCGTGGATGGTCGTCACGACGGGGGTTTCCACGAGGCCGGAGAAGCTCAGCGGCAGGAAGTCGAAACTGTTGTGAATGATGTCGAAGTCCGCAGCGCGTTCGAACACGGCTGAGATGTGCAAGCACTCCCAAACCTTTGCGTCGATAGCGCTGTCTTCCGAATAGCCGCGGGGCGCGGTGCCCACTAGCTGCGCTTGAGTTTCGGAATCTGCAGTGGCAAACAGCGTAACGGTATGGCCTCGCGCAACCAAGCCCTCCGTCAGTAGCGAAGCAAACTGCTCCCATGGCCCGTAGTGGCGTGGGGGAACACGCCAGGAGATGGGAGCTAACACCGCTACACGTAGCGGCCCCGGCGCCGTGGCTGCGTCACTCACTGCG
>CAZNZA010000256.1:0-4958 GCA_964577325.1 uncultured Polyangiaceae bacterium
CGCTCCGAGCCGCGCATGAGTTCGGCGAGCTCGAAACCGTCCATCTCCGGCATCTGCACGTCCAACAGCGCTAAGGCGACTTCGTGAACCAGCAGCAGCTCCAGGGCCTCGGAGCCAGACTGTGCCTTCAGGATCTCCAGCCCATCGCGCCTAAGCAAGGCCTCCAGAGCAATTCGATTCTCCTCGACGTCGTCGACGAGAAGTAGCTTGATGGGTTCACAGATCATGTGACCTCCGGTTGGGGCAAAGGGGTTCCGAGTCGAGCAAGGAGCGGTCCGATTTCTGCTGTCGGCAAGACATAGTCCGGCTGCGCGAGACGAAGCGCCGCTTCCGGCATCGTCCCAGTTTGGGCCGATGCGAGGGACTGAACGACCGTCGTGCCGCCGGCCGCCTTGATCCGTGCGATGCCCTGGGCTCCGTCATCGTTAGCGCCGCTCAGAAGCACGCCTACCAAAGCCTTCTTGTAAACGTCAGCCGCAGACTCGAACAACACATCGATGGAAGGTCGCGACCAGTGAACGCGATCATCCACCGACAGGGAAAATCTTCCGGTCTTTTCGACCAGCAAGTGATAGTTGGGTGGTGCCACATAGACCTTTCCTGGTTCGATGGCTTCTTTATCGTCGACCTCGTTTACCGGCAGACAACAATGTGGGCCTAAAACCTGAGCCAGCAAACTCCGCCTGCCCGGCGAAACGTGCAGGACGATGGCAACTGGCAGCAGGAAGTCACGAGGCAGCGCCGAGAGAATCCGGGTCAGCGGCTCGAAGGCGCCCGCGGATCCCCCGATGACAACCGCGCGCAGAGCATGAGAATCTGCGGTCATACTCGCTGGTAGATCCTCTCTTCGCGCACGAATTCCGTGAACGAAGCCACATGTTCGGAAAAGCGCAGCGATTCCTTCTGTCCGAGCCCGAGAAATCCTTTCCAGCACAGGGAGTCTCGAAGCACGCCTACAGCGCGATCTTGAAGCTGTCGTTCGAAGTAGATGAGCACGTTGCGGCAGGACACGAGCTGCATCTCCGCGAAGGCAGTGTCGGTGGCCAAACTATGGTCCGAGAACAGAATCGCCTTCCTCAACGAGCGGTCGAAAACGGCCGACGAATAGCGGGCTGTGTAGTAGTTGGAGAGGGATGCGCGCCCTCCCGACTGGAGATAGTTTTCGCTGAAACCCGCGAAGCGTTCGACGTCGTAGACACCCTCCTCAGCGACGCGTAAGCTCGCGGGATTGATGTCGGTCGCGTAAATCTGAGTTCGCGACAAAAGCCCCTCCTCGGCGAGCAGAATGGCTAGAGAGTACGCTTCCTCGCCCGTGGCACAGCCAGCGACCCACACGCGCAACGACGGATACGTACGCAAATACGCAACCACATGTTCGCGTAGAGCGCGAAAGTACGTCGGGTCGCGAAACAAGTCACTTACCTGCACGGTGAGGAATCGAAGCAACTCAGCGAACACGCGGGGCTCGTGCAACACCCGTTCCTGGAGACGAGATAACGTGCCGCATTGAAAGTGCGTGAGCGCCGATACGAGTCGCCGCTTTAGCGACGCTTCGGCGTATCCCCGGAAATCGTAGTGATACTTGTCGAGGATGGCTTCCAACAGCAGCCGCAGCTCGAGGTCAGAAACGGTATAGTCGGTCATTTAGCCATCCATACCCGGGCCAGCGACAACAACTTGTCCACGTCAACGGGTTTGGCGATGTAGTCGTTCGCTCCAGCTTCGAGACATTGCTCTCGGTCGTCGGCCATCGCTTTGGCAGTGAGGGCAATGATCGGCAACTTCGAAAACACGGGTTGTTTGCGGATCTCACGCATGGCCTCGAGTCCGTCCATCTCCGGCATCATGATGTCCATGAGGACGAGATCGATGCCGGGTTTTTCCTTGAGGGCTACCAAGGCTTCGCGGCCGTTGCGTGCGATTTCGATCTTTGCACCTTTGGGCTCGAGTACGCTCGTCAGGGCGAAGATGTTTCTGACGTCATCCTCGACGATCAACACGCGCCGCCCTTCGAAGCTGGCTTCACGGTGTCTCACGTCGCGCAGCATCCGTTGCCGTTCGGGGGGAAGCTCAGACTCGACTTGGTGAAGAAAGAGCGTCACTTCGTCGAGCAAGCGCTCGGGGGAACGCGCACCTTTGATGATGATCGAATGCGACAGCCGTCGGAGTCTTTGCTCCTCCTCGCTCGATAGCGCCCGCCCCGTGTATACAATCACCGGCGGGAATGAATATTCCTCCTTGGTCGACATCTCTTCCAACAGCTCGAACCCATTGCGATCCGGAAGCGTCAGGTCGAGTACCATGCAGTCGACGGTCGTCTTTTCAAGCGCAGCAAGCGCCGCTTTTGCGCTCTCTGCTGCGATAGTCTCGACATTATCCGTCTGCAGCAGTCGGCAAGTGGCTTCACGAAGGGTCGCGTCGTCTTCAACGACGAGAACGCGCCGCAAGGCCTGCGTCGCTTTGGACTCGAGTACGCGCAGAGCTTCGACGAGCTGCTCGCGCTGGATGGGCTTGATGCCGTAGCCCGTCGCCCCCATCTTGAGGGCCACTTGTCTGTAGTCCGACGCTGAAACGACGTGCACGGGGATGTGGCGCGTCGCACTGTGTCGCTTCAGCGAGTCCAGGACCGTCAAACCCGACCGATCGGGAAGACCGACGTCGAGGACGATACCTGTCGGTCGATAACGCTCGGCCATCGCAAAGCCCTCTTCCGCTGTGGACGCAACGAGCGTTTTGAAGTCGAGTTCGTGGACCAAATCCGACAACACGCGAACGAACCGCACGTCGTCTTCGATGATCAGGATCGCTCGATCGCCGCCCGAAAGCAGGTCCCGGTCGTCGGGGATCGACGGCGATTGAGCGGTTCGGACCGAGGCTGGCGACGTCGTGACGGATGGGGAGCGCGCGAAACCACTGCCTCGCGTAGCGATCACAGCGGCACCCAGATCGGTGAGACATTCGGGAAGCAAAAGTGTAAAGGTACTGCCTCTCCCGGGGGCGCTCTCCAGCGTCAACTCTCCGCCGAGCAAACGTGTCAGGTCCCGTGAGATCGACAAGCCTAGGCCAGTGCCGCCGTACTTGCGGTTCGTGGTGCCATCGGCTTGCCGGAAAGCTTCGAAAATTGCCTCGTGTTGTCCGCTGGGGATTCCAATGCCCGTGTCCTTGACTTCGAAAGCGAGCCTGCCGTCGGCTGCGCGGCGAAGCGACAACGAAACGCCCCCCTGCTCGGTAAACTTGAGCGCGTTAGACAGCAGGTTTTTCAGAATCTGGTGGAGTCTGGTGGGGTCTGTATCGAACGTCGCTGGCACGCCTTCCTCCACGTGTGTGGTGAGTTCGAGGTGCTTTTCGTCTGCGACGTGGCGAAACGACGTGAACAACTCGTCGATCAGTCGGGCGGTCGCGACCGGCTCGGGTCGAATGTCGAGTTTGCCGGCCTCGATCTTGGACAAGTCGAGGATGTCGTTGATCAACGTCAACAGGTCGTTGCCAGCCGAATAGATGGTTTCGGCGAATTTGATCTGTTCTGGGGAGAGGTTACTGTCCTTGTTGTCAGCCAAGATCTTGGCCAAGATGAGGGAACTGTTGAGCGGCGTTCGAAGCTCGTGGGACATGTTCGCCAGAAACTCTGACTTGTAGGCGCTGGCGCGCTGCAACTCGCCTTGGGTGCGCTGAAGATCGTCGCGCTGACGTTCCAGCGTTTGAGTGTGCTCTTCGAGTTGAGAATTGATCTGCTCGAGTTCAGTCTGTTGATTCTCGAGCCGAGCTTGGGATGCCTGCAGGGCTCGGCTCTGCTGCTCGAGTTCTTCGTTCTGAGTGCGAAGTTCCTCTTGTTGACTCTGGAGCTCTTCCGCCTGACGCTGCGTTTCTTCGAGCAGCTCGGCTTGCCGCGTCCGATAGTGTGCGGACCGAACCGCCGAGGCGATCTCCTCCCCCACCCGCGAGAAAAGCTCCAACGTCGTCGCGCTAACCGGCTGCAGAAACCCCAGCTCGATGATAGCCATTACCTTGTCGTCAGTGGCAGCCGGCGCGATCACGAGCTCTCGGGGCGGGTGCCCACCTAAACTTGATCGGACATCGAGATACTTCTCCGGGACGTCTTTCAGATGCACGAGGCGGTTGTCGCGCACCACCTGTCCGGCTAACCCCTCCCCCTCCTGAACGGTCTCTGGCCCGGCAACGCCGGGATCCAGCGCGTACGCTCCGAAGCGGCGAAAGCTACCGCCGTAGTCGGCGATGTAGATAGCACCGACGTGAGCTCCGAGGTAATCGGCCACGAAACTCAGGATCCGTTCGCCGAGGTCGCCGAGTCTTGGCTCTCCCTGGATACGACTCAAAAGCCCCGCTTGCGCGCCCCTGAACCAGTCTTCACGAACATTCTTGATGCGCGTGATGATGAACTGCCGCCCGATGAAGCCGAGCATGACAAACGTCACTGCGGCCATTACTCGCCGCACCCGAACCTCGCCGAGCCGCTCCGCGTCGAGAGCGGGTGCCCCAAGAGAATACCCGACGACCAGGAGGAGCACGAAAACCGACCCAACGGCAACCGGAAACCAGGGCCGACCTGTAAAAAACGCGAGCGTCAGCGGCAGGAAATAAAGAACCCAGGTTCCGTACCCGATGCCCGCGACGACATCTACCGCGGCGATCGCCGCGCTGACGACACCGATGACCACATAGGTTGTTGGATTATCCCGGTCGGGTCGCCTCATCAGCCGTCTCCTATTTGCGCTTCTGTCTCGAATGGTCCTTGTGGCAAAGCCAGCCGGCGTATTGCAACCAATATCCGGTGAACGCGCGGCGTTGGTTTCGTCTGGGCCGTTAACCCCACCTGAAGTTGAGCTCGGGCACTTTCGCGCTAGCACGCGAATGGCGGTTCCGTCCGTTGCCGCTCGAACGGTTCGGCACCATGAGCTCACCAATGCGATGGGCCCACCCCGACGAGGGCTCCCTTTGGG
>CAZNZA010000257.1:0-4927 GCA_964577325.1 uncultured Polyangiaceae bacterium
AGGTTGCAGTTAGCCGTTTCGCCTAGTCCGAAGGGAGCAGCGTTGCGGCCGCAGTACAAAACGAAGCAAGCGCCCGCGACGAGTGACGTCGGGGGCGCTTTGGCTCAAGGCAGAGGCTCGAGTGCTGCTCAGCGTTCTTTGACGGCCTGGTTATCCTTCATCCAGGGCATCATGCCGCGCAGGCGCTTACCGACTTCTTCGATCGGATGCGCAGCGCCCTTGGCTTCCAGTTCGTTGAACTTCTTGCGGCCGCTGGAGCACTCGGTGAGGAACTCGTCCGCGAACTTGCCGGTCTGGATCTCACTGAGGATCTCCTTCATGGCCGCTTTCGTTTGTTCGGTCACGATGCGAGGACCGCGGGTAAGATCGCCATACTCAGCGGTGTTGCTCACGCTGTAGCGCATGTTTTCGATCCCGCCTTCGTAGATCAGGTCGATGATCAGCTTCAGTTCGTGCAGGCACTCGAAGTAGGCCATCTCCGGGGCGTAACCGGCTTCGGTCAACGTTTCGTAGCCGGCCACGATGAGTGCGCTCATACCGCCGCACAGCACGGCCTGCTCACCGAACAGATCCGTTTCCGTCTCTTCCTTGAAGCTCGTTTGCAGGATGCCGGCACGCCCGCCACCGATGGCGCTGGCATAAGCCAAGGCAACTTGCTTGGAATCACCGCTTGGATCTTCATTGACGGCGATCAACATGGGAACGCCGCGGCCGCCTTCATACTCGCGCCGCACGGTGTGTCCCGGCGCCTTCGGTGCCACGAGGAACACGTTGACGCCCTGGGGCGGAACGATCTTCTTGAAGTGCAGCCCGAAGCCGTGGGCCACGGCCAGGTAGTTGCCCGGGCGTAGGCCGGGCTGGATGTCTTCGGCGTAGATGCGCGGAGCGTGCTCGTCAGGAACGAGCAACATGACCACGTCTGCCCATTCAGCCACCTGTCGCGGCTCCTGAACGGTGAGACCAGCCTGCTCGGCGCGGGGCTTGCTCTTGCTGTCAGAGCGTAACCCTACCCGCACCTCGATGCCGCTGTCTTTGAGGTTGAGTGCGTGAGCATGGCCCTGGCTGCCGTACCCGATGATAGCGACCTTCTTGTTCTTGATCAGGTCGAGGTTTGCGTCTGCGTCGTAGAAGGCTTTCATTCGGTCATTTCCTTTAGTTCTGGCTCGGCCACCAAACGGTCAGGCCGCATTCTCCGCTCCGGCTTGCTCCGCTTCGGCGGGCTTATTAATCGCAATTGGCGCTGAACGCACCATATTCCTGATTCCCATCGGGCGCGCGAGCTCCAAGAAGTGGTCCACTTCGGCTTCCGTGCCCGTCAGTTCGACGGTAAAGGCATGGGCCGAAAAGGACAGCACGCGCGCTCCGCACAGGCGGATCAGACGTTCGACCTCTTCCCGCCCATGCACGCCGTTGCAGCGAATGGTGGCCAACAACAGCTCGCGCTCCAGGTGATTGGAGCCCTGAATGTGGAGCACCTTGTGCACCCGTACTAATTTGTTCAGCTGTTTGGTGATCTGCTCCACCACCCGATTGTCCCCGCGGGTCGTGAGAACCACCCGCGACTTGTCGGGCTCCATCGTCGTGTTTACCGCCAAAGAATCGATGTTGAAGCCTCGTCCGCTGAACAAGCCGACGATGCGGGCCAGCTCGCCGGGGCTGTTTTCGACCAACACACTGATGAGATGACGTTCGCTCATGGCGCTTCCTTGGCTTCTTCACCGAAGACTTCGGGATCGAGAGTAATTTCGTAATGGGCAGCGCCCGCCGGGATCATCGGGAACACGTTGCTTTCCTTGTGCACGATGATGTCCATGATGACCGTGCCCTCGGTATTGAAGCCTTGCTCCAGCACAGCCCGCAGTTCGGAAGGTTTCTCGGCGCGCAAGCCCGTCGCGCCGTACGCCTCTGCGATGCGTACGAAGTCGGGGAAGTACTTCATTCCCACTTCGCTGTAGCGGCGTGAGTAGAACATCTCTTGCCACTGGCGCACCATGCCGAGGAAGTTGTTGTTCATGATGATGATCTTGACGTTCAAGCCTTCGTGCACGCACGTGGCGAGCTCTTGGATGCACATCTGGAACGATCCATCGCCGGTGAAACAAATCACGGGCTCTTTAGTCGAGAACGCCGCTCCCATGGCTGCAGGAAGTCCATAGCCCATGGTTCCCAGTCCGCCCGAGGTGAGCCACTTGCGGGCATTCTCCGAGGGGTAGTATTGTGCGGCCCACATCTGGTGTTGACCGACGTCCGTGGAGCAGATGTAGCGGCCCTTCGTCAAGTCGGCGACTTCTTCGAATAGTCGTTGCGGCTTGATGCACTCAGTGTCGTCCTTGTACGCGAGCGGATACTTCGTTTTCCAGCTGTTTATCTGTCGCCACCAGTGCTTGCGCTCCGGAGCTGGCGTATCGGGTAGACCCGCCAATATCTGCTGGAGGACCATTTTGGCGTCCCCAACGATGGGAACATCGACGGGGATGTTCTTGTTCAAGCTCGTAGGATCGATGTCGATGTGAATCTTCTTCGACTTGAGTGCGAACTTGTCGACGGCTCCCGTCACGCGATCATCGAAGCGAGCGCCGATGGCGACGATGAGCTCGGCTTCCGCCATGGCCATGTTGGCCGCATATGTGCCGTGCATTCCCAGCATGCCGAGCGACTGCGGATCGGTGGGGGGATAGCAGCCAAGGCCCATCAGCGTTGGAGTAACGGGCGCGTTGAGCCGTTTGGCGAGCGTGAGCAGCTCCGGTTCGGCTCCGGCAGATACCACTCCGCCTCCGACGTACAGCACCACGCGGTCGTAGTGCCGGATCATGTCGATCGCCTTCTTGACCTGCAGGGCGTGGCCCTTGATCGTGGGCTTGTACGAAGGAATATCCACCGCTTTCGGGTAACGGAAGACGCATTCGTGAGCCGTGATGTCCTTGGGAATGTCGACCAGCACGGGGCCAGGGCGACCCGAGCGAGCTAGATAGAACGCCTCCTTCAGGATGCGAGCAAGGTCTTTGACGTCCTTGACGAGGTAGTTGTACTTGGTGCACGGCCGGGTGATGCCAACGACGTCGGCCTCTTGAAAGGCATCGGTTCCAATCAGGCTGCTTGGCACCTGACCCGAGATGACGACGATTGGAGTGGAGTCGAGCATGGCGTTCTGGAGCCCGGTCACGACGTTGGTCGCACCGGGGCCGGACGTCACCATGGCGACTCCGACGCGGCCAGTCGCCTGGGCGAAGCCTTCCGCCGCATGAACGGCGCCCTGTTCATGGCGCACCAACACGTGACGGATGCGATCTTGCGCCTTGTGAAGCGCATCGTACACGTGAAGGATGGCACCGCCGGGATAACCGAACAGCAGGTCTACGCCCTCTTGCAGGAGGCATTCGACCACGATATCCGCCCCTCGCAGCACCTCTCCTTGGCGATCGACGACAGCCTTGGCGCCATTGACGGCCACTTCGCCGGGGGCTTTGGCGATGGGAGCGGGGACCTGCTCCAACATCGGGGTATGGGCAGAGTCCTCGAGTTGAGCGTGAGCGCTGGAGCTTATTGGAGTGCTTGGCATATGAGATTTCCCATTTCTTGGGTGGACAGCTTTCCGCCGAGGTCGCGGGTGCGGTGACCCGCTTCCAGCACCTGGTCGATGGCGGCGTCGACACGAGCGCCGTATTCCGGCAGTTTCAGGCTGGTATTGCACATCCAGGCGACGGAGCCGATGGCGCCCAGGGGATTGGCAATGCCTTGGCCGGCAATGTCGGGAGCCGAGCCGTGGATAGGCTCGAACAGGCCTGGGCCATCACCCAGGCTTGCGCTGGCGAGAAGCCCGATCGAGCCGGGGAGCACGGCGCCAGCGTCCGTCAAGATGTCGCCGAACAAGTTCGAGGTCACGATGACGTCGAAGCGTTTCGGATTGCGGATCAGATCCATCGCGGCTGAATCGACATACTGGTGTTCGAGGGTGACGTCGGAGAACTCCGCCTGGTGCAGCTCTTTTACCGTTTGGCGCCACAGCTGCGATACTTCGAGCACGTTAGCCTTGTCCACGCTGGTGACTTTCCCCCGGCGCTTGCGTGCGGCCTCGAAAGCAATGCGAGCGACTCTTACCACTTCGTGCTTGTGGTAACCCATGGTGTTGTAGGCGTAGTCGCCGTCGATACCGCGAGGCTGTCCGAAGTAAACGCCCGAAAGCAGCTCGCGAACGACGAGCATGTCGGTGCCTTCGACAATTTCCCGTTTCAACGGTGAGGCATCGAGCAATGCTTTGAAGGGTCTCACGGGGCGTAGGTTGGCGTACACCCCGAGCGCCTTGCGCAAGTCGAGTAGACCCTTCTCCGGCCGCCGTTCGCCTGGTACGCCGTCATACTTGGGGAGACCGACTGCGCCCAACAAGACCGCGTCTGCCTGCAGGCACGCATCGCGGGTGGCGTCCGGGAGCGCTTGGTCACCTGCGTCGAGGGCGACGCCGCCCATCGGCATTTCCACGACCTCGAGTTTTCTGCCAGCAAGTTTGATTACGGCTTCGAGTACTCGGACGGCTTGTTCGTTGACTTCGGGACCGATGCCGTCGCCGGGGAGCGATACGACCTTGATGACACTGCTCATGGTTCTTCTTTCTCGGGCTTTTGGGGCAGGGTGCCCCGGGGAAGGTTTGCCGGTTATGGGCGGGAAGGGTTTCTAACGGGCGGAGCGCCCATTGGGCACCTGGAAATGAAGGGGATGTTGCTCGCCACTTTCGGGACCGGCGCGCCAACTGGCGACGCTCGAGTCCAAGAGCATAGCCGGGAGACCACCGCGGGACGGTGTGTGGCCGCAGATCGCGGATCGCCCACAGCACCAGCGCTGGCCGGCTCCGGTTTGGCTGCCCGGGACTGCTGTAGACTGTGCCCGCTGTAGACTGTGCCCGCTGTAGACTGTGCCCGCTGTAGACTGTGCC
>CAZNZA010000258.1:0-1771 GCA_964577325.1 uncultured Polyangiaceae bacterium
AGCGGTTCTCCGCGGCTCTTTGCTGTCCTGTCTATCTCGTCCAAGTGGTCGTTCTGGATCTTCTCGAGCCACGCCAGAACGGTTTGGACCTTGCCGTTAACTTCGAGCGCAATTCCTCCAGCCTTGCCGAAGAACTGGGCCACCATGACGTTGCGGTAACGCTCTTGGCTAGTCAGGGCGACGAGATAAGTGTTGATTTTGGACCGCTTGACGTCTCTTTCGGTGCCGGTCACGGCGTAGTGCTCGATGATGAGCTTGCCGAGCGTCCCATCGGCGCACAGATCCATGCCCAGTTGGTTCCAGAACGCGAGAGGAGGCGGGCGGATCTGACCCAGGAACGCATCGTAGGTAAAGCGCTCGTGGAGAGCACCCAGGGTGCGAGCGCGCAGCACCTGCCAGGCCTTGCTGGACCAGCGTGAGGTGGGTTGTTGTTGGTGCAGGTACAGCGTGCACTGAAGGTCGTCGCGCCGCACGGTCATCTTCAGGACTTTGCCTTGGACTTCCAGCAAGCCGCTGGCCTGGCCGTCCAAGGAGTCGACGACGGGGTCCGCTTCGAGATTGTCGGTGAGACCCCAGTTGAAGCGAAAGCGGCCATCGTACTGACCGAGCAGCACGGCAGTTTCCACGTCGCGGAAAAGTTCGGGCGGTTCGGGGATGTTCAAGCGCAGGTGCTTCGGACCTCCGACGTTGACCGGCGGCCGCGTAAACCAGCCGGCAACCGCTCGCCCTGCCTGATTGAGCTGTACCAGAAGACACGGAATGTGCCGCCCGATGGCATGACCGGGATCAGTGAACCCCTCGTACATGCCGCTGACGTCCGGTGGCGGGGCAATCGCCGTGTTGGGTACGGGGCTGTGGGGGGAGAGCCCGCTGCCTCCGATGGCGGGAGCGAAAGCGCCTTGGGGTGCCGTCGCACTGACCAGGAGTGGGCCGCCCGGGTCGTTGCGGCCCACGAAGTTCGGTGTGCTCCAGCCGTTGGAGTAGACGATGGCGTGAGTTTCCGGATCGCTGACGACGATGTACACCCGCAGATTTCGTGATAATCCGAACTGAGGGATGTGGATCACCGAGGATTCGGGGTACAGGATGTCGTTGTGCACGCCTCGGTACCCCAGCGCCAAACTCACGAGCAGCTCTCGGGGTGAACACGCCTTGATCGCCACCGGCGGTGAGAAGGTGCACTTGCGGTGGGGCGTGGCAGCCATCGCGGAATCCGGCTCCTGCTCCTCCAGTTGCAAGTGGAGCAAGATGCCATTCGCGCCATCGGTAATCTGTGGGGCGATATCGCGCAGTTCCTCGATCACGGTAGGCTCGTTGCCGTAGCCGTTGAAGGCGGAGAACGCTCGCTCATGCAGATGCGCTAACGGCCCGTGGCGAAACAATTGCTCGACGTAAACCGTCACATTCAAGCGCTTGCCCGGAGAAAACGATCGGAACAGCAGTAATTCGACGCTTTGAGTATGGGTATCATCAGTCGCAGCCACGACGTTGCTGGGAATGACGGTTCCAGCTTTCATGAGTCTTGCCCCTCCGGTATCAGCGCGATGCGCTGCGCCCCATACACGTCCGGATCGATGGCTAGTGCCCCACGCAGCACCTGGTCCTCCGCGTATGCCCGAACCTTGTAGGAGCCGCGCGGCAGCTCCACCGCGAGGTAACCTTCCGCGTCGGTCACGCCCTGGGCTATCGACAGCCCCTCCTGCCCGTCTGTAGTTGGAGCCAGCACCTCTACCTGCTGTCCCGGCCGCGGCAAGGTTCGCTCATCCACGAA
>CAZNZA010000258.1:1871-4873 GCA_964577325.1 uncultured Polyangiaceae bacterium
GCCTCATGGGTTTGCGGACCTGCGTAGCCGTCGACGCGAGCGACGTAAGCCGGACGTTGGGCAATCGGTACGGCAAGCAGTATCCATTGAAGCTCCTCCCACTCCCATCTACGGAACGCATCGCCGGCGTCGAAACGGCGGCGGAAGGCAGCGGCATCGTGGGTGAGCCACGCCGCGACACACTCTGCACGGTCTTTGGACAGAGCGAGGTTGCCATCGCGTGGGCCCAGGTTGTCCGTGTGCCCGATGACTTCCACGTTCAGCAGAGCGTCATCTCGCAGCAGCGCGGCAACCTTACGTAGGGTGGGCACCATCGACGGCTTGGGAAAGCTGCACCCCTGGCTGAAGCGGCTTGGACAACGGGCTGCTGCGACGCCGTCGAGCGGCAATGTCCATTCCCCCACGGGTTTGGCACCGTTGCGCCAAGCCGGATATTCCGGCGAACCCCGCTTGGAACGCGGACCTGGTGGCGGAGGTTGGATCCCGTCCTGGCCGTTGAAGAAGAACAGCTCCACGCGCCGATCCAGCGGGTCATCGGCGCCATCTACAGCGGCTGTGTCGAGCTTTGAACCCGATCGGTCTAGTGGGAAGTACTCCCCGCAGCCGTGTACGGTGACGCTCATCTTGCGCGGCAACGTCGTGCCGTCCTCGGCCATGTACTGGGCGATGAGCGCCCGGCGGGTTTCGTCGTCCATCTCGCCCTGGGCGGAGATCCCGTTCTGGGTCCGAAAGGCGTGCGTCAGGGACTCGAGTTCGTCCACCCCCGCTCTTGGCACGACCGGGTGCGGGGCTCTGCTGAGCACGTGCCGCAGCATCGCCACATCTTCACTCGCTCCCCAACGTTTTGCCTCCGCCACATCCGAGTCATAGCGAGCCAACCACGCCGCGACGTCGTCCTCGAGGTAAGCCGCCATCGCCTCGGCGCGCTCCAGACTCAAGGTTTCGTTGTATTCGGGATCGCCAGAGGTATCGGTATGCCCGACGATGAGTAGTTGGGCCGTGGCGTAGCGGCGGTAGATGTCCTGCAGTTGCCGAAGTCTGCTCAACCCCCGCGGCAGCAAGAAGTTCTTGTTGGTGGCGAAGTACATCCCCAGCAAAGCCACTTTGGCCACGTGAGGGAGCACCACGACGAGATGGTGCGCGTTCGTCTGCAGACGAATGCCCTTGGCGAGCTCTCGGTCCGTCACCCTCAACTGACTCACCCCGTTGGGCTTAGAGGATTGAGGCCTGTGCTGGCTAGCCAAATCTCTGGCGTGGGGCTCTGTCTCATCGGGCAGGCGCTACGGTGCGTACAGCGCCTTCAGAGCCTCATACGCCGGTCGCGGGTTGCGATCGATGTCGACGATGCCCCACCATTCTTCGTTGAAGACGTTGTCTGGAAACAGGCTGCCCTCGATTCCGGCGACACCGTGTTCGTCGAGCGCTCCCGTGCCATCTTTCCACCACTCGTCTGCCCATTCGAAGATGAAACCGCCGCTCGTCACACCTCCCGGTGTGGTGACGAGATGAGCGATGATCTCCTCCGTGAGTTGCTTGTCCGCTTGAGCCTGGGATTCAGGGTCGTAAGCGCCTATGGCCGTGTTGTAGGCGTCCACACCGTACTCCCCCAAATACATGGGTTTCGAACTGACGCTGGCAAACTGTTCGAAGAGCGGTCCAAACGTTACTCCGCCGTATACATTGAGACCCCAGACGTCAATGTCCGGCATGGCGTCGATCATGCTCTTGGGCGGCAGACCACCCCAGATGGTCGTGACCGGGCGGCTTGGATCCGTCGCTTTGATCAAAGCAGCGGCCTCGTTCAGTTTGTCGCGCGTCTCTTCTTCGGTCAGGTTCTCGTAACCGTACAAGTGATTGTAGTTCCACTCATTGCCCACCACCCACGCCAGGATCGCGGGGTGATCCTTCACGCTGTTCACCCGCTCCACTACAACGCTCGTTTCGTCCTGCCACCACCCGAGCACCGTGCTGAACACGGAGATACCGGCCGCATGCAGTTTGTCGAGCACCTCCCGATCACCGAGGTGCTCGTAAGTACGCACGGCGTTGATACCCGCGGCTTTCATCAACGGAATGTCGATGTCGGCCATGGCGGCGTAAGCCAAACCCGCAGGATGGTCTTGCCCTTTGGGGACGGGATTCCAGTTGACGCCTCGAATGTGGAGCACCTCCCCATCAACCAAGATCTCGTTGCCATCGATCCGAATGCCGACCTCTCCTGAAGACGACGTGGTGTCGTCGGTCGAGGCATCCGTCGAGGAGTCGTCGTCCCTCATCGACGTGTCCGTTTGAGTGTCGTCGGTCGTCGAGGACGCGTCGTCCGTCGTCGCGGTGTCGCTCGCGGACGTATCCGTCGTGGTGTCGTCGCTCGTCGAGGCATCTGTCATCGATGGAACGCCCGACGATGTCGGCCCGTCGCTCGTTGCGCTGGGACTTCCCGGGCTCGAGTCGGCCGCGGGTGTCGACATCGTCGGATCAGGGCCACCCGGTGTAGCGGCGCTCGTCGGCGTAACGGGAGATACCGCTGGAGTCACGCCAGGAGGCGACGCGTCTTGCGTCGGCTGGGTACCGTTACCCTGTGGCGTTTCTGGCGTCGCGTTGGGAGAGTTCCCCGATGGTTCTTCCGAGCCGCAGGCCGCCAACAGTACGCTCAGGAGCAGAGGTTGCAGAACGATGATGGGTCGCACTTGGTCATGCTAGGCGCTTGTGCCTCCGAATCAAGCGTGGGAAGAGCCCCACGGAACGGTTCCGCGCAAAGCAGCGTCTTGCAGCGAAAGCGGCACGATGTCGTGCTATCTGCGTGCCTTTGCGGCGCACGCCGAAGCGGCAAAGACTACAGCCGCACTTTGCGGAACGGGATGCCCCTAAGCTCTACAGCCGCTTCGTCGATATCAGCGCACGCCAACTCTTCCGCCAACAGCTCTCGCTATCGTTGAAAACATTGACACAGCGCTAGCAACCCGACGCCCTTGGCGACCGACCACTCATCGCTTGCTTCAGCG
>CAZNZA010000259.1:0-4865 GCA_964577325.1 uncultured Polyangiaceae bacterium
GATGCAAGAGCTCGTCGGCGATCCCTCCCTCGAGCGACCAGCGTTGATTGCCGCATACATGGCACTAGACGGCGCTGAACTCGATGCTGCGGAGTTTCAGCTTACCGGCGTGGCCCACGGTTGCGGTGAGAACTTCCCGCTCAACGACTGCGGCGAGGAATTGGATGATGCGGCAGCTGACGGCAAGGAAGACGCGCTGGACCGACGCGTGGAGCTGTTCTTCTTCGACCCCGAGTTCGGTGTCGTACCAAAACCAAAGGGCGAGCTGTCGAAGAAGGGAAGCAAGCAGTATCCCGCGTGGCGTAAGTTGGCGAAGGTGGTGCGGGAGGAAGAGGTCGTTGGGCCCTCGGTTTACGAGGTATTTGTCCAATTCGTGGATTCGGCTGAAGCACATCTCGGGCCGATTACTTACCGGATCGAAACGGTGGAGGGGATGGTTTTGGAGGGCTCGGATAGTCAAAGCACCGTAAAGGCAACGCTCCGAACATCTGGCAAACAGGCATTGCTGATTGTTGACGGACGAGAAATCACTCTGGAGCTTTAAACGCTGTTTCAGGGGCGCCGGAGGCGTTTACAAGGCTGCCGGTCGCCAGCCAGCAACGCCTTCGAGTGGCGCGTCCCGCCGAACCATATGGGGGAGAGGTGGGTATGGCCGCCCCCCAGCTTCGACCAGCCACGGCAACCTGCGGACCGCCCCCTCGATCGATATCCACTAGAAATCGAAATTGTTTGCCTGTCGCACTGATAATCACGAGATGTGAAGGATCGGCCTCTCCGGTCAGCCAAAGCGCCGCACCGCTACGATTTCCCGCTGCGTCACCGACTTTTTCGAGCGGCTCCGGCAAGCCGACGTGCGCCACCCATCTCGCACGGGCATCGCTATCGATCCAGCTGAGTCTTATGGAGCCGGGACCATCGCGGAGCACCCTCAAAACACCATGGCTCGTCGCGGAGTAGCCGGTGTCTAACGGGCTAAGGCGGTCGCCCGAGAATGCGCTGCCCATCACCCGAAAGCGGCGCTCGCTCCGGCACACCGGTCCATCTTCCCATTCGAACATCTCGTGCGCTGAACAGCTGCCAAGGGGTTCAGGAGCCTGACATGGCGCAAACGCGTAGAGCTGCGAAATGCCAGTCACGGGAGACCCCACGTGGGAGAAGACCGCGCGGCCTTCAAAAAGGCTCGCGTACTCCAATCTTCCTGCCAACGGCGCAACGCGTTCATAGAATGCCTGCGTGCTCTCACTGCAGCGCTTGCTTCCGTCAGCCGCAAGGTGAACGAAATGCTCAGGCCCAGAGGTGTCGCCAACCGAACCCTCGACCAGCAAGCCACCCTCCCTAGCGACAGCTCGCGCTTGCCAAGGCATTCCACTGTCAATCGGGCGGGGCGGCCCGGCCCCAAATAGCATGAGTTGGGATTTGCCGGATTCCAGTTGCGTTTGACCAGCGTACTGGCCCTCGCCAATTGCCGTTATGTTTGCGCAGTGACTTCTTGAAAGCAGACGTATCAATGGCTCATTGTTCTCGCCATCAGCGGCTCGTGCTGAGTCCGCCCGGTCTTGGAGCGCTGCGTTAGGCACTGGCGATGCACAGCCAACTAATGCCAACCCACCGAGCATTGCACCGCTCCAGAGGAGACGCTTCAGCAATGAATCATTCATCTGGACTAGTACGCGTGATTTGGCGTGGGACAGTCTTCTGAAACTTGTTGGGGATCTCCGTAAAGCGTCGGTCTGTAGCCGGGAGGCCGACAGGAACGCTACCCTCGATCTCGAGTAACGTGGCGCTTCTCATGACGAAGCTTTCGTCTGTGACTCCCTGAAAGAGAATCTTCTGCTTATAACCCATCACAGCAGTACGCAAAAAGAACGAAACGTCCTTGATGAACAGGTCAGCAGCTGCACCACCAACTCTGCAGGCCAGAACGACGAACAGTCGCACATCCTGGTTTTCGAAAACTTGTCCGACCTGCTCGAAAGCGAGGACGCGTTCGTCGCGGGGCCTGTTGGATTTGGCCGCTTCGATGTCATCTCGAAACATGGCTCCCGTGGCTTCCACGCTCTGTCCTCGCTGATTATTCGTGCGGGGCGTCATATCGAAGAACGCAGTTCGCCTTGATACGTTGTCGTCAGAGCCATGCCCGACGTTGATAATCACCGTACGGCCACGCGCCAGCGTGGCCGCACGGCTCATCGCTCGGGTGAAGTTGCTGAGGATCGGCCCAGGTCGAACGAAAACCAACTCTCGATTGGCCGGGTCCTTGTCTTTCCACTGTTGGCCAAACTTCCTGGCGTGCCCATTCAAGTCATCCACGGGAGGGTCATCCGCCAAGCTGACTTCAGGAACAATCATCACGACCTTCGAACCGACAGGTGGAACCTCCTTCATGCCGACTGTCGCCTTCGGAAGCGTCTTTACTACAGTTCGCTCTCCGTTTCTCTTAACTGTCACTCGACTGATGCTGGCCAGTGTCGCCGACAGGGTTTGTCGAATAGTGAAGTGCTCGAAACGCGGGCGCACGACCTCGAAAGTAAGAGGTTCACTCTCGAGACTGTACGCAGCCTCAACCTTCGCGCCCTCTTCGACCGTGAAAACGTCTTGGTAGCTGCTGGGTTCAGTGACCGGGCCGCTGCCATGGCGCAAGACGTTGCCCTCGTCATCGATTCGCAACACCAACTCGGTCCCATCCTGCTTCCAATACAGCCACGCGCTCTTGACTTTAGACGTTCCACCGCCGTCAGTCCTGACCGAGGCTGGAAGCACATGTAGCCTATTCCCCATCGCAGCTCCGCTGTAGCCCTACCCGTTTACGTAACAGTGCGTTCCCTGACGTTCACCTCTAGGGTCCAGAATGTCAATACACATTGCTGCGAGACGCGAACCGAGCACCACCGCGGTCGATGAGACACGCGGCCCTAGCCAGGGTTCCGCCAAGGCACCGAGTGATTCCCCGGACGGTACTTCCGCGCAGCCCGCGTATTGCTTGCGGCAGTTGGCCCATGTGAGACGTTCGCAACTCGACACTTGAGTCAATGTGCTGCTCGATCGAACCGGTGGTTTGCCAGCGTGGCCGCAGAGCGCAATGCGCCATTAGCTCTTTCTCCCGCGTAGCAAAAAAGCTCTCCGCAACCGCGTTATCCGAGCAGTCCCACTTACGGGTCATGCTGGCTACGGCCACAGCGTCGGCGAGAGCCCTTTGGTAGTCGGTGCCGGGCAGTGGAAAGCCGCTGTACGGGGGCGACTGTCATAGGCGACGCCAAATGCGCGCTGGAAAGTCCTTTGTCTCCTGCGTCCATGGCTTTTTCAGTACTTCGATGGCTGCGCCCAAGGCAGCGCTCTGGTGGTGAAGCAAGCGTGGCGGTGCAAGGCACCCATGGACCTCCATGGCGTTGGCCTGGCCTGGCCGGGAAGCTCCGCAAAGCTTCAAGCGCAGCTTCTGAAGGCAATCGCGTCCATGCAACCATCGCAGTGGATTGAGGCCTATACAAGATCGAGGAACGCCCCAGGGGCTTCCGCCAGATGAACGCCTGCGGCAAGAGCATTCGCCGCCAATCATGGACGCTTTTTAACAAGTGGGCGGACGAACATGTCGCCGACGTCGGCAAGACAGGTAAGCTGGCAAAGGCGGTGCATTACGCCAAGCAGCAACGTGCATACGTGAGACGCCGTTTCTCAGGCGGACGCTTCGAGATAGACAATGGCGCTGTACGCCCTAGACAACGCGCTCATAAAGCAGCCGCCGAATCCGCCTACGGCGCAGGACGTGGCTGGGTATGCTTGTTCAGCTTCAGGCGCTCATTGGCGAGCACGAATCCCTTGACATGAACTCGCTCAGGGTGTTTGCCGAGCCGTTGCGGAGGTCGACGTCGAGTTCGTGGTGTTTACGCTGGAGCCGCTGATGCTCGCTGAATGCGACGGCTGGGGATGAGTCTTCGACGGAGCGCCCCAATGCGGGTCGCGGACGTGCTTCTCAGCAGTAACCCGCCCCCGGCTAATCGGTAGCTACGACTTCAGTCGCGCTGCATCTTGCGGGTTCCCCTTGATGGCGGTAGCTTGCCGGCCGTTGGAAAACACTCTGCCATCCGCTGCGGCGGAGAAGCTCGCTCCTCATGACGGATGAAATCCTCACGCTGCCCGAGGTTGCCAAGTTGCTGAAGGTCACTGACAAGACTGTCTACTCACTCGCCCAGAAGGGCGCTCTCCCTGGCTTCAAAGTCGGCGGACAATGGCGTTTCAAGCGCGTCGACATCGACGCTTGGATCGAGGAGCAGAAGGCGGTGTTGCGAGGGGAGGACGACGGCTGATGGCTGCGACCAATATCGACTTCGAGCGTCTCTTCAAACTGCGCCTCGCTGTGGCCCGCCACGGTGAGATGGACTGTGCTCGCTGGTGGAATACGCAAAGCGTCCTGGGTCGCCGCGGCGGGGTCGTGCTGAAGCGCGGCTTTCCCAGGACACACAGGTTCGCGCAGGCTCGCATCGTCTTCGAGGTGGCAAAGAGTCGTTGTCACGAACTCTTCGACCCGCCCGGCTGCATGACCCTGTGGAACTTGCCTGCCGACATCGAAGAGCAGTTTCAGGAACACTGGCAGGACTGGATCGACAGCACCGAGCGATGGGAGTCTGCCTTCGCCGCGGTCGAAGAAGCGTCCACCGATCTCTTCGGTACGCTGGGCAAACTGGAGGTTCTCACCGAAGCGCAGGCGGAAGCAGCCAAGAAACTGCGCCGCTCCGCCGAGAACCGTGCGGTGCCCATTTCGGGTAGTCATTCACCGAACGACGACATCATCACGCTCCTGGCAGCTGGGTTTTCCAAGAGCGAACCGGGCGCTCCGGCGATCCCTTACGCGAGGCTCGAGGAATGATTGC
>CAZNZA010000260.1:0-4808 GCA_964577325.1 uncultured Polyangiaceae bacterium
CCGGTTCGTCGTCGACGACGAGAATCGAAAAACTCAGTCCTCCTGGCACGTGTTCAGGTAGCGAGTTAATCACTGCCGTTCTTGCGAGTCCACACACAGGTCATGATCGGAAACGAATTCTCACCACCCCGTCGTAAGGCGGCGTGGCAATTGTGCACGCAGCCTCACGTAGGATGTGATCATTGCTGAAGCGACGATGAGAGTTATGGGATTGGCCCGATACTGCTGTTCGTCGCCAGTCGTCCGCCGTCTTTTTGGGCCAGTAGCAGCGCGCGGGCGCGCGCGTAGCGCTCTTCTTTCCAGAAAGGTAGGCATCCGTTGCAACCTAGGCCGCAGCAGCCCTCCGCTCCTAGCTTTGGTGGCTTGCTTCCCTTCATGGAACGGATCACCGCGCTTCGCTCGTCCTCGCTGCGCAGCAGGGCAGCGGCCGGAACGAGGCCTAGCTCCGCGCCCTGTGTCTTTGCGTTCTGGGCCAACTGCAGAGCTTGCTCGTTGTTGAGTGGGCGAGCCTTTCGCGCCACGGTGAGCGGCACTAGGAGGCGTTTGAGTCTGCTGAGATCTTCGTGGTCGAAGTGTTCGGAGCGAATGCGGATGGCCCGACCCTCGCCTGCGGTGACCTTATCTGTCACGGTGCCATCGCGCTTCCGGTTGACGGTATCGACGTTTTCGAAGGCGTACAGGCGGAGTCGGATGCATTCGAGGCCCGAAGGGATGAGAAACTCCAAGACGTCCCCGGCAAGCAGCCGGTTTTTCACCTCCATGATCAGGTCGTCCCCCTGCCATTGTCGCACGACGCCGCCGTACTCAAACGCGCTGAGTGAGCCGCCGTGGTCGAAGTTGTGGCCGGTGTTCTCGAGTCGACCCGTATGAAACCCCAGCGTGTAGCCTCGCGAGGGGATGGTGGAGAGCTCGGCCACGAAGGGGCTGGGGTCGAAGTCAGACGGCGCGGCGTAGTACGCGTCGATCGCGCTGCGATAGGCACGGGCCACTACAGCCGCATAATATTCGCTCTTGTTTCGTCCCTCCACTTTGAGTGAGTCGATACCCAGCCTCAAGTAGTCGGCGAGTCGCGGCATGAGATTGAGATCTCGTGAGTTGAGAATATAGGAACCCTGTTCGTCTTCTTCGATGGGATAGAGCTCTCCCGGGCGGAATTCTTCCTCCAAAAAAAATGAAAATTCGCCCATGTTTTGGTCATTGATCTCGATCGTCCCGACGCTGCCATCAGGGCGCGTCACCTTCAGGTTGTACTTCCATCGACAGCTGTGCGCGCAGCTGCCCTGATTGGCGCCTCGTTCGGCCATGTAGTTGGATAGCAGGCAGCGTCCCGAGTAAGTCATGCACATCGCGCCGTGCACGAAGGTTTCCAGACGTATGTCTGGACATTGGGCGCGAATCTCCTGCAATTCTTCAAAGCTCACTTCGCGGGCCATCACCACCAAGCTTGCTCCTTGGTTTTGCCAGCTTTGAACTGTGAGCCAACTGACCACGTTGGCTTGGGTCGAGACGTGTAGCTCGAGCTCTGGAGCATGTTGCCGAATGAAGTGGAATACCCCCAAGTCCGAAACGATCACTCCGTCGGGTCGCATACGACGAATCGTGTCCAGGAACGTAGGGAGCTTTTCGACGTCCTTGTTGTGCGCAAAGAGATTGAGCGTCAAATAAACCCGCTTGCCGCGTTGATGGGCGTAGTCGATGCCTTCCGCGAGCTGGTCGAAGGTAAACCCGCTCTGATTACGCAGGCTCATGTCGGGCGTGCCCGCGTAGACAGCATCGGCGCCGTACAAGAACGCGGTCTTGAGACGGACTAGATCCCCGGCTGGCATCAATAACTCTGCCCGAGGTGGTCGGGTCGCAAGGGGCGCGGAGGGGAGGGACGAACTCGGTATGGTCACAAGTCCCCGCACCTAGCACAATTGGCGCGACGTGGCCCCGGGCGCTCCTCAAGAGTCGACTAGTTGGCCGATTGGCTGGCCCCACAAGATGGTTGGCCCGTGCCTGCTCCTCGGTTGCAGTTGGCGCGCCGCAAGTCCTGCCATAGCCCAGAGATTTGTCCCAATCCCGTGATGTTGCTCGTTTTCAAGCGCGCGACTTTCGCAGGCGCCCGTTTTGATGGCATGGTGCGCGCGTGAAGGATCCGCGCAACTCCAAAAGCGACGACCAGCCACTGCGTCTCTTAGCGCTGGAGACGTCGAGCGTACGTGGATCCGTGGCGCTCTTAGAGACTACTCGATGGGGGGCAAGCCCGCCCGCGCTGGGGGAGCCGGGCCGAGCGGCGCGCCCTTCCGTGGTGGCGTACCTCCGCCACGAGCAACTGAATCAGCATGCCGAGCGAATGCTCCCACTGGTCGAGGCGGCGCTCAGCGGGGCAGGGTGGGCGCGTTCTGATCTCGACCTGATTGCTGTAGGTGTTGGTCCCGGATCGTTTACCGGGGTTCGGGTGGCGGTCTCCTTAGCACAGGGGTTGATGATGGGTCTCGGGGTGCCAGGGGTGGGGGTCGGCTCGCTGCGCGCTGTCGCCGCAGGCCTGGACTCCTCTGCACAATGGGAACGTGGCCATCCGCCCGACCCGCGCGTGCGCATCGTGGTTCGGGATGCGCGCCGTGAAGAATATTTTTTGTCGGCTTATGATCCAGACGGAACAGAGCGAATCGCGCCCCATTCGATTCCACAAGAGCACGCATCCGGCATCATTTTGGACGCTGTGCACCGTGCGTCCATCCCCGACGGCGACTACGTAGTTCTCGGCACGACGCTAGCCGGGCTGCCGTGCGAAGTCGCCGAGGAAACGGTGGAGCCTGACGCTCGTTGCGTGGGCCGCGTGGCCGCCGGGCTCGACCCCCGCTTGCACCCAGTGCTCCCCGAATACGTGCGCGGCCCGGGAGTGGTCAGGCCGGTGCTGCCGCCCTCTCCGTTCAGTTGAAGCCGACACCCAAGCTGAAGCTGAGATAATTCTGTGCTGGAACGTCGTCGCTCTTGACGAAGTGGTTGTAACGCAGTGCTGCGCGCACCATCACCTGGGAGAGCGGGATCTCGGCGCCCAGCTCCGGAACGAGCGCGAGGTGCCAGCTTTCGTCGACGAACCGTCGGATCCCGATATCGAGGCGGCGCCAGATCCGTCCCGCTCCAGCTCCGAGACGTACGAAGGGCACCACTTCGCCCCATTGCTTCAGGGCAAATCCAAAGTTCGCGGTGAGCGGTGTTGCCGACGTCTCGCGCACTTGGGCGCCGCCCACCGTAGCCGTCTCCCAGGTCAGCGTACCGTCGAGCCTTTCTTGGAACACCTGCCATCCGAAGGCAAGTCCTGCTGTCCATCCGCTCCCCCAGAGGTAGCGGCCCTCCACCGTGAACCCGCGCGCGCTGAAGTTTTTGTTGTAGTTCTGTGTGTGGCCCAAGGGCACGGCCAGATCGTAGGCTATCGCCAGGAGCAGGCGCGACCGTTCCACAGTTGGCTGTGTTTTGGCACGCGACTCTGTTGCTCCTGAACGAGCGGTGCTGGGAGACAGCTCGGGCTCTTCCACGCGGCTGGAAGGTGGCTGCTCGCGCTCGTCCATTGGGCCGGAAGAAGGTTGCGCTAAGGCCAGCGTCGATGACATGGGCAACGCGAGGCCCAAGGCACGAGCGAGAGCTCCGACGCGGGGTGCGCTCCGCTGGCGCCACCCCCTCACGGAGCGCTCCCAGCCTGCAGATAGGGGGACTGACTGAATGCTCGTGCCATGCCCTCGCGTACCTGCAGCTCGACGTCTTTCCGGGCCGCGGAGGGATTCACCCCCTGCAGAATCGCGGTCCAAACGGATTTCAGCCGTCCGCGCCGGGTTTCTTCGCCAACTCCCAGGTCGATCAGTACGGTGTTTTCGGGAAGGTCATAGGGATGTGAATATGAGGCTCGCCAGCAGCCCTGAAAGACATCGCCACGGTCATAGCAATAGGTAGGGGCAGTTGAGAGGTCCCAGCGCGATCCCGTCACCGCACCCACGAATAACACCACGTCTGGCTGTTCTCCTTCTGTACCAGTGACTTCTCGATACCCGACCTCCGTCAAGTGGGCGCGTAGCTCTTCCAGCACGTGCGCGCCCCACTGAGCATCCGGTTCCTCACATTCGTCGCGTTCCGGGCTAGCGCCGCCCATGCCCGCTGCTCCTCCTGGTGCCGTTGCGCAGAGAGCCACGACTCCGGGGGGCATCGCAAAGGTTTCCAGAGCGGAAAAATCGTGCTCACCGTCACGGATCGTGACCACCACGTCCGTTTCGCTGTCCTGTAAATAGCCACTGCTGCAGCCCAAAATGGCCAGAAAGGCGGCGGACAACAGCGCACGGCCTTGGGGGCTGTGACTGCGGCTTCTCACTCTTGACTGACCGCAAAGGCCTTGCGATGGCTGGGAAAACGGTGCCGAGACGGTGGAACCGCTTCGAATTCTTCGGTTCCTTCCGTCACTGAGGGATACGAGAATTCTTGCTGTGCCCGGCTCGGCGGGATCCACGTCGGCCGCTCGTCTGCGCAGTCGTCAACACTCTCCTCGCTGGTTGGGGACACGGAATTCGGCATCGTTGATCGGCTTGTCGCACCGGATGGAACGCGAACCGCGTTGCTGGATGCAACAGGAGCTCGCACGTCGGACGCGGCAGGATACCTTATGCATTCGGCCTGGCAAGGGGACGGTAGCTCGTCTCCCTCATGCTGCCCGGGGTCGCAATGAGGCTATCTTGGGGCGGTGACCTAAAGGGCCGTGTCCTTCTCGCTCGAAAGCCAATGCGCACTCGCCCTGATCCCGGCGCACCACCTTGGCGCTCGTCTCTACGGAGAGATGG
>CAZNZA010000261.1:0-4775 GCA_964577325.1 uncultured Polyangiaceae bacterium
ACCACCCCCGTCGATCCCGGTCGCTGCGACCACCTCACTGCGCTTCCGGTGCTCACAAACCGCAAGGTTTCCTCCGCGCCGGTTCTCGTAAGGCGGCCGCAGCGACCGGGCTTGACGGGGGCCCAGGCCCTTCTGGCGATGGTGTTCCGGCCTGAACCTGCGCCCGGGGGCGCTGGAGGCGGCGGGGGATTGCGATTTGCGGGAGCGGACGCGCGGCGCACCCGTGCAAACGGCGTGCTTGGGGCCGGCGTAGCGTGATAGCTTGCGCGGCCCCATGGCAGCCCTCGCCGCCGCAAGCCTGCTCGCTCTGCTCGCGCACGTGTGTACGCGCGGGCGCTTCCTCGTGCAGGAGTGGCCATGACCGAAGCGGGTTTCATCATCGTTCCGGGGGGCTGGCGGCTGTCCAGGCGTCATCGCGGCGGAAGCGGTTTCAGACCGATCATGGTCGCTGCGTGGGCCCCGAGCTGCCCGAGACAGTCATGACAGTCATGATTCATCCCACTGCCATTTGTGAACCGGGGAGTTCTTTGGGAGAGGGCGTAAAAGTCTGGCACTTCTGCCACGTCATGGGCGGAGCGCGGATAGGCCCGGACAGCAGCTTGGGACAAGGGTGTTTCGTTGCGTCGAGCGCCGTGATTGGGCGGGGTGTGAAGCTTCAGAACCACGTGAGTGTTTTCGACGGCGTTCAGTTGCAGGACTACGTGTTCTGTGGACCAGGCGTCGTGTTCACCAACGTGCGCACGCCACGCAGCGAAATCTCCCGGCGCGACGTCTACGAAACCACCGTCGTACGCGTGGGCGCTTCGATTGGGGCTAACGCCACCATACGTTGCGGCGTGACGATCGGGCGCTATGCCATGATCGGTGCCGGAGCCGTGGTGGTGACGAACGTCCCCGATTTCGCTATGTACATAGGAAATCCGGCGCGCCAGCGCGGCTGGGTAGGGCGAGGGGGCACACAGCTGTGCTTCGATGAGCGAGGGCGGGCGCTATGTCCGGACACGGGCTTTGCCTACTGCCTGAGAGACGGTTTGGTGAGCGAGTCGGATACGACAACGAGAGAATGACTGTATGTGGTACACAGATAAACGGATATTCGTCGCAGGGCACCGAGGCTTGGTCGGAAGTGCTTTGGTGCGTGCGTTGGAAGGCGCCGGGGCAAAGCGTCTGTTGTTGCGCACCCGTTCGCAGCTAGATCTGATGAATGCCGAGGCCGTGGCGCAGTTCTTTGTAGAAGAAAAGCCAGAGGTCGTATTCATGGCGGCTGCCAAGGTGGGCGGCATCGAAGCCAATCGACGCGCCCCTGCCGACTTCTTGCAGGAGAACCTGGCCATTCAGAGCAACATCTTCGGAGCGGCAGCCCGTCATGGGATCGAGAAGCTCTTGTTTCTGGGCAGCTCGTGCATCTACCCCAAGCACTGTCCGCAGCCGATGCGTGAAAGCCATCTGCTCAGCGGCCCCTTGGAGCCGACGAATGAAGCTTATGCCATTGCAAAAATCGCGGGCCTGGTCGCTTGTCGCTCCTTCAACATCCAATACGGCACCAGGTTCATCGCTGCCATGCCGACCAACCTCTACGGACCTCACGACAACTTCGACCTAGAGTCGAGTCACGTGTTGCCCGCCATGCTGCGGAAGTTCCATGACGCCAAGGAGAACGCTCATGCTCCCGTTAATCTGTGGGGATCGGGTAAACCGCGCCGAGAGTTTTTGCACGTCGATGACCTAGCGCAGGCATGCTTGTTCCTGATGCAAAGCTATGAGGCACAGTCGGAGGACTGGTTCGTCAACGTGGGGTGTGGAGTCGACCACACCATTGCGGAGCTGGCGATGCTCGTGCGTGACGTGGTGGGTCACCGCGGGCCGGTGCAGTGGGACGCCTCGCGACCAGACGGTACGCCCCGCAAGTTACTGGACGTGTCGCGTTTGACGGAGCTTGGCTGGGCAGCGAGCATCCCCATCGAAGCGGGAGTCCGCCGCACGTATGAGTGGTACCTCAGCCACCATGGTGGTTGAGCGTGCGACTCGAGCCCATGAGTGGCCGTTGGCTATGACCGATTCGTGCTACTGGAGTCGGTTTAATCTTCGTTGCTCTCTGGGGCAGGGCGTATAGCCTCGCTCGCGATCGGGGCCAATGTCGCCCTCGCTTTCGTGGCGTTCGTACTTTTGGGCTATCTGCCAGATGCTGAACCCATTATGAACTCGGGGCGCGTAGTGGGGGTCCGGCGAGTGGGCTTCGGCGATGCGCGCTACTTGCGGTCAGCGGGCTTGGAGTTTGAGTGGAGAGCGAGGTCCAACTAACGCGGGAAATAGAGAGCCACGCCGCCACCTTGGGTACCGCCTTGCTCTTGACGTGCCTGTTTTGGGCATGCTTGGCCATCGGTGGTGTGCCCACGTGGTCGGTGCTGGGGCTAGCGGGCCTGGCGTCGCTGAGTGCAGCCGTCAACATATACGCGCGCCGCTTCCGGTTGGACGCAGGGGTCGTTGTTCTGCTTGGCCTGGCGGGCTACACCACGTTGCAAAGCGTTTTCCTGCCCGTGGCTTGGTTACGGGCATTGGACCCGGACGTGGCGCGCACCTGGCAGGGCGTGGCCGAGCTCGTTGGTGGGGTGTCATCGGCCTCGCTGAGTTTGGAGCCGTTTACGACCCGCCTCGAAGCGCTCAAGCTCGTGTCGTACGCGGCGGTTTGGGGGGGAGTGGCATCACGCGTTCGCCGCTGGGGACCGGTACATTGCGCGCGCTGGGTCGTTTGGGTCGCTACCTTGGTTGCGGTCCTGGTGTTCGCGCATCGGGCTGCAGGTCTGCACAAGGTTTACGGGCTATACGAGCCAGACCACGCGCGCACTTGGGTGGGGCCGCTGCTCAATACAAACAACTTCGCCGGACTGTGCAACTTGGGCGCCATCTGTGCGATCGCGAGTAGTGCACGGTCGAACGCTCACCCATGGGCTGCCCCGTCATATCTGTTGGCAGCCGCTATGCTCGCGGCAATGTCAGTGCTGACGGGGTCCCGGGGGGCAGTGTTGGCTTTGGGCGCTGGCGCGCTGTTGGTGTTGGTCTCATGGCAGCGAGCGTCGCTCAAAGCCTCCTTGCCGGCGCGTCTTCGTCAGCTGCTAGCGTTGGGCTTGGGAGCAGGACTAGCCACAGCCTACATCTTCCTCGCGCTTACCGATGACGTTACCAAGCAGCTCAGTGACCTGTCGCTTTCGAAGCTGAACCTGTTGCAGGTCGGGGCCAAGGTCGCGGCTGCCCACCCCTACTGGGGTGTGGGGCGCGGCGCATTTGGCGCAGAGGCGGGTACCGCCCACGAGCTCGCGCAAGCGGTAGTGTTTACTTATACCGAGAACTTTGTGTTGGAGTGGGCGGTCGGTTGGGGAATACCGGTGGCTCTACTGGCGCTCGCAGCCGTCGGCATCGGCATGCTCCGCATTCGGGGTGGCTTCCGAACTAGCGTGCTGAGGATTGGTCTGGGCACAGTACTACTCCAGAACCTTGTCGACCTGGGATTGGAACTGCCGGGTGTCGCTGTTCCTTGGCTGGTGGTTTTCGCCGCTTGCTGGGGGGGGTCGACTCGAGGCACGTGGGCGTGGTGTCGTTTGCCCAAAGCTTGGGCGCTGGTGCCGGCCGTGTTGCCGTGTATCTATTGGGCAACCTTGCCCCCGAATGATGTGGCACGCGTGGATCGGGCCAAGATGGCGGAGACGCGTCAGCAGCCCGAATACGAACAACGGCTTGCTGCAGCTTTACGGACGCATCCGGGCGATGCTTTCCTTTGGCGGCTGGGCGCGGTGCACGCGGCGGAAACGGGTGCCGACGACACCCTGGCGTGGCTGAACGCGGCGCTACGCCGAGCCCCCAGTGACGGCAGGACGCACCTGGTATTGGCGGAAGTGTTGCGCCGGAAGCGACGGACCTCGCAGGCTCTGATTTCGTTGAAGGCGGCGGCGGCAGATCCTGCGCTGCACCGGGAAGTAGCACGCCGGGCGTTAGCTTGGGCGCCGCAGCGCATCATGGAAGTCGTCCCTGACGAAGACCTAGGCGTTGGACTGCTCGCCACCCTCAGCGGAGCCGTCAGTGACCTCGACCAACGGCGAGCATTGCTGCTTGAAGCCAAGCGTCGAGCTCCCGAAAACCGCGGCATCGCTAGCGCTCTCGTTGGCGTCGACATTGCCCGCGTCTCTGCCAACGCCGAGGAATGTGAGCAACGACGTGACATGTGTCTAATGCGAGTGCGGAGCGGTATTGCAGAGCTCGAGCGCCTACCCGAGGCGGAGCGAGAAGTGCTCGTGTTGCGTGCGCAAGAACTCTTGCTCTTGAACAGACCTCGCGACGCCTTCGAGCAGTTGATGGCCGGCTGTCGTCGACGATCGTCGGAGGCCAAATGTCTCACGACTCTGCTCGACGCCGGCCGCCGCCTGGACGATGAAGCCTTCAAACAAGCGGCAACCGCGTACTTGGACGGCATTTGCCGCGGTGGCGATGCCTGCACCAAGGCGCGCTTGAGTGTAGCCTCGACATTTTCGCAGCGACAAGATTGGGCATCTGCCTTACAGGTTTACTCCGCCGCCGCGGTGTCGGCACGGACGCCGGACGCGCACTTGGGCGCGGCGCGAGCAGCGCTGCGCCTGGGCCGCGAGCGAGAGGCGTCGCACTGGTTAAACAAGGCGCAACGAAGCTTTGGCCACGATGCCGCCGCGCTCGAACGCATCCGCGCGACGCGCCGCAATCTCAAGCTCACCGATCGCCCCACGAGCGTGCCACCCCTGCAACCCTAA
>CAZNZA010000262.1:0-2841 GCA_964577325.1 uncultured Polyangiaceae bacterium
GCACGTCAAGGGCAGACGTGCTCCGTCTCTGCGCGCCGCGGTCTCCGCGCGCCGTGTCACCTCGATATTGGGCCGTAACGGGAGCGAGCAGGGGCGGAAATTTCCTTCACATCCTTGCACGTCGAGCTAGCAGTCCGACGACCTCGAGATTTTGACCCGAAGCGCTGCACGCCGCGCATTAGGAACCTGCAGCGAGCCTGCTGGACGTTGCCGCTGGTACGATCTCCTCTTCAAACTAGCTCTAATCATCGTTCCAACTATCGTCCCAACGATCTTGGCTCATCCCAGCCCATGAATCACCGTTATCGATCCCAACCCCGGCGTCATCGTCGCAAGTGGAGCATGCCGGCTGGGCTGCTACCTGGACTATTGCTTTCCAGCGGTTGTTCAGGCGAGCCGTCGACAGGGGAGCCGACCGCAGCGATCGCAATTGCCGATGTTAACAACTACACATCACAAGCCAGTCTCACCATTCCCAATTTGGAGACGGCAGAGGGCGTGGATCTCGACATCTGTTGGGACGACGTCACGAGCAGCCTGCGCTGCCATGACCTGGACCCGATAGCGGATCTGGACAACGTCGGGCTGCTGCGTCTGAACGATCCGCAAGACGAGGTGGAGCAGAAGCTCGTGTCCGGACAGCTGTTGCAGTCGGACATCAACGGCTACCTCGAGTACAACACCGACCAGCAGGGAACGTGCACGAAGTTGAGTGCGTTCAACCTGTTCGGAACCGAAGTACCGGTGGTTGAACAGTACGTGGAATCGAGCAGCCTGACTTACATGTTGCTGTTCTCAACGGGCACCACCGCGGGCGTTGGGGCTCAGGCGATGTTGTTTTTGACGCCCAGCTCGAGCTCCACCAACACGACTGTCGCCGGGCAACCGGGCTGCGGAACGCTGGACTTCATGGCCGACCTCGCTTCGGCCGAGCCCGTGTCCATGCCGGCGAATGGTCCCTTCGCAATCACCTGGGAAAACCTCGAGCACGACAGTTTGGGCCAGCCCATCGTTGCTAGGAAGATTGACCAGCTGTTGATCGGATTCTACCAAGACATGACGGTGGCTCAGATCGAGGACCAAATCTTCGACCTCGAGCTCATGGCCACGACCCTATGGGATCTGGAGCTGACGGGTGGCAGTAGTGCTAATCTGGAACACGCGGTCGAGCGCGGCACCAACGTTCCGTTCACCGGCTTCGAGCGCAACGACGGCACCTGGCTGCTGGCTCTCTTGTGCAGCACCTGCCAGAATCCGGCGCCCGTTCTGTTGACCGTCCTCGAGCCTGGAGGTCAAACATGAAAGTCCTGGCCACATGGGCGCTGGCCGCGCTGATGGCGCTCGGGTGCAGCAGTGAACAAGAGGCTGAGCGCCCGCACGGCATCACCGCTGAGGTGAGCTCGCGGATCGCGACGGTGGTGACGGTGAGCTGGACGACCGACGCTGCCAGCATCGGTTACGTCGAATACGGACCGACCGAAGCGTTGGGGAGCGTGACTCCTCTCGACGAGAGCACCAGGGAACACCGGCGAGCGCTTTTGGGGCTCAAAGCCGATACGCTCTACTACTACCGGGTCGTGTCGCTCGACGGCGGAGCCAGCGACGTGCAGAGCATTCGCACCGGCCACCTCCCCTTGCGGCTGCCGCAGTTGACGCTTGAAGGTAATGGTCACGATCGGTTTACGATCGTGCCGGTGTTGGGTGCTGGCAAGGCCGTGACCATCATCGATCCGGACGGCGACATCGTCTGGTACCACACCGAGGACCGGGATCTCGACGTCTACCGCGCGCGGCTGTCGGTCGACGGTGAGACGCTGATTTACAATGCCGGCAGCGTTTCAGGCGATGTATCGGACGACGCCGAGCTCGTCCGAGTGGCGCTCGATGGTTCGGAGATGAGTTCGATCCCCGTGCCGCTCCTGGCTCACGATTTTGTCGAGCACCCCGATGGCACACTCGCTGCCATCGTAGTCGAGTATCGAGATTTCGATGGCGAGCCGCTGCGTGGCGATACAATCGTCGAGATCGATCCCAACTCCGGCGCGCAGACGACGGTCTGGAGCTCGTGGGACTGCTTCGATCCGGCAGAGTGGACCGGCGACGACATTGCGCACGGCTGGACGTTCGCCAACGCGCTCGACTACGATCCGGCCGCAGGCGTCTACTACATCGGGATGCGCAACTTCAGCAGCATCGCTAAGATCAGCCCCGGGGGTAGTGGCTGCGAATGGGTGCTCGGTCTCTACGGCGCCACGATGGAGTTTAGTCCAGACTCCGAGCAATTCCTTCATCAACACCAGTTCGACCTGAACGGCGATCGACTGGTCGTGCTCGACAACGATGGCGATCCGAGGAGCGAAATGCCGGTGTCCCGCGTGCTCGAATATCAGATCGATACGGCTGCGAACGTCGCCACTCAGGTTTGGAGCTACGTGTCCAGCCCACCCGTGTACACGTTCGTCCTGGGAGAGCCGACGCGGCTCGAAAATGGCGATACGTTCATCAATTGGTCGGCCGCCGGCCAGCTCGAGCGTGTGACGCCGAGCGGGGAAGCGATCTGGAAACTGCAGAGTGGAGCGAGTTTCGCCTTTGGATTTCACACCCTCGCGCTGAGCCTTTATCCACCGGGGGCCGCTTACCCGCCGGAGCAGTAATGGTGGTCCGATGATGTTCATTTGCGACGTTAATAGAGCCCGCGCGCTACTGTTCGCTTTCGCGCTGACGGGTTGTACTGAGTCCGACGGCGGCACCGCCGCCGGAGGTGCAGACACGGTCACGTCTGGCACTCCATCGAGCGGACCATCCGCGACAGTGACGGACGGCAGCGGCGGCACGGCCCCT
>CAZNZA010000262.1:2941-4761 GCA_964577325.1 uncultured Polyangiaceae bacterium
CACGCCATCGAGCGGAGGTGCCGGGGCGGTGACGGATGGCAGCGGCGGTACGAGCAGTGGTGGACCTGGTGAGACATCCGGCGGCACCTCTGCGACGGGCGACGGCGGTGCCTCGACGCCGGCCGTTGGCGGATCGGGCCCGGCCGCGACGGCCGACGGCGGCTCGGCGGGTGGCAGCGCTATCCTTGGCGATGACTTCGTGAGTGAGGTTTCCGTTTCGGTGCACGACGAGGTGAACACGATTCTGGTGGTCACCTGGGACCAGCTCATGAGCTCCGACGAGGTGTTTCTCGAGTTCGGCTTCGAGGATGGTAGCGTGATGACCTCGCGTGCAAAAAGTGGCGAAACGGGTGCTCGCCGCGACGTCGTGCTGGGAGTGCCCGGGGATACCGACGTCACCATTCGCATCGTCAACCGCCGCGGTGACATCGACTACCAGAGCCGTGACTACACGGGCACGACCGAGCCGATACCCT
Source organism: uncultured Polyangiaceae bacterium (assembly GCA_964577325.1). GTDB lineage: Bacteria > Myxococcota_A > Polyangia > Polyangiales > Polyangiaceae > SZUA-265. The sequence continues at coordinate 3,418 of CAZNZA010000262.1, forward strand.
CGGGCATGCCCCGCCCAGAAGTGCTTGCCTACGACAGCGCCAGCGCCAGCCCCGATCGGTTCTTGTTCGGCGCGGTGGAAGATTCCGACGGCGGCTGTAACAACCAATCGTGCTTTTATCACACCACCTTCTGGCTCTACATCATGGACCGTCAGGGCCGCATCGTCTGGTACTACGCGGACCCGGCCAGCAACGCTACCTCCTCGTTTCAACGCGTGGCGCGCGACGGCGAGTACATTTGGATCGAGAAGCGGCCCTTCGGTGCTGGTAGTGAACGGGGCGTGCTGAAGATGACGCTCGACTGGGAATACTACGAGGAGATCCCCGTTGACGGCCTCTCCGACTGCATCGACGTCACCGACGACGGCAGCTTGCTTTACGACGTGACGCCCGCCTACGTGCTGCGCGAGATGAGTCGCGACGGAGAAATCCGCGACATCTGGAGCTGCCCCGAGCATTTTGGCGAACGCTTCAACTGCTATTCCAATACCGTTAATTGGGACCCGTTCGGCGACACGGTGCTGTTGTCCTTTCCCTACTCAAACACGGTCGTCCAGATCGACCGCCAAACGGGTGATGTTGTCGGTCAGTATGGCGAGGCACCGGGCAGCTACAGCTTCGAGCCTTCACCTTGGGCGTTCGAGTTTCAGCATTTTGCGAACATCACGCCAGATGGCACGCTGTTGGTGTCGTCTCACCTGCCGGGCAATCCCGAAACCGACGAGCCCGTTGCCTACGAGCACGCCTTCGAGGAGTTCACGATCGACCGAGAAAACCAGCGCCTGATCCAAAAATGGATCTACAGCGAGGGGCCCGAGTGGGCGATGTACAAGGGCATGGCGATTCGCTTACCGAACGGCAACACGCTGGCCAACTACGGCACCGGCGGCGTCATTCGCGAGATCACGCCCGACAAGGAGACCGCCTTTCACGTGAAGTTCGACGTCCCCACCGGCGACGACTTCTTCAACAAGATGGTGGGCCACAACGTGCTCGTCGACGACCTCTACGCCCTGAACGGCGGCGGGCCCAAGTGAATTCCCGGCACCCGAAATGAGATGGCCATGAGTATCACGAAACGAACCCGCATCATCCGCAGCGGCTTTACGGTGAGAACGAGTTTTGCCGGTTCCAGGGCTTCTGGTGCTGCGCTGTCGGTGCTCTTGGTGCTGACGGGTGCGATAGCTTGTTCGTCCGACGAACAGCAGTCGCAAAACCCGGGCAGCGACAGCAGCACCGGACCGGAGGCTAGCGCGCCCGGAACCTCGGCCAGCAACGGCGGATCGCCGTCCACTAGTGACGGCGACAGCACCGGAGCGCCCTCGAGCGGCGACAGCACCGGAG
>CAZNZA010000263.1:0-4751 GCA_964577325.1 uncultured Polyangiaceae bacterium
CTACCAAGCCGCTGGGCGACATGCGTTCAAGATGCTCATCGGTGAGCGAGTCGACCCTGAGGGGTTGGTGCACAGTGAGTGCCTAGTCTGGTGCATCTGGGCCGGCGCGACGCACGTGCTTCGGAACGAGCAGGAGCGAGAGAGAGGAGCATCCAATGGATGAGGAATTTCAAGCCGATCAAGTAGAGAAGATCTGCGCGTCTGTTTTGTACAACCTGGCTAAGATAAAAGAGTCCATCACTGCTGAAGAGATGAGTTGGAAGACGAAGCTTGAGGAGATCCGCCGTGGCATCATAAGCGAAGGCGCTCAGAACCACCCGTTAGCGGACATCGTGTCCAGGGCGGAGTCCACATTTCGGCGGATCTCGTCACGCGCTCGTCAGCTATCTAAGAACCCGTCTTCGGCGGTCAGAAGGGGGCGCGCGGGAAAATGACATGGCCCTCCCATCTGGTCGTCGTCGTCGAGTCGATCCTAGAGCGACACTACGCCGAGCGTGCGGACCGCAACTCGGGACGCTGCAAGAGTGCGACTGACGCGGTCGCTCAGAAGTGCCAGACCGCCGGCTACACGTCGTACAAGTGCACAGCGAAGGGCTGCGTGAACGGTATCCACTGGGGGGACGAAAGCCAATGGGGAACGGGAGCATCGTGCGCCACGTGCCAGGGCGTGGGTTATCTGCACAAGAAGCAGAACAAGGTCCACGAGCAAACGCGACGCTGCAAAGTGTGTCTGGGAGGTGGCAAAGCCATCCCGAAAAAAAACGAGCTCGTCAACGTGGTGATGGGCTGGGATGGTCCGGCGCTGAAGACGACCAACTTCCCCGACTGTCGCACCTGTGGCGGCCGGGGCTACACGTACAATTTCGACGTCAATCCAGAGCCTGAGGTCATCTTTGGCAACCCACAGGCCGCGGACACGTCGCACCGTGAGGGTAATGTCGAGGTGCTGGCCGTGCTACAACACCTGCAGCGCATCGACCCGCAAGCGGAGAGCTGCATACGCCTCACGCTTGGGGAGTACGCTGGGCTAAAGACGCGACTCGGCGAGAACCGAAAGCGCCACTCGGCACTCGTCGAACTAGCTCACGCTATCGGATACGAGCTCATGCTCTGGCCACTGACGGAGCACGGAAAGCAACTGGTGGAGCGCGAACGACTGCACACGCCGCACGTCACACCGCACGTGGCGATACTCGTCGCGATGCAACGGGTGAACAAGGCGCCAGACTCGCTAACGAGTCAGCTTGCCGACATGGCTCGGCTCAGTGCGTCGGCAATGCGCATGCGGGCGCTGACGAAGCTGTACACGGCGGACCAACAAACAGGAGGGAATCTGATGAGGCAAGCAGAGTCGGAAGGTAGGAGGATTGCGTCGTGACCGAAATCCCCCCCTTCTTCCGCGTGTGCACGGTGACGCGGGCCTTCGGTGGAGTACTGAAGCGACAGGCCGTAGTCCGTAGGTTGAGGGCGATAGGTGCGATCGAAAAAAGAGAAGGGAACGTGAACCTGGTCAACTCGGCGCGCGTGCACGAGCACTGGCCGAGCGTGTATCACCGGTGCGTGAGCATTTGGATGAGCGAGCAGGGGAAGGATGGTGGGGAGTGATTAGCGAAGATGACAAGATGCTGATGCTTTGGGCGCTCAGGAAGCGACCGAGGCACCCAGAGGAAGACCTTAACGCTGTCATCAAAGCCACGTTGGCCGGCCAGGAATACACCGTACAAGACAGGCAAAATGGCACGCTTGCCATCATCACCACTGAGCCGTTGTCTCACGAGCAGAAGGGGCGCATCTTGAGCTTTGTTCCGGTAGTGTACAAGATGGTGTTTGAGGTGACTGGTGAGTCGCCGTGATCCTTGTTACCGGCCACGCCGGACTCATCGGGACCGAGCTCTGTAAGCAGCTAGGTCAGCACGGAATCGCGACGCGTGGTTACGACCTGAAGACCGGGCAAGATGTCCTAGACGTACCCACGCTCCGGGAGGCCATGCGCGGATGCTGGGCTGTCGTGCACTTGGCCGCTGTCTCACGGGTCATCGATGCGGAAAGCGATCAGGTGAAGGCGTACCGGACGAACGTCGAGGGAACGCGCAACGTTGCCGTCCTGGCGCTCAAGAGCAATACCAGGGTCATCCTGGCGAGCAGTCGCGAAGTCTACGGAAACACCGAGGTGGCCGCCCACGAGCACGACAGGCACAAGCCAGAGAGCTTTTACGGTGAGACGAAGAGCTATGCGGAGGAGTCGCTTCGGTCCGCTGGTGACCTAGGGCTAGACTTCACCATCTTGAGATTCTCGAACGTCTACGGTGGCGCGAATGACCACCCGACGCGAGTTGTTCCGGCGTTCATGCTGGCGGCGCTGAATGGTGAGACAGCTAAGCTCGAGGGAGCGGGTTTTTTCGATTTCGTCCACGTCGAGGATGCGGCTAGGGCGGTTCGGTGCGCGCTCAAGATCGAGCCTGTCGAGATTCCGGCTCCGGTTCGGCAGACGAGGGCGGCCCAGCTACGGATCGTCACTGAGACAGGGAGGCGCGCTTACAACGTGGTCACAGGCACGTCGACGTCACTCCAAGAGCTCGCTAGGCGGTGCGAGGATGCGACGGGAATGCCGCTCAAGACACGGGTGGCGAATCCCCGCTACTTCGGAGCGCGACGGTTCCACGGGAGTCCAGCGTTGGCTGCTCGGGAGCTTGGGTGGACGGCGGAGATTCCGCTGGCGGATGGGCTGGCGAGGTATGCGCGGGTGCTTCGGATGCGGTAGTCGGCCCGGCGTTCTGCAAATAGTCAAGGTGGTTGCTTGACTATATGGGCGCTAGCGCCCATAACTACATCACTGGACGGGGCGCACGGGGCGCAACGCCGGAACGGAGAAATGACCATGACCAACGCACTCACTGGGCTAGACGCAATCGCTACCGCGGAATTCAACTGCCTCACGCTCAACAAGTACGCCGACCCGATCGAGGGCGCCCGGGAGGGGCTGACGGTAGCCGAGGCGCGCGAGATAGCGGCCGAGGATGCGAGCCTCATCTATCTACCGCGGCAGCGGGCAACGATAGAGGACCGCGGTTACGGGATGCCCTCCGTTGGTCAATGCGTCCCGGGTATCGTGAGCCCCGAGATTTATCGCATCGTCAGCATTTGTGGCAACTCTGCAGAGGTCGAGCCGATCACGTGGGATTACTGGGACACCGACGGTCGCATGTTTCAAGCGGTGGCTCACATCGCAGGGGCGCGCCGGGAAATCTCTCTACACGAGGCGCAGCAGGAGAGCATCGCCAGCGGTCAGGTGGTTGCGATCGAAGGGAACAACGAAACCGTTCGCGACCTCACGCATCCGGAGATCAAAAGCGAGCGGGTTGGCGACATCACGAATTACTCTTGTCTGGAAGATAACGGCCACGAGTGGCGGCTTCAGCTGCGGGTGGTCCCAGAGCTGCAGCTTGCAACAGGGATGTGCCGTGTGATCCCGGGCAAGATGCACGTGGTCTGAGCCTTGCCAGTGGGCCTGCTAACCCGGGCCCAGTAGCGAGACCCAAACCAACGGAAACGGAAGGGAATGAACATGAACTCATCACTAGACCAAATCATCGACTCCTACCTTTGCAACGCCGACCTGTCGGGAGGGGAGACACCCGAGCAGATAGCGGACGCACTGCTTGCCGTCATGCCTTGGACGGGCGACGACTACAGCGCCGACACAGTTCGCACGGAACTCATCGACACAATCGAGCATCGGCAAGCCGCCATGACCAAGCAACCGATGAGCCACGAAACCGCAATGTTCGCCTCTTTTTTCACGGCTCCGGAGGGGCAGGACGAGCTTGAGTACCTGCGCGAGGCACAGGACGCGCTCGACACTACCCAAACCGGAGCGTTGGCCGCGTACGGAGCGCTGCAAAACCGGATTGTGGCTGTCTCTGAGTCGCGTCTAACGGCGGAGGAGCGCGCGGAGTACGAGGCACTCCTGGCCCGCTAAGGTCTGAGCCTTGCGCCTGCCCCGGGTTACTGGGGCAGTAGCGAGACCCAAACCACAATGAACGGAAGGAATGAACATGGACATGACACTTGAACAAGGATACGCTCATATCGAGCGAGCGCGGGAGCAGGGCGAGGCTGACGGCAAGGCCGCTGTAGATGCGTATTGCCAGACCCTGGCTAGCCTCCCGGTGACGGAGCAGGTAAAAGCGCTACAGGCTACGCTTGAGGTTAGAGGGGGATACTTCGTCACCGCCGCTAAGAAAGCGGATGCCTTTTTGTCGAGATTCCCCGAGCACCCCCCGGTTACACATGACGTGTGTGGCATGCCTCTACGGGTACAGGGAGTAGGCACGGGGGATTACTACTCAGCATATGACCGTGCGGCCCGCGAGTACACGATCGAGCGCTTTACCGATCTCATGGTCGCCCAAATTGAAGCACGCGAGGCGCGCCTGTCATGACTAAGCACATCACGATCTCGTATCGAGGCCTCAGGGAAATGGTCATCGTTGGCGCGCCCAACGAGCCGATAGAGGCTCTCGTCACTGGCCCGTCGCTCGTCGACATCGGGCACACGCTAGCTGACGCGGGTAGTCTGGACGAGGCCATGCGTCTGGCTGCTGAGCACTTCTGGGGGCCCGAGTGCGTGTGGGATGATGTCGAATATACGTGGCCAGAGGCCAAGTGGGTCAGGTGCGGGTGATGCGCCACTCTGCAATCCCCCACTACACCATCGAGGCTAACCACATTCGGCACGCCTCCCGCTCCGA
>CAZNZA010000264.1:0-4667 GCA_964577325.1 uncultured Polyangiaceae bacterium
AAGGAATCGCAGCGTCCAAAGGAATCGCAGCGTCCAAAGGAATCGCAGCGTCAGGAGAAGAACGATGACCGCGCAGAAACTGGATTACCCCGGACAGAATCAACCCGAAAACAGCACCCTGCCCGAACATGTCAGGCAGAAGAAGCCCCTGGCGGATGCGCCACCGGAACATCGCACCGCACGCAAGTCGATCGTCTGGGTGATCGTATTATCGCTCGCCGTCGTACTCGGCCTGCTCTTGGTGCTGGCCCTCTACCAGCCGTCGGAAACCCAGCCCGACTACTCCTCCTCGTCACTTCCCCATGCGCCTGCGTCGTTTGCAGCTGCAGGGGTATCCGGAATAGCTTAGTCTTGCGACCGGCGCGCTCAGTGCAATAAGGCATGTACATGCGCATACGGGCGCCCGCGATTCGCTGGCGCCCGTAGCCATTGTCGGTAGGTCGCGATTGTAGGCGCGACGTACTTTTTTGCTCTAGGCCATCGCCTCATTGTTAGGCAGTTGCCTCATAGGTTTTCCAGATGAAGGCGTCGGGTAGCCAAGTATTGCTGCTCGAGCGCTTCTGTTCGGTTCTTACCCAGCGCTTCCTGAGCGCGCGGAAAGAAGTCGTTTTCCTCTTCCCGGACGTGGGTTTGTACCGTCTGTTGCAGCTGCTTCAGGGCTGGCTCCCACTCTGGCGAGTCGAAGCTTATCGTATCCAGCTGGAGGATCAGTGACTCCAACTGCTGGGCCTCCCCGTTGTGCTTCTCCACCACGTCCATCAAAGCCTGCTCGCGGTCGATGGCTGCGTACACCTCCTGCATCTCGGCCCGCTCGTGAGACAACAGCTCCTTACGGATTTTACCCCATAGATCGGCGCGTTTCTCAGGATCGCTACTGGCCAACGTGCGTACGAACAAGGTTGATACTTGCTTGTGTTCGTCCGCAAGCCGCGTGAACACTCCGCGCAAGCCCTTCAAGCCTGCAGCCATTGCTCCCATCTTCCCCGCCCCTTTGGCGGTGACTTCTTCAAATGCGTTGGGCATGTTCGTTCCTTTCGCTGTTTGTGTTGGCTATCTGTTAGAGGTTCGCTTCTTGGGCGCTGATCTTACCCAGCACCGACCCGGGCTCGCGTTCCACCGCTAGGTCTCCCAGCGACAATATGCCTAGCGCCCGCCCGTCCTCCATCACCGGGATGCGCCGGATGCCTTTCTTGCGCATCAAATTTACAGCATTGTCGACGGTGTCGTCGGGAGACAGTTTGGCGAGTTGACGGCTACAGATCGAGCCCACCGTCGTCTCATCGGTGTCGCCCCCTGTGGCCACACAGCGCACCACGATGTCGCGATCAGTGACGATGCCGCAGACTTCGCCGGCTTCTTCGACGATGACGGCTCCAATGCCCGTCGTCCTCATTTCTTCAGCGGCTGCCCGCACGCTAGCATTGGCCTCCAGGGTCGTGGGGTTGGGTGTCATCACTTCGTTCACCAATTGCTGTTGCATACTCGTTATCCTTTCTCGGGCGGATGGAGAGGAGATGAGGTCACGCAAGCTTTGGGCCCATCACCGGCGTGATGCTCGACGCGGCCAGTGTCCTCTGAGTCTTTTCCGGCCACACTGGCTGCCACTTCGTCGAGAAACGTCGTTGCGGTCTTGGCTCGATTGTGAACCGCCCGCACGCCGGAAACACGAGCGACGAGATCCTCTGCACGATACTTCGATCGCTGGTCGTCCACGCGGCCTTGCAAAGTCACCTCACGGTCCGCCACTGTCACGACCACTTCCGAGGCGTCCAACTGGTCGTCCTCATTGAGCGTCCGACACACCTCGTGGCGTATGCGTTCGTCAATGTTGCGCTGCGTCTGCGTGAAGCCATCTTTTTCACCAGCAGCGAACTGGTTCGAATCGCCGACGGTGCTTGGAGACTCGAGGTTTTCGTCGTAGGTGGTGCCGCAGCCGTAACCTCGGACTGGGGGGTGTTCTCGCTCTTGCATTGAGATTTCTGCCTGCTGAGTGGTTGAAGCAGGTGTGTAAACCAGGAGATCCGACCCACTGGCAACCTGCGCTATCGATGGATAGCAACGTTCATGCCGAGAGGTCAGCGGCCTTAGCTGGCACGGCTCCGTGCGTATATCTTCGCGCGCTATCGTCACGTTCCGAACTGCCTCGCTGTAGCGACCTAGTAAAGCTTAGACGCGTGCGCATGCACGGCTAGCTGGCACGTGCGATGCACCCAGGTTCGGCGCAACGAATGGTTGGAAAGGATGTAGCAGTCATGGGTATCACACGTTTTAGTCCGCTATCGGAGCTCGACGACCTGGGCAATTGGATTAACCGCCTAATCGGCGCGAGTCCCCTGTTGCGGGCAGCTGGAGAGTCATCGCTCACTCAGTGGCGGCCGTCAGTGGACGTCAGTGAGAAGCCGGACGAGTACGTGCTGAGGGCGGAACTCCCGTCCGTCAAGAAGGAGGACATCAACATCTCGGTGCGCGACCGCGTGCTGCGCCTGCACGGGGAACGTCGACAGGAGCATCGCAGCGACGAGGAGCGAATCCGCCGCGTAGAGCGTTCTTATGGGAGCTTCTCACGAACCTTCGCGTTGCCCGACGATGCAGACGCGGATGCGATCAACGCAGAGTACAAGGACGGCGTCCTGAGCGTTCATATCGCGCGTATGAAGAGCGATGCCTCCCCTTCCAAACAAGTTCCCATCAATTGAGACCGATCAACTGAGGAGGTCCGTATGCCCAAGGTTTGGAGCTCCAAGGAGGAGCGACAGTACGAACACATCAAGGAGAGCGAGGCAGAGCGAGGTGTGGCGGAAAAACGCGCCAAGGAGATTGCCGCTCGCACGGTCAACAAACAGCGCAGACAACAGGGGAAGACCAAGAACCGCCGTTCCCAAGGCACGGGTAATCCCCGTCTCGCTTTGGGCGACCGCACGCGCGACGAGCTTTATAATCAGGCCAAGCAGCTAGACATCGGCGGACGCAGCAAGATGAACAAGGCGCAGCTGGTTGAAGCCATCAATTCCGCGAGCTGAGCGGGCATCAAGAGGAGGCACTGGGGCAGTGCGGATACCGCAAGCAGGAGCGCCGCCCTTACGTGAGGGCCGGTGCTGGTCGTATCCGCAACCGGGACGCCCAGGATCAATGCGCACGCTTTCGGACCGCCGAGCCTGAAGAGGTCCGACGAGAACAGACAGGACTTCTGAGAGCGCTGCGGAGGTTCAACCAAGGCGGCCCTTTTCTCGCTGCTCCGCCTCAGTTGTGCCATCTTGCCAGCCCCCTGCCATGCTCGACGCTCCCGCCGCCCCCGATTCTGTTGAGAAAAGTTCAGTCACCGCCCGCGAGGCGACGTCTCAGGGTGGTGCCTCTTTCCCCGAGCAGAAGCGCAGTCAGCCGAAGAGCTCGAACCTTCTAGGTCGGCTCGTGTGGGGGATCGGCCTCGGTTTTGGGATGGGTATCGGCGCAACGGCGGGCGCGGAGGTCGCTAGCCAATGGCAGCTCGAGCGCAAGCCGCCGATGTCCGCGCCGGACTCGCAACGGACTGAAGCGGGGCCGGGTTCCGCCGCGTCCTCAGCTTCAGCTGCGCGGGCGCCTGACGGGCGACAGTGGGTGTCCGGGCAACAGCCGACGCCTGTGCTCCCCCAGACACTGCCTCCCCAACCGCCCTCGGCCGCTGCTCAGGTGCCGCACGCTCGTGCCGACATCAGCTCGCGCGAACGCATCGGTCGCGTTGCGTTCAGAAGCACGGTGTTCATTCAAGCTGGCTCCGAGTACGGCGCAGGGGTCGTGGTGAGCGAGAGCGGTCACGTGCTCACGTGTAGGCACGTCATCGACGGGGCCCGAGAAGTGACCCTCGTGACTGCAGACGGAACCAGGCGCGTCGCTCGGGTAGTCGACGAGGATGTAGAGCTCGATCTTGCGTTGTTGAAAGCCGACAACCCCGAGCACGTGCTGCAACCGGCGCGCCTGGGGACGGTGACCAGCCTTTCGATGGCGGAGGAGGTTTACGGAGTGGGAGCGCCGCGTAAGATGGCGTTCTCCCTGGCGCGGGGCATCGTCTCCTACGTCGCGCGCCCGTTCCAGGGGACGTACTATCTGCAAACCGACATCCCTACCAATGGTGGCAGCTCTGGTGGGCCTGTTGTGAACGCTCGAGGAGAAGTCGTTGCCATCTCATCCTTCATTTTGAGGGGCACTCAAGGCTTGTCCTTCGCGCTCCCGATCGATTATGCGTTGCAGCGCTTCGCGCCTGTGCTGGGCAGCGCATCCGCGCCCTCCGAGTTTCGCGAGTGGCTGGGGCGCTGGGCTCAGGCCGAATCTGAGGCTCGTCTACCGTGACTCAGCGCGATGCCATCTTGCGACATTCAGCCGCCGCACGGCGGCACGCTCGAGCGCAGGCTTGGCAGTGGTCCATCTCGTGCTTCGCGCATTCCTCTGCGCATGCTTCGCACAGTGTGGCGCACAGCTCGCACACCTGAGCTGAGAAGGGGCTGCTGCGCTGCATCCATGCGGCAGCCAGACGACAGATGTCGGCGCAGTCGCGGTCTATGGCGATACAATCCGCCATAGCTTTTACTTCGTCTTCTTTCAAACACTCGCTGGCGCAGTTCTCACAAGCCGCGGCGCAATCGTTACAAGCTTCGATGCATGCTTGGTGTGGGTTCATCCGTTAGCCTCCCGTT
>CAZNZA010000265.1:0-4655 GCA_964577325.1 uncultured Polyangiaceae bacterium
GATGCGTTTGGCGTAAGGGAAGATCCGTGAGACGCCGAAACCGGGCATTGGCGGACCGGTCGAAGCATAACCGTGGTGTTCGTAGAAGGAACGGGCGTCGGCGGAGCTGCCGAGACCGAGCTCGCGAAGGCCCCATGACGCGGCTCGTTCTTCCAACGCACGTAGTATGGCGGCGCCCACCCCCACGCGTTGGGATCCGGGGCGGACATAGAGCAAGTGAATCCACCCGCTACTGTGGACGGATCCTACCCCTATCGATGCAGTCGATGCTGCTGCAACGACGAGATGAACCTCGGCGTCCTCGATCCAGCTCTGAAAGTCTCGCAGCGTCTTGTTGCGCAACCAGAGGTCCAGAGTCTGCGGGTCGTTCAAATGGTCGTCGACGCACAGGTTCGTGATGGAGGCGCGCAAGACGTCGATGGCATCGGGAGCGTCGTCAGGGACTGCTTCGCGGACGAGAAAGGCCGGCATAGATCATGAACACGAACAATGGATGCCGCCCATGCTCAACCTGGACGACCAGTTTGCCGTACTCGCCGACTTAGACCGGCCCGCGGCAATTCGAAATCGTTTGCGCGAGTGCATCCCATTTTTGATCTAGACCCAGCCACCGAGCGCTCTAGGTACGTGCATGGATCGGAGGCGCGGCATTGTCCACCGCTCTCGCGGCTCGACAGGAGAACTCACATGTCTTTCTTTGCAAGATTCCATTCAGCAGGACCGAATGGTTTCGGATACGGGTCGACGGCGGAGCAGGTCACCGAAGGGTTGTCGCTCGAAGGTCAAACGATTCTGGTGACGGGCTGCAACTCCGGCATCGGACAGGAGGCGTGTCGGGTGTTGGCGCTGCGGGGCGCGCTGGTGCTGGGTACGGCGCGCACGACGGAGAAGGCTGCCGCGGCCTGCGCGATGTTTCCCGGCAAGGCTGTCGGCTACGCGTGCGAGCTGTCGGACCCTGCGTCCGTGCGCGGGTGCGTTGCAGCGGTCAAGGCAGATGGTCACCAGTTGGACGCGATCATCTGCAACGCTGGCATCATGATGCTGCCGAAGCTCGAGAAGGCGCAGGGCTACGAGCTACAGTTCTTCACCAACCACGTCGGGCACTTCATGCTGGTGACGGGCCTGCTCGAGCAGCTCAAAGACGAAGGTAGGGTGGTAATGCTCAGCAGTGAAGGGCACCGGAGCGCGCCCGTGGGCGGCATCGACTTCGACAACCTCTCGGGCGACAAGGGGTATCAGCCGTTACGGGCCTACGGTCAGTCAAAGCTGGCCAACCTGCTCTTCGCCAAAGAGCTGCAGCGGCGCTTCACCGGCACCAAGAAGACGGCCTACGCCGTGCACCCCGGCGTCGTTGCCACCAACCTCGCGCGCAACCTGGGGCCGGTGCTCAGTCGGGTGTTCACCGCCATGGGACAGCTATTCCTCAAATCAGTCGACGAGGGCGCAGCGACCGCCGTATTCGCCGCGGTCAGCCCGAAGGCGCTGCCCTTGGCGGGCAGCTACCTCTCGGACTCGAACGTCAAAAAGCCCCGCGCCGACGCAGAAGACGCCACGCTCGCCGCCCGGCTCTGGGAGGTGTCGGAGGAGATCGTTCGGGCGCTGTAGCGGCAGTCGTTCGCGACGCGGGAGCAACGTGAAACAGTTCGATGTTCGATCTTCACTTGTAGCGCACGATGAACGCGTCGTTGCTGCCGTTGCCCCCGCTGAACAAGGTGCCGGTGGTGTGGCCGCCGAGCACGATGCGGCCAGCTGAATCTATCGCGAGTGCCGCAATCTCCTCGGTGCCCTTGGAGCCGAATTGGCGCACCCAGTCGGGAGTATCGCGGGTGCTGAACTTGGCGATGAAGGCGTCAGGGGGGGAGGGGCTGCCGAAGTCGCGGTCGAGGTGAGCGTTGGTCAGGCCGGCGATGAACAAATTGCCCTCAGCGTCGAGTCCCAAAGCGGTGGCGTTGTCCACGGCCTCGGTGCCGAATTGCCGCTTGGCAAGCACGGTACCGTCGCGGCCACTGAATTTTGCCCAGATGGCGTCGTGATCGCCGAAGCGTTGCGCGCCGAGAGTACCGCCGCTGGCTCCGGCCAAGTAGATATCGCCGGACCCATCGACCACGATATCGTGCGCGAAGTCGGCGTCTTCGCTGCCCAGCATGCGCAGCCAGAGCGGTTCGCCCGAACTGTCGTTGGGATCGAACTTGGCGACGAAGAGATCTCGGTCGCCGGCGCTCGTGAGATCGTCGCCTAGCGTGCCGTCCGTCGTGCCCGCAACGATCACGTTGCCCTGAGCATCGACGGCAACTGCCGTCGCAGAATCCGCCACGTCAGAATGCAAGTTCGCTTTCCAGCCAGGAGCGCCCGCCGCGGAGAATCGCTGCACGAAAGCGTCGCTATACCAGCTCTCAGGATCGATCACGTCCGGACCTTGTCCGCACACGTAGGCGTTTCCGTTCGCGTCCGTGGCGACGTCGTTGACCTGCTCATTTTCAGCCGGGGTTCCGATCATCTTCAGCCAGCGCAGCTCGTTGTTTGCGGAAACCCGTGCCACAAAGCCGTCGCCCCACGCGTCCGCCCCCCGTCCCGACTCGAGCGACCCCGCACTGTTGCCTACCACCACTACTTCTCCGTTGGACGCAAGGGCAACGGCACTCACGCTATCAGTCTCAGCGGTCGAAAAGCTGCGCGTCCACGTTGCCTGTCCGTCTTTGAGAGACCGCAGAAATCCGTCGTTGCTTTTGCCTGCAACCTCGCCCGAGTAAGCGACGTAGAGCGTGTTGCCGGTTACTGCTAAGTCGGCCAAGTACTCCTGCGTTTGGCTGCCGCTAGCGCCCCCGAACTGCAGCTTCAGTTCGTCTTGCACGCCCTTGGCCGATAGCGTTACCGTGACGGTCGCCGAGGCGTTGCCGCCCGAACCTTGAGCGGTTAAGGTGAACGTCGTCGTCTGCGTCACGTTCACCGTGACGTTGTTGCCCGTGACCGTCCCGGGGCCGGGCTCGACGCGTAGGCTCTGGGCATCCCGCACCACCCAGGACAACGTGGTTGAACCCCCACCTGCAGGCAAGACGGAGTCTGCCGAAGTGAAGCTCGTAACTTGAGCGGCTGCCAGCGTGCGACACTCCTTGCAGTTGCTGCCGCTTTCGCATTGTTCACCGTGTTCACTCTGAATCATTCCATCGCCGCAGCGCGCGTCCCATTGGCAGTCGGATTTGCACTTGCCGTATCCCCCCGCGTTCACGCCGTCGTCGCACGCCTCGTGGTCTTGGTCCACGGTGCCATCACCGCAGCGGGGGGCAAACACGCAGCCGGGTGCGCACTCCCCATAGGCCCCGGAAAGTACCCCATCGTCGCACGCTTCACTCGCTAACTTTGCGCCGTCCCCACACCCTGCTTCTCGGCACTCGCTCGTGCAGGCGCCCGTGTCCGAGTTGTCCGGACCGAGATCACACGCCTCATCCCCTTCCTTACGGCCGTCACCGCACACGATGCGTTGACAGTCCGCGTTGCAGTCGGCTTGCCCATCGCACTCTTCTTCCGAATCTGTCACGCCGTCTCCGCAGCGGGGTTCGGAACAGTCCGGGCGACAGGCGTCGGCTTGGCTGCCGCTGTTGGAGGCGCCGTCGTCGCAGGCTTCGGTGCTGTCGACAACCCCATCCCCGCAGCTGGAGCGTTGGCAGGTCGTGCGACAAGTGTCGGGCGCGGAGTCGTCGTTGTCGTCGCCGTCGTCGCACGCTTCTCCGGACCCCACGACGCCGTCGCCGCAACCCGGTAGTTGACAAGTCGCGCTACAACCGTTGGCGTCACCAGAGCCGTTTGCCGCGCCCTGATCACAGCCTTCGGTGGCGTCCAACACGCCATCTCCACAGCTTGCTTCTCGGCAATCGGTGCGACAACCGTTCGCTGCTGTATCGCTGTTGAGCACTCCTTCGTCGCACGCCTCATCCGTGTCGATCACTCCATCCCCGCAGCGCGCCGCCGTGCAGGTTGAGCGACAAGCGTCGGGCTCGGTGGCACTGTTGAGCGGGCCATCGTCACACGCCTCGCCCTCGTCGAGCACGCCGTCGCCGCAGCTTGCGGCGTTCATCGCGTCGGCAAGTGACGTCGGTGCGCCATCGGTACCGTTACCTCCGGATGAGGGGCCACCGCCCGAGCCGGCCGAGCCACCCAAGCCGCCTGGTGCCGTGGAGGAATTACCTGCTGGGGAATTGCCGGGTTGGACGCTGCCAGTGATCCCACTCGTGGACCCTGCGGAAGCCCCGGTGACTCCGTCTCCGGAGAAGGACGTCGAGCTCGTCGTCTCACCCGCCGTCCCGCCGTCCGCCCCCAACGCTGCCGCTCTGCGCTGGCCAAATTTCGGGCGTTCGCCGCTGCAGGCGAGTGCCACGAGCAGCGACATGCTCACCGCCCACCACTTATACGAGAGCTGACGCCGAGCACCCGCTGGACAACCGACCTCGTTCAAGCCCCATGATGACGTTCGCTTTGCCATGAATGGGGGCAGTCTGAGCGAACGCGCGCCGCGTGGATTGTACGCGCTTGCTCAAACCGCCCGCAGTCGCCGTATGAATCGTCAGCGCCACATCTAGGGCGTTTCCGCTGCCCTAGAAAGGGCTAGGGGGCCAATCCGAACCCTCCTGCGCTTGCCCATCCACGAGCAGCGGCGTGAG
>CAZNZA010000266.1:0-4637 GCA_964577325.1 uncultured Polyangiaceae bacterium
CGAGCGGCGCTTGCTTCATAGCAAGCGCCGCTTTTGCGTTTTCACCGGCCGAACTGCTCCTGCACGAGCTCGATCACCAGGTTCCGATCCTCTTGGGCGAGACTCGAGCCGCTCGGCAAACATATGCCGTCGCGGAACAGCCGAGCGCTGACGCTTCCACCAAACATCGGGAACTCTCGATAGACCGGTTGCAGGTGCATCGGCTTCCACACCGGCCTTGCCTCGATGTCAGCCTTGGCGAGTTCCCCGAGAATGACGTCGCGGGTGACTGGTGACGCTGCCGAATCGATCGTAGCGCAGGTCAACCAGCGCGTGGCGCGGCCATACGGCGCTTCCGGCATGAAGCTCCAGCCGGGAAGGGTAGCCAAGGCGGAGTGATAAGCGTCGAAGTTGGCGCGCCGGGCGTGCACGCGTGCATCCAGATTTCGGAGCTGTCCGCGTCCGACTGCCGCCAGTAGGTTACTCATGCGGTAGTTGTAACCGACCCGGGAGTGTTCGTAGTGGGGCGCAGGATCCCGCGCTTGACTGGCGAGATTGCGGGCTTGTTCGATCGACGCCTGGTCGTTGCTGAGCAACATGCCGCCACTGCTCGTGGTGATGATCTTGTTGCCATTGAACGAAAGGATCGAGTAGAGCCCTTGGGCACCGGCCTTTGCCGACCCGTAGCTGGCACCCAGTGCCTCAGCGGCGTCCTGTACGACGGGGATTTCATAGCGTTGCGCCAGTGCGCCGATGCGCTCGTAGTTGGCACACTGTCCGTAGAGGTCCACGGTGACGATGGCTTTCGGACGCTTGCCCCGCCGCGAGCGCTCGACGATCGCTTCCTCCAGCAGATCCGGATCTAGGGTCCACGTGGCTTCGTCGGCGTCGACGAATACCGGTATGGCGCCAACATAGCGCACGGCATTGGCCGTTGCTGCGAACGTCAGATCAGCCACGATTACCTCGTCGCCAGCTTCGACCCCCAGCAGCAACAACGCGAGGTGCAGAGCGGCGGTGCCGCTAGACAGTGCTGCGGCGGCTTGGACGCCCACGTAGGCGCTGACTTCACGCTCGAACGCGTCCACGTGCGGGCCCAGAGGCGCGATCCAATTCGAGTCGAAAGCGTCGAGCAGCAGTTGTCGCTCTTCGGGGCCAACGTGGGGAGGGGAAAGGTAAACGCGAGGCACGGGATGTCCTGAGAAGATGTTGTTGTGGTTACGGTCGGGTACAAAAGGAAACGATGGCCGGTTTCCCCTCTAGTCGGAGAAACGGCGGATCGCTTCGGCAATGCGCTCGATGTCGGACGCCGTATAGCGACCATCGATGTGTATGAATAACATGCGTTGGGAAACGAGCTGTTCGTCGACGAGCGTTGGAGCGGCTTCTATTGGCCAAAGGATCGCCGGATAGATCCGCTCGCGAATCAAGTGGTTCTTTAACGCGTCGCGAGCATGAGCGTTCGGTAGCGTCAACACAGCGCCCAGCGGCACTTGGTCGGAGGGAACCGCAGAGCTTGCAATCGGGGCAATCTCGGCCTTCTTCAGCAGTTCCGTGAGGTGCTCGAGGTTGTCCAAGCGTCGTTGACGCCAGCCGTGAACGTCCAGGCACTGCAACAGGTGACGCGACAGCGGCGATATGCCGGATGCGACTCCGCTTGCCATGATTGCTTCCCCCGACTGCAGTAGGGCTCGATACTCGTCCTTCTCAAGAAACTGCCCCGTCAGGTATGCGCTCTTGAGTAACATGCCCGACAGCTTGGCGTGGCAAGCTATCTGGTGCTCAGGCGTTAGAGAGAGGGCGTCGGGCAACTGCTCACCGCGTGGGGACCAAACGACGCCACCATCGGGGATCGGCAAGCACTTGCGCAGCGAGGCGACGCAGTAGTCGGCTCGACTTCCATACGCCCACGCCGACCACGGATCATGGGTATGATCCTCGATAACGACGATGCCCTGGCGTTGTGGCTCATCGAAGTCTGGCGCCGCGCGAACGCCCCAGTGGTTCACAAACAGGATGCAGTCGCCGGGAGCGAACAGGAGCTCATCGAGCGAGCTCGGCGTGCCAGCTACCGGCAAGTCACGGTACGTCGCCACGGTGAATTCTTCTCGAATCGCTTCCACGACCTCTTGGCAAAAGTAGGACGGCAGCCAGATCCGCTCGACCCCCTTGCCGCGAAGCATGCCCAGCAACGCGCGCATGACGTCTCGACCCGATCCGCCGTAAACCTGTCGCTTGGTCCATGGATGATCGGGGCGTGCGCCGCCTTGCAGGCAACCGTAGTGATACTCCGACCCCGCCTCCCAATCGCTCACGGCCGGTTCTCTGCGCGCAGGAGGCCCATCAGCGTCACATCTACGTAGTGGCCGTCCTTGAACTGGGCCTGACGGCGGGTGCCCTCGACCGTGAAACCCAGCTTTTGGTACAAGTGAACGGCTCTTTCGTTGGTGCTCAGAACGCTCAGCTCGATGCGATTCAGATTGAGCCAATCAAACCCGTAATTCACCACGGCGCGCGTAATGCTGGTGCCCAAGCCCTTACCCCAGCGGGCCTTGTCGCCGAGCAAGATGGCGAACTCCGCCGACCGTATACGATGGTCGATTTGATAGAAGCCCACATGACCGAGGCAGCTGTCGGATAGCCCGTCGGCGATGGCCCAAAGGACCTCGTCATGACGACGTCGATGTGCCTCCACCCACTCTGCTAGACCGGTCTCCGAATAGCCTCGCGAGTAGCCGCCGAGTAGCGACGCTACCTCGACATCGTTCTTGAACTGGTAGAGGGCCTCGAGATCTCGGCGTTCCAGCTGCCGCAGGACGATGTCTTCAACAACCAAGTTCACGCTGCACCCTTTCTTTCCCGATCCGCGGACAAGCCAATGTCGTCGACAGCGTCGAGCCCGGCGCTACCCACGGCTTCATGAGAATCCCAAATGATCGCTCCCAGTGTGCGTGCAAGTATCTTCAAGTCGAGCGCAAGACTCCAATTGTCGACGTACCAAACGTCGAGCGCCAGGCGTTGGCTGAATGTGATGTTCTGCCGCCCATTCACTTGCGCCCATCCGGTTATTCCTGGCGGCATCTGATGGCGGCGACTTTCCTCAGCAGTGTACTTCGGTAGGTATTCCACCAGTAGTGGTCGCGGGCCGACCAGGCTCATATCCCCCACGAGGACATTCCAGAGTTCCGGCAATTCATCGATGCTCGTCTTCCGAAGGAACTTACCCAGCCTGTCAGTCCGCTCGTCATCCGAACGGTACCGATTCTCGCCGGGAGTGGGTTCGCGCATGGTCCTGAACTTTCGGATCTCGAAGGTTTCCCCGCGATAACCCGGGCGCCGCTGACGGAACAGTACAACTCCGCTCCGGCACAGCGCCGCTCCCGTCACCATCATGACCGGCGCCGCTAGAACGAGGCCTAGTGAGGCGCCAGCTATATCGATCAGGCGCTTGACGCGTAAGGCTTTGTTGCCTTGCCACCACTTCGATTCGTCACGGCCCATCGTTGGGCAATCGTATTCATGTATCCACTCCCTTGCTAGACAATCCTCACACCTCCCTCGCCAGCGAGGTCGAGTCCGAGTAAGGTCCTGGGCCGTGATTTCCGTAGACTTCCTGAACGCCGACGAGGCCGAGAGAGCGGCGTTCGATTGGCCCGACGTCTACTTTTCTCCGGGGTACGGCCGCGCCGCAGCCACGATGGAGGACGGCACCTGGGAACTGGCGGTCGGCAATCGCGGCGAATTCCTTTATCCCTACGTCAAACGTCCCATCCCTGGATCATCGGACGGCATGCCGCAGTACGACATCGCGTCGCCTTACGGATACGCCGGGGTGTGGGCCGTTGAACGCGCGCAGGCTCAGGCTTGGGCCGAATTTCGTCAGCGATTTCGTGAAGCGAGTAGAGCGCGCGGCTGTGTCGCTGAGTTTCTGCGACTGGGAAGCATCGTGCCTGGACGCGAGCAACTCCTGGCGACTGACGACGCGCTTCAAGCTGCACCGTTCAACCATACGATCCTGGTTGACCTCGCGGGGGGCTACGACAGCTACTGGAAGAGTTGCGAGGGACGCTCGCGGACAGCCATTCGAAAAGCACAGCGGCTTGGGTATCTGGCGCGATTGCGCCCGGCTGCTGCCGCGGATCTCCAAAGCGGTGCACCGTTTCGACGTCTGTACGAATCGACGATGGACCGCCTAAATGCCAGGAAGAGCTACTACTTCTCGGACGACTACTATGTCTCGCTGCTGGCGGCGCTGGGCGACCAACTGATGCTCGGTGAGGTTGCCGATGCCTCGGGGGCGACGGTTTCAGCGGCCTTGTTCATGACTTGGAAGGGCATCGTGCACTACCATCTCGCAGGTTCTAGCCGCGACGCCGCTCGCGACGGCGCGAACAACCTGCTGCTCGACACCGCCATCGCGTGGGGGATTGAACGCGGCTACGACTCGCTTCACCTGGGCGGTGGCACGAGTGACAACGACGGGCTGTTTCGTTTCAAGGCTGGGTTCGGAGGGACTCTCCTCGAGTTCTGGCTGGCGCGCGCGGTGCTCAACGACGCCGAGTACGATCGCCTGACGCAACGGCGCGCGCGTGAACTATCCGTGTCGAGGGAGACATTGGCGGCGCGTAACTTTTTCCCGGCCTATCGAACTCCCTGAC
>CAZNZA010000267.1:0-4636 GCA_964577325.1 uncultured Polyangiaceae bacterium
GCTGTCAATCCGCGTCCACTCCGGGCTCACCCTCACACTCCCGTGCAACGTGGGCCAGAATTGGAGGCCAGCCGCGTCGACGACCACGTCGACACGCGCCTGGGTGGCGCCCTGAACCAGAACTCCCCGTTGCTGCGCTTGTTCGCGGCTGCTATCCCAAAGCGTCGGCATGCGGGCGAGGTGCTGGAGCAGAAGTGCCACCTGGGGAGGAATGTCGACACCCGCCGTGTCTAGGCGGGCTCGTTCCTGCGGCTCACCATCTAGCGCCTCGAGCCTCACCTGTGAAGACTGCACGATTGGTTTCACCTGTAGCCAGCGCCTGCAGCCGGCGTTGTGCGGCAGCCCGACGTAGAGCCGATTGCTCGCCGGGCCGAGCGTACCTGATGCAGCCGGTGACGCTGCATCCGCGGCCGGGCCGACGACGCGGAGCGCGATGTCCTGGCCTAGCGCAGCCGCCAGCTGCGCTTCAAAGTCTGCGAGGGGCCAATGGACGCTGGTACGCAATAGGAGCTGTGGCTCAGGCACCCCTTGGCGACGCGGCTGCCAGGTAAACAGCTGTTCGGCGGACGCGCAGTCTGTGACCACCTTACCTCGTGCCGAGATGTGCAGCGTCACCTCTCCGCCGACGGACTGCTGCGGCCCTTCGTAACTCACTGCGCTTGGTACAAAGCGCAAGCAAAGGTCAGCGTCCAGGTGCTGCGGCTCTTGCAGTTGCTGCCAAGCGAAATCAAGCTGCTGTTGCACATTGGCCAATTCGGTGTCGATACGGCGTCGCACATGGCGAGCCTCTGAACGCGTGATCCGTTCCAGCTCGGCCGTTGCGTCGTAACCCACCGGACTCAAGACGCAGCCCCGGTCGAGTTTCACGTCCACATATGCACGTAATCGAGGATCGCGATCGAAGTCGCTGGGCAGGCCGGCTTGCACCCGCCACGTCGGCCGGCAGCTACCGTAGCTTACGCAGAAAGGACCCACAGGTTTACAGACATGGATGGTGCCGGTCAACGTCGTAAAGAGTGATACCTCCTGGGGCTGTACTGAAAGCCGCAGAGCGTCGCGCTCGATCTTGTACGTGACGCGGCCCGCTGCTCCAATGGCTTGGTCTCGGCCTTGCGCCAGCGTTCGCGGCACTCGCCGCTCCAGCGTCTGGGTCAATGCACTGAGCGGGCTAGAGAACGCAACGCCCACCTCCGACTCGGGAGCAGCCACGCTCAACGCAGCGATGTCGGCAGGCGGCGCGTCACACATCGGCAGCGCCGGAATTACCGGTTCTGTGCGCGGGCTGCATTGACACAGGCACAACGCCCACCACAGCCTCGTGCGCAACGGATCCACGTAGGTCAGATGTGCTTCAAACCCAATACAGTGGCAAGCCGTTCGTGGCCCAACCGTGAAGCGGCGGTGGGGCCGGTCCCTTCTGTGACGCCTCCCCGCTCAATCGCTGTCAGCTCTGCGTCCTGGACACAGCATGCCCGGCGGACACTGACGGGGCGCAGGCGGCGCAGACGTTGGCTGCACGAGTTGCTTGCTTCGCTCAGCGAGCTCCGACCCACCGACACGTGAAGACGTTGCAACCCGCGCAGGAGTAGCGGAGGGACGCGCCGCTCGAGCGGTTTTCGGCTTCGACGTGGCTACGGGCACGCTCCGTGTCTCGGGTTGAACGTCACGCGTGCTGGGCGAGAGCGGGTGGATGTCTGCTGGTGATGAACGCTCCGCAGCGGATTCCGAAGGCGACGGGGCTACGAGCGCGGTTGGAGCGTCGGTGACAAGCTCCGCTGCTGGGTGTGCTGGGTGCGTGCCTTGGTCGGGAGCTACCGTTGCCGAGGGACGCCGCCACGTCGTCGCCAGACTTGCCAGCACCACAGCTACGAGAGCGGACAAGCTCAGGCGCCAGGTGTTCGACAACCGCTTGCGACTCGTGCCGGGCGAACTTTTGGTCGTAGAGACGTAAGAGCCTTCGATGGCTCCGAGCGTCGTCCGGTAACCTACATCTATCAGCTCAGGAACTAAGACTAACTGCTCCCGTGCTACACGCGCAGAAGGAAAACGTTTGCTGGGGTCGCGCTCCAAACATTGGGCTACGAAGCGTGCAAGCTGCGATGAAACTCCGACGCTGAACTGCAACACGGAAGGCGCTGGCTCCTGCAGCCGCTTCAGCGCTTCCAGCGCCGGCGTGGCCGCGGCAAAGGGCAGCTTGGCGGTGAGCATCTCGAACATCACGAGTCCGAATGCGTACAAGTCTGTGGTCACGCGCGGGCACTTACCCTGCAACTGCTCTGGTGCAAGGTACGCCAGGGTGCCGGCTAACGCCTCCTCGCCGTTGCCACTCGTCGAACCAGTACTCAGGTTCTTGGAAAGGCCGAAGTCCATGATGACGGGAACGAGCTCCCCATCCGCGCTATCGCGCAGCATGAGATTGTCGCTCTTTAGGTCCCGGTGCAGCACCCCAGCGTCGTGGGCGGCCTCCAACCCCTTCAAAATTCGCAGCCCGACACGACAGGCATCTACGGGCGTCAGCGGGCCAGCGGAGCGCAGGTGCTGACTCAAGCTGCGGCCGTTGATGAGCTCCATGGTGATGAACAACACCTGGGCGTTCGACTCCCCCCTATGCACGCCCAGGTCGAAGGTGCGACACACGTACTTGTGAGTCACCCGATGTGCCAGCTCCACCTCAGCCCTGAGTTGCTGGGCCGCGTCAGAATCATCGTCGCAATGGGTTAATATTTTGAGCGCTATCAACTTCTCCCGAGCCAGGTCATGAGCTTCGTAAACTTCACCCATGCCACCGCGAGCAATCAACCGCATGATCTGATAGCGCTCGGCGAGGACGCTGCCAGGTTGGACCATGCTGCCATTCCATTCCTGACCTACTCGCGAGGGCGCAGTTAACCCTATCCGCTCAGGCCCCGATGCAGGGGTCGTTCGCTCACTGCTGGTCGCCGCGACGGCCGCTGTCTTTTCCGTGCCCACTGACACTAGAATACTGCTCCGGATAGCGTTGCTACCACCCTAATCGCTCGTCTCTAGCTGTGGTCAGTTCGGTTTCGGACATAAAAACGTTGACAGTGGAGCGGCTCGAGGTCGGTCGTTTTGCTCCACGTGGCGCTCGCTGGTGGAGCTGGACTAGCGCCGCTAGTTCGTGCGGCCCGTGCGCATCCGTTCAGAATAAGCTCCTCCATCAACGGCGAAGATTTGATCGAAGGCCGATTCTCATGGGAGTCGCTTCAACCGAATGCTGGACCACGCAAGATCGCTCTATCCGTCGGCTCGCGCCCCGCTTACTCTCGAGCATCGGATGATGAACACGTCTGCCAGCTTCGCAGGTTCACGGAGAAGAGGTAGCGCCCGCAGGGTAGCGAGCCTGCTTTCCTGGTTCTGCCTCACGTTGGCCACCCGTCCCTTGCCGGCAGCCGCGGGCGAACTGGAAGGAAACGCGGGCGAATCGATGACGCCTGGACCGGGCGAATCTAACCCTGCACACGAGTCGAAGCCTGCACACGAGTCGAAGCCTGCGCACGAGTCGAGCTCATTGAGCCAGCCAAACGCCTCGAGCGATCCGCAGCCTGCAAACGAACCGAACGCAAGCGGCCCGGTCGCTCACGCTGAGGCCGACAGACTGCTCTGGGACGGCATGGAGGCGTTCACTCGCGGGGACTTTCGGCAAGCCGTGACGCTGTTCGAGCGCTCTTACGCTCTGCAGCCAACCCCCGCCATGCTCTTCAACTTGGCGCGCGCCTATGCAAGTCTCGGGGACTGCCCGGCAGCGCGCCTGCACTTGCAGCGTTATGTGGACGAAGAGTCGGATCCGCCTGCGGGCTTCTACGAGGGCAAGCTGGCGTTGGAGGAGGATTGTCCAGCTGCCTCTACAGCACCGGTTTCGGCGGAAGCGACGACCGTTGGAAAGCCGCTGGAAACCCAACACAACGTCGTCGAGCCGGTCGTCCCCCCCGTGTCAGACGAGAAGGCGACCGGCGAACCGCGCGCAGTTCGGACGTCGCTGCCAACGGGGCCACGCGACGAGGTTCTCAGGACGTCGGCCGCGTCATACGACACTTGGGGCTACGGCTTGCTCGCCGCCAGTGGCGCGAGCGCCATCGTGTCGGTAATTTACGGATTCAAAGCAGCGGGAACGAACCGTGAACTCGAGACCCTAACGTCTCATCTCGCGGACGACCCCTCCCGCACGTGGGATGAGGCCTCCCAGCCGCTGGTCGCGCGCGAGGCGCGGGAAGATACCATGGCCGTGACGTTTGGTGTGTCTGCGCTTGCTCTGGGGGCAGCGGGCCTCGTGGTGTTGCTCGCGCCCAACGAGGAAACGATGAGCTCACCCGATGCCACACCTGTCCTTCACAGTTCCTTACAAGTGCACGGAAACGGACGCGGCGTTTGGGCAGGCTATGGAGGAACGTTTTGATGGCCTGGACGCACAACTTCACGCGCATAGCCGCTGTCGTGACGTCGGCAGGCGCTGCAACCGCGTGCCTGTTCAACCCCGACTATGAAGCGGACAACTGCGAGTTGCGTTGTACGCGCTCATGTCTGCCTGGGTTCGTCTGCCGGGACGGCTACTGCGTCACTCCTGACTTCGGCGGCTCGTGCTCCGAGCCACCAGTGACTCCTCAACTGCAAGTGCTGA
>CAZNZA010000268.1:0-2976 GCA_964577325.1 uncultured Polyangiaceae bacterium
CAATCGCGATGAAGGCCGGAGCAGCCGTTGAGCTGGATGCCGCCTCGCGGCGCGCATTAGACCCGATAGTTAGGGGCCTCTTCGGTGATGTAGACGTCGTGGACGTGGCTCTCTTTCAAGCCGGCAGCCGTGATGCGGCAAAAACGGGCATTGCGCCGCATCTCGTCGATGTTGTGGCTGCCCGTGTAACCCATCCCCGCGCGCAGGCCGCCGACCAGCTGGTGGATGATGGCGCGCAGCGGTCCGCGATGGGGTACGCGTCCTTCGATGCCTTCGGGGACGAGCTTCTCGTCGGCGGTGCCACCCTGACCATAGCGATCCTTGCTGCCCTCTTTCATGGCGCCAAGTGAACCCATGCCGCGGTACGACTTGTAGCTGCGCCCTTGATACAGCACGAGCTCGCCGGGCGCTTCGTCCGTGCCGGCGAAAGCCGAGCCCAGCATCACACTCGAGGCCCCGGCGGCTATCGCTTTCGCGACCTCGCCGGAGTACTTGACGCCACCGTCGGCAATCACCGGGACTCCGGCCTTATCCGCGACCGCCGCACACTGGGCAACGGCAGTAATTTGCGGCACGCCTACGCCCGCGACCATGCGCGTCGTGCAGATGCTCCCTGGGCCGATGCCCACCTTCAGCGCGTCTGCTCCGGCGTCGATCAACGCCTGGGCAGCTTCCGCCGTTGCGATGTTGCCGGCGATGATTTGAATCTTGGGATGCCGGGCGCGGGTGGCTCGCACCGCGCTGAGCACGCCTTCGGAATGGCCGTGGGCGGTATCGATGACGATCGCGTCCACGCCCGCGTCAATCAGCGCATCCGTTCGCTCTTGGCGGTCCTTGCCGGGGCCGATGGCGGCACAAACGATGAGCCGCCCTTCCGTATCCTTGTTTGCCAGCGGGTTGAGCTCGGCCTGAAGCAAATCTTTGATGGTGATGAGCCCCAACAGCTGACGACCATCCACGACCAATAGCTTCTCGATGCGATGCCGATGAAGCAGGGATTTGGCCTCGTCGGCGGCAACCCCTGGGCGCACCGTGATGAGGTTGGTCGTCATCAAAGCGCTGACGGGTTGGTCGAGGTTGTTCTCGAAACGCACGTCCCGCGCCGTGAGGATCCCCACGGCCGTCGGGCCCTCCACCACCGGCAGGCCGCTGATGTTGTGTTTGCGCATCAGCTCGAGCGCTACGCGCAGGGGAGTATTCGGCTCCACTGTGATGGGATTGGCGATGATGCCGGTTTCCGCCCGCTTCACGCGTTCCACTTCCGCTGCCTGGTCGCGGGCGGGCAGGTTCTTGTGAATCACACCGACCCCACCTTCCCGCGCCATCGTGATGGCCGTGCGGCTCTCCGTGACGGAGTCCATGGCTGCGCTCAGGAGCGGGATGCGCAGCTCGATCTCGCGGGTGAGCTTGGTGCGGGTGTCCACCTCAGCAGGGAGCACATCGCTGTAGGCGGGGACCAGCATGACGTCATCGAACGTCAGGCTCAAAGTGAGGTTCGGCTCAAACATGGCCGAGTCTATTCATATCGTGGTCGGCTGCAACGTCCTTTTGTGCACCCAGAGCTTCCCGCCACCCGAGTGACGTCGGGGTGGTGGCTCAGGGCGCGTCTCCCATGCTACCGTCGCGCCCATGGTGACTACGATCCAGGACATCGAGGCGCTCTTGATTCGTCTCGACCGCAAGTTCGAGCGCGTCGACGACACGACCGTGCTCGTTCCCTTGGCTCCTCATCAGCCGCCAGCGGCGCTGAAGCTGAGCGATCCCGTGCTCGTGGCACAGATCGAGGTGGGAGCGGTTCCCGAGGAACCCAGCGAGCAGCTGAATCTGTTCCGAATGCTGCTCGAGCTCAACGCTTCTGCCCTCGTGCACGCGTCGTACGCGCTGACCCAGGACTCCGTCGTGCTCTTGTCAGCGCTCGAGCTCGTGAGTCTCGATCCCAATGAACTCGAAGCGGTTCTGTCCGACTTCGACCTCGCTCTAGCCGAACACGTCCCTTTGCTGCGCGGCACGATTACGGCAGCGCCTTGAGCGTCCGTCATCTCTTCTGCGGTCGTTCTCTTACGCCGGTTTCGTTCTAGCGCTCGCGCAGTGCTCGGACCGGCCTTCGCCTCACCAACCACGACGTTACTAAAAGAAGGTTTCCAATGGGATTGTTTGCTCGCCTCGCTCGACTCATCAAGTCGAACATCAATGCGCTCATCAGCTCGTCTGAAAATCCCGAGAAGATGCTGAACCAGCTCATCATCGACATGAGTGAACAGCTGGCGGCGGCAAAAAAGCAGGTGGCTGGAGCCATCGCTGATGAAAAGCGCCTGTCGCGTCAAGTGGACAGTGCGGCGCAGCAGGCGACGGAGTGGGAAAAGAAGGCAATGCTGGCCGTTCGTGCTGGCAACGACGCCTTGGCCCGCGAGGCGCTGGCGCGCAAGAAAGAGTACGACAGCATGGTCGCCCAGCACCGCGAGCAGTGGCAAAAGCAGAAGGCTGCCGTTGACCAACTCAAGCTGGCTTTGCGCGCGCTGAATAACAAGATCGAAGAGGCGAAGCGCAAGAAGGGCGTGCTCATCGCTCGCAAGAAGCGCGCAGAAGCGCAGAAGGCGATTCACGAAACGATGAGTGGACTGAAGAACGCCAGCGCCTTCGAAGCCTTCGATCAAATGGCGTCTCGGATCGAACAGATGGAAGCCGAGGCCGACGCCAGTGCAGAAATCTCTGAAGCGTACACGGGAGACGTGCTGGCTCACCGTTTTCAGGAGCTGGAAGCAACGAGTGGGGCCGACGAAGATTTGCTCGAACTGAAGCGCAAGATGGGGCTGGCTCCGCCGCCCGAACCCACCCGGGCACCAGAACCCGTACGCGTGGGAGCGACTGCCGAGGCCGATGCCTTTGCCGAACTCGATGCTCAAGAACAGGAAGAGTTGGCCAAGGCCTTGGCCGAACTGGAGGCGGAGGAGCAACAGCTGCAGGTGAAGCGATGAC
>CAZNZA010000268.1:3076-4618 GCA_964577325.1 uncultured Polyangiaceae bacterium
CTCGAGGCCAAGATCCCGTGGCGCGCTTTTCCGCAAGCGGCTACCACGCGCACGGGGTTGCGCGGCGCGCTTACGTATCGCGACAGTGATGGGGGCACGGCTGTCGTGATCGGCACCAGCACGCGGCAAGGGGGGCAGATGCCGCCGCTGACGATCCAGTCCGAGTACGCCCTCAATCAGGCGCTGGTGCTTGCCAAAGGTCTGGACCCACGTCCACATCGCGAAGCCGTCGGCAATGTCGTGGGCGATGCGATGAAAGAGCGAGTGGCGGTGTTCGATCGCTATCTGACGGTAACCGGCTGGAACTACCGGAAGGGGACCGAGTTTTACTATCACGACCTTCAGGTGCGCTCGCCCAAGCAGCTGAAGCGCCTGACCCTGCAGGACTTCACCGGTGACGGGCGAGACGAACTGGTCGTCCAGCGCGAGACTGGCACTGCGAGCGACGGCCGCGAGCTTCTGGAGGTGTGGCAGTTTCAGGCCGCCGACGGCCCGCCCGTGCTCGTGTTCCAACACGAGGTGGGACTGTTTAAGGGAGACAACCGCGTCGACAACCAGGTTGTGTTGGAGAAGCATCGCGGCAAGCCGGCGATCACCATCCGCGTTGCCGAGGGCAAGGTTGATCCAGATACCTGGGACGCGACGGCTGCGGGCGGAGACACGCTTCCGGTGTTGTTGCCCTGGCACGAAACCCAGAGCCGCAGCTACGCCTGGGATGGCAAAAGCTTCAACCTCGTCGACGAGAAGACGGGCAAGGCGAAAATCAAACCTCCCAAAGCCAAGGGCACGAAATTCTGGTCCGGCAAGGGACCGCCACCGGGCCACGAAGCGGGGGGACGCGGCGCCTCGAGCACTGCAGCCGGCTCGGACGAGGTTTCTCCCGGGGGCAACGCGCCGCGACCGCGGCCGCCGACGGCTGAAGAGTTGATGGATCAAGTGTACGGCTTGTATCGCAGCGAGCGCGGGATGAAGAAGCTCGACCCGCGCTTCGATTTCGTGACGGACGTGGCCGCCGATCCGACCCTCGAGCGCGTGCTCGTTCATGGTAAAGACATTGTCGTATTCGGAAAAAAGTTCCGCGAAGGGCGGAGCTACGCGTACACGACCATCGGCGTAGACAAGCCTGAGGACGTGCTTCAGGTTACGGCCCAGGACGTTTCGGGTGATGGTCGGGCCGAGATCATCGTGCGCGGCGTCATCCGTGCCCAAGCCAGCAAGAAGCTCGGCGGGGACGTGGTCACGCGCCATGCTCTGTTCATCTATCGCGTGCTCGAAAGTGGCATCGAGCGCATCTTCGCCGCCGAGACGGGGCGTAGCGTTGGTGACGACATGGTCGTGGGCACCGTCCGCTTCTTGCCAGCCGGTGCCGCGCTGAACATCGAGCTACGGCCCGGCCACGCCGTTGGCTGGAACGAGAAGACGTATCCGTTCCCTGAGGACCGTCACCCCTACGCAGGTTTGGAACCCCTGTTGCTTCCGTGGTCGGACGCCGAACCGCGCCGCTACCACTACGCGGGTGGTAAGTACGTGCGCGACGAGTGA
>CAZNZA010000269.1:0-4584 GCA_964577325.1 uncultured Polyangiaceae bacterium
GGCAATCCGGGCCGCGACGACCGCGCATGCGAGGCGCCGTCGTATCCACGAATGGTTTGACGGCTTGCGCACGATCCAGACCCTCAACGCGCTTCAAGACGTGTTGCCTGCCATTCCGTGGATGAACGCGCTCCAGTTGTCGCCTTTCGTGCCGGAGCAGGTCATCGACGGCAATCCGAGCTTTGCCACGTTGGCGGCAAGACTGCGCGCACTTGAAGCGGCTCGGCAGCCACCCGTGCCGCTGTAGAACATCTGCGGAAGCGTTTGACGGGGGCAGCTCGAGCGGGCAGAACCTTAGGGGTGACCATCAACTGGTTCCCCGGGCACATGAACAAGGCGCGGCGAGTGCTCAAAGAACGAGCCGCGCGCGCCGATGTGATCGTAGAGGTGCTCGATGCCCGGCTGCCGCGGTCCAGTCGTAACCCTCTTCTGGATGAGGTTTGCCGCGGGTTGCCCCGACTGCGTATCCTGACCAAGCCAGATCTCGCGGACGAGGCGGTTACGGCCGAATGGGTGGCAGCCTTGGGTCGACCCGGTGACCAGGTGCTTCCCCTGCAAGTCACCCAGCGCACCGCCGCACGCCAAGTGGTGCAGGCTTGCCGTGCCTTGGTTCCCGGCCGCGGCTCGGTCGCTTTCCCGGTGCGGGTGATGATCGTCGGGGTTCCGAACGTCGGCAAGTCTACGCTCTTCAATGCGCTGGCGGGTGGCAAGATGGCGGAGGTGCGCGATCAGCCGGCAGTGACGAAGGCGACCCAGCAACTGGATATTCCCGGCGGGCTTTCGCTGCTCGACACGCCTGGCGTGCTGTGGCCAAAGTTTGACGACCAAAACGTCGCGTACCGTTTGGCCGTCAGCGGAGCGATCCGCGATGCGGTCATCGACCCCCAAGACGTTGCCGAGTTTGCTCTAGGTTACCTCGTAACCCGCTATCCCGAGCTGCTACGAGCGCGGTATCGCTTCGCGGAACTAGCGAAGGAGCCGAGAGTGCTGTTGGAGCACATTTGCCTAACGCGCGGATGTCTACTGAAGGGCGGCTTACCCGACTGGGTCAAAGGTGGTGAACTGGTATTGCGCGAGCTGCGCGCTGGTCAGATAGGTCGTATCAGTTTGGAAACACCGGCGGACTGGCGCGCCTCGCCCAGCAGCGAAAGCGCCATCGAGGACGGATCCGCGAGCTGAACCGAAGTGAAGTTAGGTCACCTCGACGGCAAGTGCTAGCTCGAGGCAGGTGCTATCTAGGTAAGCAAGCGTTACCACGAGGGAGGTATCACGTGGTCCTCGACGCGGGCAAGCAAGCCAAGCGCCTTGTACAGCAGGGCGTCGACGCTCGTTGGGTCGCTCAGTCGTTCGCCGGCGTTGCCTGGTCGACAGCGCAATTCGTAACCGTCGGCCCCTGACCGCACAAGGAACGCACCGGGTTCGCTTATCAAGCGATGATTTTTTTTCACCGAATCGGCGAAGGCGGGCAATAGGTGAATGTGAGGAGAACAGCCGCGTCTGCGCGAGGAATAGATGTGCACACAAGCGCGACCGAGGCTCAAGCGCATGAATCCTATCTCGCAGTCGCCAGACTGGCTTACTACGACAGGTCCGCACGGATACTCCACCTCGAGCTCTCGCCCGGTACTGGCTCGCAACTCTTCGGCGCGTCGATCGGCAGCGTCCTTGAGCGCCGCCATGACCGCACCGAGAGCGAGCGCTGACCAACGCTCGTGGTCAGCTAGAGCGGCCTGCTCCGCCTCGTGCCGCAACGCTCGAGCCCTTTGGCGTTGTTCCTCGTCCCCCAGTCGTTCGTACAATTGTTGCCAGTTCAAGCCGCGACGGCTGTCGGACGAGGTCGGCGGCTCAGCTCGACCCGCCAGCGCCGTGCCAGCGTCGTCCCTGAGGGGAGGCGGAGGCATACCTTGCAAGGTGGCGTTCGGGTCGGGCGAACTAGGGGTCACAGGCGGCACGGTGTCGATGAGGGGCCTCACTCTGGTGCGTTCCCAAGCATAGCTCGAATCGCTGGCAAAGGGGAGTCAGCCGTCGCAGCTACGAGTGTTCCGCCGGGTTGACCGTGCTTTCCCTACCGTTTTCGCCTCCAGAGCTGCTGGTAAGGTTCAGGGTGAAGCGGCTCTGGCCGGTCCTCTGGAGGTGAGCCGCAAACCATGACGGTGCCGGAGGGGGGGCGGCTGTCCATCACTCTCACCAAGCACTAAACAGTGATGACCGCCACTTCCAGCTCTCAGCCGTCCCTCGTGGCGAAGCAGGTGCCCATCGCAGCGGAGCTCTCCTCCAGCGCTGCCCTGCTCATCGTGCAGCACGCCGTGCGCGAGGGAGTGGGCGTCGACGAATTGGTTCGGCTTGCTCATGCCGATCCCTCCTTCGCGCTGCGGGTCATGAGCCTGGTCAATTCGCCGGCCTTACGTCGCGGCGCACCCATACGGGACATCACCCAGGCGGCGAGCTTGCTTGGAGTAAGAGGCTTACGCAACGTCGCGCTGAGTTTGGCTGTGAGCGAGCTCATTCCTGCGCATCCCGACGCAGCCATTTTGCTCGTTCAGAGTTTGCGTCGGGCTCTGGCGGCCCGCGCTTTGGCGCCCTGCTTCGGTGCGGCGGATCGCGACGCGTGCTTTACGACCGGTTTGCTGCTCGAAGTCGGCTTGATGGTGAAAGCCCGCGACGACCTGGGACACGCCCTCGAGCTCGCGAAGCTGCCAGCGGAGCACCGAGTGCTCCACGAAATTGCCAACAACGGTCAAAGTCATCCGGAGGTCGGCGCGCAGATCGCCGTGCACTACAAGCTGAGCCCGGACATGGCGGACGCCATTCGCCACCATCACGCCGTCTTGCCTCCGTCGGAGCCGCTGTGCCGTTTGGTTTGGCTCGCGGAACGCGTTGCCGGCGTGTTTGAAACTGGAGCAGTGGGCCCTGCGCGCGAAGCCCTGTTTCGGACTGGCGGTGAACTGGGTGTAGAAGCGCTGCTTCTGGAGCGCTTGCTGTTGGAGTTGCCAGCACAGGTGAGCGCTATGGCCTCCGCCTTCCAGCGTGACGTAGGTGAGCAACCGGACCTCAACCAACTCCGGGACGACGCCAACGCGCGGCTCGTGGAAATCAATCAGCAGTACCTCGAGACAGTCGCTACCCTGCGGCGGGTCGTGGCCGAAAAGGAGGAGCTTGCGCTGCGACTCGAACAGCTGAATCAAACTTTGGCTACTCAGGCCACCACTGACGCTCTTACCGGGCTGCTCAACCGGCGTGCGCTCGAGGACGCGCTAGCTCGGGACTTCGCCCGTGCTCAGCGCAGCAAAGAACCGTTGAGCCTCGTGATGCTGGACGTCGATCACTTCAAGAGGTTCAACGATACTCATGGCCACCTGGTGGGCGACGAGGTGTTGTGCCATCTCGGCAAGCTCCTCCAAGGTCGGTTGCGTGAATCCGATTTGGTAGCGCGCTATGGTGGCGAAGAGTTTTGCATCCTGCTCCCGGAAGCGAGCGCAGAGGGCGCTCTACTCGCGGCCCGACGCTTACGACTAGCGGTGGAAAGGTCGAAGGTATGCACCCAGGCGGGAGAGCTTTCCGTAACGTCCAGTTTCGGCGTGGCCACCTTCGAGCCCAGTCAGGAAACGCTCTCACCACAGCAGTTGCTGCGTAACGCCGACCGAGCATTGTACGTGGCCAAGGAGCACGGTCGCAATCGCGTCATCCACTTCAGTAGCGCAAGTGATAACAGGCGCTAAGCGTCGTGACGCTTCTCAAGAGGTTGCAAGTTCGCTCACACTCTCGCGTGGCAAGCGCCCGTGCAACGTGTTGCTGACGTCTCCGAAACGGACGCGTATGCGGTCGAGAAGCATGAGCGCTTGACGCGCCTCATCCGCTCCCAGCCCGTGGATGCGGTCGTCGCGTTGAGTGTCAGCCAATAGCATCTCCAGCCCTTTCAAGCGGTCGAGCACGCGTGACGTCGGAATGCGGACCACGGTTCGTTGAGCGGCGCGCAGTTCGGCCACCACGCTTTGCAGATGACGCCGCGTCCAGCGCTCCGTTTCGCACTGACGCAGCAACTTGAACTGCTCAGAAGCTGGGAGCCCGAGTACGACGCTTATGTGACCAACGCCCGTATGCACGTAGCTTTCCAGCTCCGGGAAACGTCGCGATAATTCGAAGATGGCAACGGCGCGCCACAACGACGAAGGGCTCATGCCCAGACGTGGATGAGCGGCCAACTTGCGGAAGGAAGAGCACTTCTTGCCTCTTGCCCGCAACAAGCGCTCGTCACTCATGAACACGCGGTCGAAGATGACACGTCCCGCCTGCAGGGCCGCGTGCAACGAATGGGCGCCGCTCACTTCTTTCAGCAACTGCACCACGCGCTCGATGTCATTTGCAGACTCGCTGCCGACTTGTGGTTCGAAAAAGTAAACTCCAGATGCCAGATCCTCGGCGTCCAACTGATGAGCTTGCGTCATGACTGCGATTCCTCCTGAGTTCGTGTCGCTGGTGCGAGTGCAACGAGCATTCGGCCCGGCCTTGCCAGATGTGCCACGTTGCCCGACGCTGGTGGCGTGGAAGAGGTCAATGCAACCGCTGTGCCGTCGCTTCCACCGC
>CAZNZA010000270.1:0-4578 GCA_964577325.1 uncultured Polyangiaceae bacterium
GCGATTGCCTTCGGCAAGCAGCGCGTCGCAGAGATGAGACCCTAAAAATCCGGCACCCCCGGTGACGAGTACGTGTGGCATGGGTCGCCGCTCTGCAACTGCTGGGCCCACAACAAGAATTTTAGATGCTGTGGCAATTTGCAGAGGCGACAATTCACGGAAGCCAACAGGAACGTATCAAGTGTGCCACCTTTCCCCCGGCGACTACCACCGTGTCTGGGGGCTGGTATGGCCGGGTGCTACGGTTGCGACCCGCGTGTAGGGAGGGATGACGCAAAGTGCGCCATGACGATTGGCCACAGTGTGTCTTAGCTGCTGCTCCACCACGCAAAAATGCTGCAATATCGAGCGGGTATAGGCTTTGCATCGCGGCCGAAGCCAATGGGTAGGCGAGTCTTGATCACGGGCGGCGCGGGCTTCATTGGTTCGCACCTGGCAGATGAACTGTTGCAACACGGCTACTCGGTGCGTGTGCTCGATGTACTGGCGTCGCAAGTACACGGGCCAGAACGCAAGCGCCCCCGCTACTTGCACCCTGACGTTGAGCTCATCGAGGGCGACGTGCGGAACCGGGAAGCCGTGCGGCGGGCACTGTCCGATTGCGCTATCGTTTGCCACCTAGCCGCAGCCGTAGGTGTCGGCCAAAGCATGTATCAGGTCGCCGACTACGTCTCGACCAACTGCGAGGGCACGGCGGTGCTGCTCGAAGCGTTGATCGAGCGACCCGTCGAACGGTTGCTCGTCGCCTCGAGCATGAGTGTCTACGGCGAGGGTCTGTACCGAGATGAGGCCGGACGTGTCTACGAGCAGGTCACGCGGGATCCGACGCGACTCAAGCGAAGTCAGTGGGACCCCACGACTGCCGAGGGTGAGGCCCTGTCACCCTTGCCAACTCCCGAAACAAAACGCTGCGACCTGGCGTCCGTCTACGCGCTGTCAAAGTTCGACCAGGAGCGCATGTCCTTGCTCATCGGCAATGCGTATTCGATCCCAACAGTTGCCCTGCGCTTCTTCAATGTCTACGGGACGCGGCAAGCCCTGTCCAATCCCTACACAGGTGTGCTCGCCATCTTCGCCTCCCGTTTATTGAACCGCAAACCTCCGGTCATCTTCGAAGACGGTCGTCAGCAACGAGACTTCGTGCATGTACGCGACGTGGCCAGAGCTTGCCGCCTCGCCCTTACCGCGCCCGATGTGGCTGGGAAAGTCTGCAACGTCGGCAGTGGAACGCGCATCACGATCGAGGAGGTAGCCCTGCAAATGAAACGCGTGATGAACTCCAATGTCGAGCCCAGCATAACCGGTAAGTACAGGGTAGGCGATATCCGGCACTGCACCGCCGACATCACGCTGGCCCACGAGCTACTGGGATACGCGCCGCAGGTGAAGTTTGACCAGGGTCTCTTGGAACTAGCTGAGTGGCTAGACACTGAACTTGCGATTGATCGCGTCGAGGAGATGCAGCAAGAGCTCTCGCAGAGGGGATTGACGCTATGAAGCCTCAGTCAGAGGCGCCCGTGCTGGTGCTCGGCGGCGCGGGTTTCGTCGGCTGCAATTTGGTAAACCGCCTGGTGGCCGATGGGCACCGTGTCAGGTTGTTCGATAATCTCTCGCGCGCCGGAGTAAACAGTAACCTGGCTTGGTTGACGGAGCAACACGACGACCGTGTGGAAGTGGTCATCGGCGATATTCGTGATCGGAAGAAGCTCGAGCCAGCCATCGCAGGGGCGTCAGCCGTGTTTCATCTGGCGGCGCAGGTTGCGGTCACCACAAGCGTGGTTGACCCGGCTCACGACTTTTCGGTCAACCTAGCGGGGACACTCGAGGTTCTGCACTGCCTGCGAGCGTTGAAGGCTCCGCCGCCGCTGGTGTTTACTTCAACCAACAAAGTCTACGGTGGTTTGCACGATCTAGCTCTTGCCGAATCCGAGACGCGCTGGTGGCCGGCCGATCCGCGCATGGCCGAGCAGGGGATTGACGAGGACAGACCGTTGGCTTTTTGCAGCCCCTATGGCTGCTCCAAAGGGGCCGCCGATCAGTACGTCATCGACCACGCGAACACTTACGGGCTGCCAACGACCGTGCTGCGCATGAGCTGCATCTATGGTCCCCACCAAATGGGCACCGAGGATCAAGGGTGGGTTGCCCACTTTCTGCTCCAAGCGATTGCAGGAAATCCGATCACCATCTACGGCGACGGAAAACAGGTTCGAGACATCCTGTTCGTCGACGATCTCGTGGACGCCATGTTGCTCTCTTGGCAGCACATCGGGTCACTGTCGGGACGCGCCTTCAACATGGGCGGGGGTCCCAAGTCCTCAGTGAGCCTCAAAGAACTGCTGCAACAGATCCAAGCTCTGGTCGGGGCGCGTCCAGACGTTGACTTCGCGCCGTGGCGGGTGAGCGATCAGCGGTATTACGTTTCGAACACGAGGGCGTTTAGTGAAGTAACGGGCTGGTCCCCCAAGGTGGATGTACAAGCGGGCGTCGCTGCGTTACACCGCTGGCTTGTCGAGCACCACGCCTCGAAAGCCAAGAACAAGGCTGCCGGTGCGCTCAGCGCTGCCCCTTGATTGTGCGGCGAGCTACCCAGCTCGCTAAGCCGGATTCGGGCCAGGCGCTGGGTGTTCATCCGATATCACAACGCAACGCGGTCGTTACTGGCAATCAAGGGCGCCGCATCACTCAACAGCGGGATGAAGAGGGAAAAACGATGCTTGGAAACACAATGCGTTCTGCCGTGATCACCGAACCACGTGCTGCGAACATACGGGAAGTCGAGCTTCCGCGACCAGCACCGGAAGAAGTCTTGGTGCGGCTCGAAGGCTGCGGGGTGTGCGGCTCGAATCTGCCAGTGTGGGAAGGGCGGCCGTGGTTTCAATATCCCGTAAACCCGGGAAGTCCAGGCCACGAAGGCTGGGGAGTGGTGGCCGCGACGGGCAAGGACGTGCGTCACGTCCGTGAAGGGGACCGTGTGGCGTTCCTTTCTGAACGAGCCTTTGCTGAGTACGACATCACTCATCAGGATGCGCTCGTGCCATTACCCGCAGCGCTCGATGAGCTCGCGGTCCCGGGCGAAGCCCTCGGCTGTGTCATGAATATCTGGAAGCGAAGTCAGGTGCAGGCCGGGCAAACGGTGGCCATCGTAGGCCTCGGATTCTTGGGAGCGGCCTTGACGTCTCTCGCTTCCAAAGCCGGTGCGCGCGTGATTGCGGTTTCCAAGCGACCGTACTCGCTCGAGGTAGCTCGTCGTATGGGAGCGTCTGAAGTGCTGACGATTGGCGACAATGAGCAAGAGGTGGTGGATCGAGTGTGGCAGCTGACGGAGGGCAAGGGCTGCGAATGCGTGATCGAAGCGGTCGGCCTAGCTCAGCCACTCAACCTCGCCGCCAAACTGTGCGGAGTGCGGGCTCGCCTGGTGATCGCGGGCTTTCACCAAGACGGAAAACGAGAAGTCGACCTCCAGCTCTGGAACTGGCATGGGTTAGACGTCATCAATGCTCATGAGCGGGACCCAGCCGTGTACGTGCAAGGTATGCGCGCCGCGGTCGAGGCGCTGGCGGCGGGTGACCTGCCGATCGAGGAGCTCATCACACATCGCATTCCGCTAGCGGAAGCGGGCCGAGCGCTCGAGCTGTTGCGCACGCGTCCCGATGGTTTCGTGAAGGCGGTGGTGTTGCCATGAGTAGGCAAGGACCTACGCGACCACGACTCGGGTTTCTCGGAGTAGGATGGATCGGGCGCCACCGGATGAAATGCCTGCTCGACAGTGGAGCGGGCGACGTCGTGGCGCTCGCCGATCCGTCTGCCGAATGCCTCGAGATGGCTCGTGAGCATGCGCCTACTGCTGTTTGCGTCGAATCTTTGGACGAACTGCTTTCGCAGCCGCTGGATGGCGTCGTGATTGCGACACCGAGTGCGCTTCACGCCGCTCAAGCCACGGCCGCTTTGGAGCGGGGGCTCGCGGTGTTTTGCCAGAAACCTCTGGCACGCACCGCCAAGGAAGCAGCCAGCGTAGTTGCCCTGGCGCGTAGCTCCAACCTGCCCCTGGGTGTCGACCTCTCCTATCGACACACCCAAGCCATGCAGCAGATCCGGCAATTGGTGAAGACCGGGGAGTTGGGCCACATCTATGCCATCAATCTAGTGTTTCACAATGCGTATGGGCCAGACAAAGCGTGGTTCTACGACCCGACGCAGGCGGGGGGCGGCTGTGTCGTAGACCTGGGCATTCATCTGCTCGATCTTGCGCTTTGGCTGCTGGACTACCCGGAAGTGAACCACGTGGCCAGTCACTTGGTTGCCAACGGCGAACATATGAAAACGGCCACGTTGGTCGAAGACTTTGCCTCCGTTCAGCTAGAGCTCGCATCTGGCCCTGTCGTACAGTTGGCCTGCTCGTGGCGTTTGCCAGCCGGCCGTGACGCGGTGATTGAGGTCTCTTGCTACGGCACCAACGGCGGGGCATCCATGCGTAACGTGAACGGTTCCTTCTATGACTTCGTGGCCGAGCGCTACCGAGGAACGAGCTCGGAAACGTTGGCGCAACCGCCCGACGCCTGGGGTGGTCGAGCGCTC
>CAZNZA010000271.1:0-4544 GCA_964577325.1 uncultured Polyangiaceae bacterium
CGCCGCAGCGTTCATCTGACGCATGCGCAACAGCGCATTGATACGATGCATCTGATGGGGAAAGGGCAGGCCCTGGCTATTGGCGAAGGCGTCGAGGGTGAGCAGCAGTTCCTGCTCACCGCGTTGAAGGAGCAACTGTGAGGTCAAAAGACCCTGTTGCCCGGTCGCGCGCAGCGTCCCGGAGCCGATCGCGGCGCGACCAGAGCTCACGTCGTCGAAGCCGAGCAGTACGTTCAGCGAGCGCGTTGCTGAACGGTCGATCTCGATCAGACCCGTGACCTCGCCCGAAAGCTCGAGCTCGGACAGTGGTGCGAACAAGGCTAGCGGCAAGCCATCGACAGCCACGCGCGCCTCCCCTTGGAAAGGCGGGGCGTTGGGCGGCGGCGGCCAGGTCAGAATGCCGTCGGCCTTGCCCAGGGCGACGCTTCTGCCGAACGAAGCACCGACGAGCTCGAGACTGAAGTTTCCCTCAGGCAAGGCGTAGTGTGCCGTGGTTTGCAGGCTCACGGGGGTCCTGCGCTGTAATCCCGGCACGCTCAGGTCGCGGAGACCCAGAAATGCTTTGGCTTGGGGAGCCGCCACCGTGCCGTAGACGACCACCTGCGCGTCCACGTCTCCGGTGAGCGGGCTGTTGGTCATGGCGGGCACGTCCCGTAACGAGCGCTGAGGCAGGTTTACGTTCAGCGAGATCGGGCCGTCAGCGGGAACCAGCGCTTGGCCGGGTTCGAACCACGCTCCAGGCACGAAGGGACCGCTGCCCGTTGCCGTCAATAGCGTCCCGACTTCGTCCCGCAAGGAGGCAGAGGCGTACACCGTGTTTTGCTCCGGATTGAACGTGGTCGTGACGTACAATGCGGAAGGGGGCAGGCGCGGTGCCTCGGCATCTTCGTCGGCACCTTGGTCTGCACTACCGTCGGAGCCTTTGAGTTGCGCTTCCAGATTAGCGACCCCGAGCTGGGCGAACAGGGTGGGAAAGCCACGTTCCCGCGTGCGCTGCAGCGCCACGCGCACATCCAGGTCGCCTTCCAGATGCGCAAGCCACGGCACGTCCACAAGCCAGGGCAGTGCCTGAAGCGACACTTCGGACACGGCAAGCTCCGCCGTTCCCGTGACGGCCTCCCAGGTCGCCAAGCGAAACGGATCGCCGTCGAGCTTGCCTGCCCACGATCCGCTCGCGCTCACCCCTATGGCATCTTGGGCTCTGAACTGGCCCTCGAACCCATCATCTTGGAGCGACGCCGCGAGGTCGACTTGGGTGCGGTTGTAGTTATCGACCGAAAAGCGGCTCGCCCGGAGCGACAACTGAGCTTGCTGGTTGGCGTCTCCGATCAAAGCCTCGAAGTCGAGATCCAGTTCACCACTGACGGGCACATGGATGCCCAAAATCGGGCCGAGCCGCTCCAGGGCGACAGCCCTCGCATGCAGCTCGCCTTGCAGTTGACCTGGCCTGTAGCGGCCGAAGCCGGTCAAGCGTGGGCAGTCTTCTTCATCACCACAGGCGGTGCTTCTCACCTCGAGGCGCTCGACGTCCAAGGCAGGAACGGAGGGGTCGAAGCGAGTGACTCGGGCCTCGCCAACCAGGGCGCCGCGGCTCGCCGAAACTTCGACGTTGGTCAGCTCTCCGGAAGAAAATTGGTAGCTGCCGCTCGCTGAAAGGGCTCGTCCATCGGCATCGGAGAAGGAGAGCTTGGCTTGCACACGTTCCGCTGAAATCACGCCGCTGCCCGCCGCGCTTTCGAAACTGAGGGCGGCCAAACGCACGTTGCGGGAGCGCAGTGACCACTGAGCCCGGCTCTGCTCTGCTTGGCCCGTGTCGACAGCGCTTTCGGCCTCGAGCTCCAGGTGCCCCAGTTCGAGTGGACCCACTTTCAGGTCGCTCACCTCCGCGTGTAGGTCGACGTCGAGCAGCGCTCCTCGCCCTTTTAGCTGACCATGAATCGAGGCTCGACCGCGCACACTGCCGGGTATGCGACGCTGATCCCTCAAGGTAAACGCCGGAACCGCTACTGATGCTTCCCAGGCTTGGCTTTCGAACTCGTAGGACACCGTTGCTGAAGTCTTGGCGCCAGGTTCCTCCAGGGTGACGTCGGCGTCCAGGCGCTGTCCATTGCTGGTCAGTTGCGCGATGACCGGTGGCACCGCAACACCGCTCACTTCGGTCGCCGCCGTGCGAAGCTCGGCTTGGAGACGGAGGGCACCGTCTTCCTGGCGCAGGGACGTGATGATCCGCGCGTCGATGTCGGTGGCTGGTAGCGTTTCGTCGAGCAGCTGAAGTGAAAGATTGGCAAGCTCTGTATCGATGTCAGCACTGAACCCCGAACTGAGCGTCAAGCTTGCGCTGCTTTGCACGTACGCACTTTCGCCACTGGCGGCGGTGAGAAGCCCGGGGTTCGGTTGCTCCGTCACGTTGAGTTCAGCCTGAAGCTTTGGCAATTGCCCTTGCACGCGCAGATCGAGGGATACGGCAGCATCGAGGGGCCAGGCAGGCCAGAGGCGTTGCACGGTGCTGCTCGTCAACCGCGGCGAGGTCAAGCTGCCGGTAAGCTCATTGCGTTCGAGGCGCAGCGACGCGTGCACCTCGGAATCACCGGCGAAGCCCGCGAACTGCACCTCGAGCGGTCCTGGCGCACGCAGACGCACGCTGCCGGTACCCCGCACCCGCACGTCCAACCCGCGTACGCCGACTCCAAAGCGCTCGACGTCGACGGCTACCCCATCTTGGGTCACCAACACACTGCCACGCACGGAGACCAAACGCGGCTCGAGACCGTCGAGGGACGCCATGTGCAGCGCCCCAGTGACGCGTCCAAGCTCGATGACGGGAAACGAAACCCGCAGCTCGAGCGGCCGGGCTCGGGGAGTGGCACTGCGCGGCGGGCGTGGCCGCGGAGTAAGCGCCCGCGACAGGGTCGGCGCCTGACTCGTCGCGTCGGTCACGAGCAATACCCGGGCTTGCTCGACGCGAGCGTGGGGAAACTCCAACGTCCACGACTGACCCGCGTGAACGTAACGCAACAGGTTATCGACCGCGTCGAGCTCGAGTCGGATGTCGTTCAACGTCAACACCCGCTCTCCCGCTTCATCGAACACGCTGACTCGAGAAGCGTGTACCGTTTGCAGCGAGATGGCCGCAACGGACTCGACGCGCACCGAACCGTAGAAGGTGTCCGTCAAAATCGCATTGAGCGCACTCGTGACTATGGCGCGTCCGGGCCTCGTGTTGGCGTGTAGGACGACCGCCACGACCAGCCCCGCTACGAACACGGCGAGCAGCACC
Organism: uncultured Polyangiaceae bacterium; assembly: GCA_964577325.1. Lineage (GTDB taxonomy): Bacteria > Myxococcota_A > Polyangia > Polyangiales > Polyangiaceae > SZUA-265. The sequence goes on from CAZNZA010000271.1 coordinate 3,278, forward strand.
AACGTGTGTGCGACGAGGCGCCAGAAGCGAGCCTTACGCGCGGCTCGCGCAGGGACGGTGGGGATTGAATCGGGCGTCGGGTCCGCCACTAGAACGCCTCCCCCAGAGTCAAATGCAGGGTGACCGGACCATATCGGCGGTTTACGTCACTTGCTTGCGGGTGAGCGAAGGGAACGCCCACATCGAGGCGCAACGGCCCGATGGGTGTGCCGTAACGCAGGCCGCTACCCCAGGACAGGTAGGGAGAGGCGAAGTCGAGGGTGGTGGAAGGTTGCACATTGCTGCCGTCTACGAACAACGCTCCGCGCAACGGACCGAACAGCGGGAACCGGACCTCGATGCTGGCTTCCCACAGGCTTTGACCGCCCAGCGGTTGGTCACACTGTTCGGCGTTGGGGTTGTCGGTGCAATAGCTGGCGGAGGGCAGTAAAAACAGTACCTCACCCTGAGGGCCGACACCGCCGATCGGGTACCCGCGGTTGGAGTTGGGACCACCCGAAAAAAAGCCTCGGAACAAGAGCTTCTGCTGTTCACGTGCTACCGACCTTCTATCGTCGCTTTGGGCGTCGTCCACGCGCGAATAGGCGTCTGAGAAGAGGAACCCCACCACCGCTCGGGTGGCAAAGGTAACGGTGCGCGAGATAGGCACGTAGAAGCGACCTTCCGGACGCAAACGGAAGTCGCTCACATCGGAGCCCAAAGCTGGCGTAGCCGTCTGTAGATTGATCGAGAAGAAGGCGCCCTCATGCGGATTGAGTGGATCGTCGCGGAAGTCCAAGTTGGCGACGAGCTCGGGGTAGGCCAGCAACAAGGGATCGAGCAAGGCTTCGGCGTCGACACTCTTGCCCACCGATAAGTCGTCGTAGTCCAGCGGTAGCTCGACTTGCCAGTTGAGGGAGCCCGCAAGGCGCAAGTGGTGAGCAAAGAAGGCGCGCTCCAATCCAGCACGGGCGCGCAGCTCCGCGAAACCGATGATCGGTGACTCGGCATCGCTCTGGGCGTAAAGCAGCGGGAATAAGTTGAAGTCCCCGGTGAGACTGCCCGTGGTGCGCCCCTCCAAAAATGACGGCTGGTGCAACGAAGCTTGTAGTCGGTTTCGAAACAGGCCGCGGTTGGGCGCATCGAACCCATTCAGATCGAAGCGGGTGGGGAAGTAGACCACGCCGGGTTTGGTGTCGATGGTGAGCCGGCGCAAGCCGCCGAGGAAGTTGCGGTCTTCCCACCCGATGAAGAGATGGGTCGACAGTTGCAAAGGGTCGAGTTCACC
>CAZNZA010000272.1:0-4532 GCA_964577325.1 uncultured Polyangiaceae bacterium
TCGCACCCTCTGGGCACTCCGGTGGGACCATCGAAAGTGCGTACGACCTTGAACTCCACCCGACGGTTCTTTTCCCACGCCACCTCGTTGCTGCGGTCATCGATCGGGCAGTACTCACCATAACCCTGGGAGATGAGTCGGTCGCGATCGATACCGCGTTTGACGAGAGCGTCGACGACCGCCGCAGCACGTGCTTTGGTCAAGCGAAGGTTGTGCGCGTCACTGGCACGTTCATCCGCGTGTCCTGCGACCTCGACCAGCTTGAATTCCGGATGGTGCTTCAGGGTGGCCACCACCGCGCTGATGATCGGATACGACTGCTCGAGGATCTCGGCACTGTTGGTTTCGAACGAGATCTTGTCGAGGATCAGGATGTCGCTGCCTTCGACCACGACGCGACCCTTGTCTGGGCAGCCATCCTCGTCTTCAAAGCCATTGTAGGTTTCGGGATCGTTGGGACACTTATCGTCGACGTCGAGAATGCCATCGCGGTCGTTGTCGGGATCGGGACAGCCATCCTCATCTTCGAAGCCATCTTTGTCCTCGGGATCGAGCGGGCATTGATCATCGACGTCGAGAATGCCGTCCTTGTCGTTGTCGGGATCGGGACAGCCGTCCTCATCCTCGAAGCCGTCCACGTCCTCCGGCTCGTCTGGGCATTCATCCTCGGAATCTGGAATGCCGTCCCCATCGCGATCGCCATCCGTACCTTCGGGGCAGCCGTCATCATCCTGGTCGCCATCGAAGTCCTCCGGCACATTGGGACAACGATCCTCGACATCTGGGATCCCGTCCTTGTCGTTGTCGGGATCGGGGCAACCGTCCTCGTCCTCGAAACCATCGAAGTCCTCTGGATCCAAGGGACACTCGTCTTCGTCGTCGAGGTAGCCGTCCCCATCCGTGTCGCCGATCTGCGGTTCGAAAATGAAGCCGAGAAAAAGGCGCAGGTTTGCAGCCTGGTAACCGGTGGAAAATGTACGGTGGCCTGCCCCCATGACCAAGTAGCTGTTCTTCTCGATGAACATCTTGAGGCCAGCTGCCAACTCCTGAGACAGCTTTTGCTCGGTCGCAGATTGGTCGTCGAGCAGGTACGTGCCGTACGTCTCACCGACGAGCTCCACCCCGTCCCACGCGCGCCAAGCGACGGCACCGCCAAAGGTGCCCAAGTCGCCGTGCCGTACGGGACCTTCCAGGAGCGTATCGGAGCCAAAAGCAGCGTTGTCCCCAAAGTGGCCGCGATAGCCTGCGTTCAATCCGATACGCACGGGCCCGTTGTCGCCGAAGCGGTGCTCGAGTGCCACCTGGGGCCAGTAAGAGAAGCCCGGGTCGGCTCCCAGATTCCGGGTCGTGTCCCCCATCGGGATCCCCACCTGACCAATGAGCGCCACGCCGACCGTGTTCTGTACACGGGTCAGTCTCCACTTGCCGTGCAAAGTCATGCGCCCGAGGCTCTCTTGATTGAGCGCCAGGGTGTTGTAGTTGTCGTCGCCAAACTCGGGACTTCCCCCGATACCGTAGGCGGGATCTCCCGTCATCAGCACGACGGGCACCTGAATGCCCAGCACCACGTCGTTGCCCACGCCGTAGTTGAAGGAGAAGCTGCCTTGAAAGGAGTCTTCGATCAGAGCCGGAACCCCCGTCTGTTCGTTGTCCGGAAGCGTGGTCCCCGAACCGTCACACTGTCCGCGGGCGCACTCGTCCCCATCTTCATCGAGGGCTTCACCGGGAGCGCGGGTGCGCAACAAATGCCGCCCATAATCGAGCACCAGGCCGAAGCTCAGGTTGTTGGCGCCCAAGATGTCGGTGCCGTTGACCGTGACGAAGCCCTTGGAATCGACGGCGGGACGAAACAGGTGCGTGTCCATGCCCCCAGCCTGGTCCCCCACCCGCGTTTCTTCTTGGGCCGCGGCGGGACTTACCGTGGTCAGTACGGCGCACATCCCACTGCACAGAACTCCTATCGTAAGACCTACTTTGAGGAGGCGTACACTTAAAGGATGTACTCTTGGCATTCCGATGACTCCAACACAACCGACACTCGTGGACAGCCAAGCTATCACCCTCAACATTGCTCCGTCAATTATACCGGGACTTGGTTCAGACGACTTCCCCGCTGACGATTGGACAACCCAGCCAGCAGTAGGCTCGAGGTGCACGAGCGCTCGGCCGTGGAACAGTGACCGGAACGGCCCGCACTGGCGTGGGCGCCGTTCGAGGTGTCTGCACCTACCCGCCCCGACACCCGGAAGGCACTGAAAACGGCAGACTCTCCCCTGTCCAGCACGCCGTTTCTGTGGTTACCTGCCGAGGTGGGGTTCCCACTTCGACGCTCGAGCAGCCTTTGCCGTCGCCCCTCAATGGCCGCGCGTGATGTCGTATTGCCTACCAGGTCGGCGCTCGGGCGTTGGCGGCGGTTGCCGTCTCAGGTGATCGGCGGCAGCATGGCGCTCTGCACCTGGGGACTTCTGCAGCCGGTGACCGTTCACGCTCAACCAGGGCTTGCGGGGTCACCCACGTCAGATTGGACCGCCAGCGCCCTGAAAGAGCAATGGAGCTTCCCTCGATGGGAGCAAGAGTGCGGACCACGGCCGGCTCCCCAGAGCTTGGGCGGAGGTCCGGCGCAGGTCACTGAGAAGGACGGGCAGTTGACGATTTCGGGTTCGGGACGGACCTACCGCACCACGGAGTGTTGGGAACGTTACCCGGGACTAGGTCGCGTGGCACACTCGTCGGCGACGCGTACGTGGAGCAATACGTGTCGCACGGCGGAAAGCGATCCGCGGCGGGCGCTCGTGCAGACGTCGGTGACGGCGACGGACACGACGATCACGTTGCGTGAAACGGGTCAGTACGCGTTCCGCCTCAAGGACGCCAACTGCGAGGCCCGCGTCGTCCGCACCCGCGCCTGGTCCAAGAAAGCTACCGAAGCCCGTGAGACGGCGGCCGCGCCCGCCGTCCCGAGCGCGGATTCTCGACCAGCCGAAGACGTCAACGGCAGCGGCGCTCCTGAAACGCAGGCTGCCGCCACGCAGGGCCTATCCGCCCCCGCGGCAAGTCCCGCGACACCTGCTTGTGATGACGGCGGACCGCCTTCATCGATCGAGGTGCAGCAGCGCGCGTTGGAGCTAGGGCCGGGGCAAAGTGTACGCTTGTTGCCACAGGTGGTCGACGAAGCGGGTTGCCGCGTTCGGAACGCTGAGCTTCGCTTCACCGTCACCCCAAAGGACAAAGGGGTCGTCGTCGATGAGCGGGACGGCACCGTGACGGTCGCCCTACAGGCCAGCGAAGGCGCTTACGCGATAACGATCCAGAGCGGTGCTTTGAGCACGAGCGTCGGCCTAAAGCTCCTGTCTCCAGAGCAAGCGGCTGCCGCGTTGCGCACTCCTGCCCTGGGAGTACCGCTGACGGATGGGCAAGCCAAGCCACAAGGTACGATGAAGCAGGTCGGTGCCGCGGCTGCGCAAGGCGAGGACGCCGCCACGCCACGCAAATGGGTCTTTGCCGCGCTAGCTAGCTTGGTGGTCTTGGGCCTCGGTATTCTGGGCTTGCGCCTGCTGCGCGGGGCGCCTCGGCCAGCGCGTTTGTCTCCCAACGGGGCGGTGTCCTTGCGGGGCGGAGCCATCACCGTGCGTTCAGCTGAAGGGACATCGGCCCTCACCAACGACCCGGCAGAGGGGACGGGTGGCGTTGCACGGAGCCCGGCAAGCGTTGCCCATGCACGTACGGCAGCCTGGAGTGAAGGTGCGCCCGACGCGACTCCTTTACCTGCAGCCCGTCGCGGCCGTGTCAGTACACCACCTCCCAAACCCTCCAGCAAACCACCTCCCCAGCGCCGCTCAGGAGCTGGAGTGTGTCCAGCGTGTGGGACTCGTTACACGGACGGTTCGATCTACTGCGGCATGGATGGCGTGCGTCTGAGTCCGGATGAGGACTAGGAGTAGCTCCCGCTTCAGCCGGTTCTCCAGGAAAATGCCCTCCCGGACCGCCGAGCAGCGCGAGATTCTGGTTTCCTTGCAAAGCGGCCTTGGAGTGACTCGACTTCGTAGCTATAAACTGCACGCGGCTGCGCCCCGTTAATCATCTCGTGCAGCCCCGAATGATACTCGAGGACGATTCATGAAAGTTACCTGCCAGTCCTGCGGTGCCCAATACAATCTGCCGGACGACAAGATTCGCGGGCGTAAAGCCAAAGTGCGGTGCAAGAAGTGCTCAGAGCGCATCGTGGTCGACGGCACGGCTTTGCTCGGCTTCGATGACGAAGATGAAGCGACCCGTGTCATGAGCACCGCCTCCTTCTCGGAAAGCGGAGATTTGCTGTGGACGGTCAATCTCAGCGACGACGAGCAGCTGGACATGACCGAAGCCGAGGTACTGGACGGGTGGCGACAAGGTCGCATTACCGACGACGCCTACGTCTGGCGCGAAGGCATGGACGAGTGGATGCCGATCCTGGACGCCCCTGCCTTGGGCGACGCGATCCGTGCCCAAGATCCCCAGGCGCGAGCGATGACGGCGGATGCCTCGCCCGCACC
>CAZNZA010000273.1:0-4501 GCA_964577325.1 uncultured Polyangiaceae bacterium
GCTCATGCGGCGCCTGATGTTCCGCGCCGAAAGTGAGCAGCCGAGCGAGATGCCGATCGAAGGTGAAGTCGAAGTGCCGATGCCGCCACTGGGCACGGAAGTCATCGACCAGCCCGCCGTCGAGCGCGTGCGGGAGTGGATCCTTTCGTTGCAACCTTAGCAAGGGGAAGGCGCCGTGGCAGAAGGGCCACCTGTTCTCGCATCCCGCTCGCCACAATCGTGGGTTGTAGCGGAGAGACGCTGCACCGGACACCGGTTTCATTCCGCGCGAGCGGTTTGCGCGGCCAAGGCCTGGGGCGGTTAGTTCCTGCACTGGCGAACGCATGACTCGCGTGAACTTCACCGTCGGCCTCCGCACCACCGCGTCGGCTCGGCGTGTACGCGACGCTCAGGAGGACGGAAGCAACTCGCCCGCCCAAATTGCCTTTAAGAACTCCCGCCACGGCCAGATTTCGATGCCGTCTTCAGTTTTGCGTCGTATGGGGTCTAGCGAAACGGCGAGGTAGCGGCGATGGAGTTGCTCCTGCTTCAGCGCGCGCAAGCCACGCAAGTGCTTCCCACTCACCAGGTCAGGTGCGCCTCGAACTCGTGCTCCACGAAATCCACCGTGCTCTACCACGCCCTGGGTAAACGCGGACCCGCACTCCAACGCACTGGTACAGTGCCGCCTCTTCTCGCCGTCGACGAGCTTTCCGATGCAAGCGCCACGCAGCATCGTCGGTGTCCGCTGTCTCGCCCCCGCACACAGCCGGGGAAACACCGCATCCGTATTGCATCTTCGGTTCCGGGAGCTCGAACACTCGGGTAGGCTCTCCGGCTCTGTGGGGACTACGTCACCTCCAGTCGCAAAACCAGTGGACGCTTTACTAGTCAACGGAGACGAGCTCGAACTGACTCCGGACCCCCCATGGGCCTGGATGGCCCCGCCCGTCAGGCTGAAGCTGAACGCCACGCCCGGACATCGGATGAAGGCGAAGGGTCAGTTCGTGATCTGGGAATCGGAGATGGTGATGGCGGGTGTTCAGGCTGTGGGTCAGCCGTACCACGCTCCGGGCTTCGACGCGCCGGGCACCGTTCTGACTGTCACACTCATCGTGAACGCGGCAACGATGAGTGCCGCCATCAAAGACGTCAAGCTGCCGGTGGCTACCGTAAATACCAGCGGTACCTTCATGGCCACGGTAGTGCCGGCTGTGAACCCGTCTACTGGAGTGCCAGATCCCGTAGTCGTCAAGACTGGAACTTGGAAGGTGGCGAGCAATGTGCAGACGAACGCCTCTTCCGGACAACCAAAGGCGCGAGCCGCCGAAGATGACGGCAGCGGAGCACGAGGTGGCAATGCCGACGGCAGCGGCGGCGCTACGAGCCGAGTTGCCGAACGCCCGGTGCACTTTGTCGCGGTACAGCTCCAAGACATTGATGGCAACAAGTTGGCGGCGCATCGGGTTGCGGTTTCTACACCCGACGGACGTCGCGCCGCGCGCACGCTGACGGCCAATGGAGCGACGCGAATTGATGGCATCGCTAGCACCGGCCAAGCCGTCCTACGGCTTCTCGACACTGAGCTGCGTCCCTCCGTCAAGCGTCCGCCAGCGCCTTGGATCGGACTAACTCTGCTCGATACCGACGGCTTGCCGCTCGAAGGCGTCAGCGTGGAACTGGTTTCTCCCGAGGGGATGACGACGGTATGCGGCACGAATACGAAAGGAGCATTCCGCATCGACAAGTTGCCCAGCGATGATGCTCTGAACGTTAGGATCCTGGGCACGCTGGGCGGCGTGCTCGACGTCGAGGCAACGGGGGCGACGAGTGCCGGAGGCACGGACACCGAAGGGGCACAGGGTACCGCGAGCGCCAAAAGCCGCACACCCAGCAGACGCCTCTCGTTGCTCGAGCTCCCGGACTCGGTGTTTCGCACCGACAGCTGCGTAGTCATGCCCGAGCGCCAGAACGCATCGGCGAGTAATGACCGGAATTCTCAGAACACGGCGCCGACTACCATCTCCACCCTTGCGCTCGCGCTCCGCCTCTGCGAGGAAACCCCGCACTTGAAGCTGCTCGTTGCCGGCCACACCGACTCCGTTGACAGCGTGCAGTACAATCAAAAGCTAAGTCAAGAACGCTCCGACGTCGTGCGCTGCATCTTGTGCGGGGATCGCGATACGTTCAAGCCCCTCGTCAACGCGCGCCACCGCGTCAGCGACTACAAGCAGCTGTTACTGTGGTGTACGCGCAGCGTGCCGCACATTCCGTTCACCTGTGACCCTGGGGAGATCGACGATGTGAAGCACACCGGCGTGGAGTCGGTGCGTGTTTTTCAACGCGAGTACACCTACTACAAGTACAACCTGGGAGCTGCCAACTTCCCTGACCTGGTGGATGACGGCAGCATGGGGCCATTGACCTGGGGTGCCATCTTCGACGTCTTTCAGTACGAGATTGCGCGGGAGCTCGGGGAGACAGTGCAAGCCGCAGCCAAACTCCGCGATCACCTGCGATGGGTGGACGACAGCCGCCGCGCGCTCGGGTTCTCGGAGTACCACCCCATAGAAGCGGCCAACGAAGACAACTACGAGTCGCAGAGCAATCGCCGTGTGGAACTGCTGTTCTTTGACGAACGGGACATTTTACCTGATGTTACCGCGGCCGAAAGGGACCCTTCGACCAGCGAGATCTACCTACCAGGCATTTACGTCAAGCAGCGGGTTCCACCCCGAGCTGGTGGAGCCAAAGCTCACCGCAAGTATGCGCTCCATCTTCTGAACGCAAACCTGGATGCCATCGAAGGCAGCGGCGTCGAGTTCGTGGTGCGCCATGACGATCGGGTGGTTGCGGAAGGAGAGTCTTCCGACGGATGGGTAGAGTTTCGGGTGCCCCCGGTGGGACCAAGGGAGATCCACGTCTCCTGGACCGTCAGCGGCAACGAGCGCCGCTATGCACGCTGGGTTTCACTGCTCAGTGGTGAGCGCGCCGCCTCCGACGACGTGACGCAAGCACGCTTGGCTGCCCTGGGGTACTTGGCGCCTCCGGGCGACGCTAACCGGTTGGCCGAGGCAGCACGCGTGTATCAACGCGACTATGAACTCGGTGATGAGCCCGTCGAAGCGGGGCGTATTCCTGCCTCAATCTTGGACCATCTGTCCAAAGTTTTCGAAGCGGATTTCGCCGCGCCGCGCACGACACCCGACTCAGATACCAGCTTCGCCGATGACGACGACTTCAACACCCATTCCGAAACAGGTTGCGGGTAAATATGTTAATTTTTCTCGAGTGAGCGACCCATGAGCCCTTCTCCTGATGCCGTAGTGACGCTCGCTGGTGCCCTCAGCATGAAGCTGCGAGTGATCAAACCCAGTGGAGCGCGCATCGTCGACGCCCAGGTTGAGGTCGAGTGGGAAGAGATTCAGAATCCCTACGAGACGCCCGTACTTCAACGATTCGTCACGGCAGCCTCCGACCTGGAAATTCCCGTACTCGATCCGAAGGAATGGTGGATCGCTCCCGAAGCAGGAACGCTCTGTACGATTCGCGTCAACAAACCGTTGCATGGCCCGATCGTGCCTTACGGGCAAGCGTTCGCCTATGGCGCGCTGATTGTGAGGTTTCGGGTGCTTCCTGGCGCACAGGTGCAGCTGACGCTCGTGGACGTGCCCCAGGACACCCAGGTGCTGTGGGGGTACCCTCGGATCGTGGGAGCCAAGGGCGACATCCTAGAAGTCACCCTGATGGAAGGAGGGGAACTTGGGGCGGAGCATCCCGGCATCCCCACACGCCGTCTATCGGCCGTGCATCGACCGACGGAGCCGCCGACGACGCTGTCGCAGATCGATCAAGAGTTGTTGTTTCATATTGCACATGGGGGATTGGCGCTGACTCCAGAGACGGACTATCAGTTCGAGCTCGTCAGCGTTCCCGAGGGCGCAAAACCTGAACTGCGCGTAAATCTGCGTCCGACAGCAACAGGAGCCATCCCCGTCGTCCCGCGCGTGACGGCGCGCAATAGTATCGCGGGGGGCCTTCGTTTCATGCACTTGCTTCAATTTCACGGCAAGTCTGGGCTGCGCATCAGTGGCCCTGCGGGAATGAACAGGCTCAACCCCCGACTCATGGTCGGCGTCATTCGCTTTGCACGAACGATGCTCGAGCTCAACCCCAACCTGAAGGTAGCACTGACGTCGGGTTTCGGGCGGGCCGCCGACGATTCCCATGGCCAAGGACGCGCGATTGACTTCGCCGGATTCATGCTGGATGTACCGCCCGGACTCACGGATCCGGCCAATCCGCGCATCGCCGATGGGCTCGACCCCAATTGCACCAAAAAGACGGAACCTGCTTGGAAGGGTGTCAGTATCAACGGCAGAACGGTCACCGTTTTCGAGAAGGAGTGCGTGGCAGAGCGAGACTTCATCGTGCTGTACCACTGGGGGCTCGTTCAATTGCTCATCGAAACCGCAACGGGCCCAGTGAGACGCAAGGAGGATCGAGGGCAGTACCGCAATGA
>CAZNZA010000274.1:0-4472 GCA_964577325.1 uncultured Polyangiaceae bacterium
TACATGCCGACATACGAGTAACCTCCGGCCGTGCCGCTCTTGTGGGCGACGAACTGTGCGGTGATCGTCCCACGCTGCTCATGGGGCACAGGCGTGTCCCCGGGGCCTCCCCACTCGTAACCAAGGCGGCCGAGGTAACCTCCGGCCTCGTTCCAGATGGCCGAGAACGCCGGAACGTCGTAGCTCGTCAGCTCGCCTTGTCCGGTGTTCGACCAGATCTCCCAAGCCAGGTTACCATCTCCGCCCGTGCCATTGCCTGAGTGTTGCTGCTCACCGGAGGTTGGCATCGTGGCGTCGCAGTCGAGGTCGACGGGACCATTGTCGCCGATCTCCGGGCCGTCGTCGGGCGGGTTGGTGGTGGTGCCGCCGGGCGTGCCGCCCGTTCCGGCCATGCCGCCGCCCATACCGCCCGGAGCCGGGAAGCCTCCGGTGTTGCCGGGTTGAGGGAACACCGGCATGGCGCTCGGAGCGGCAGTAACGTCGGGATCCGTTCCTGTTCCGTCATTCCCGCCGGCTCCCATCGACGGGTTTGTAGCGGGGGTTGAGGGACTCACTGCAGGCGTTGAAGGGGTGGCGGCGGGGGTGGGGCCGTCCACGTCGACCCCACCAAGTCCCGCCCCGTCTACTGGCCCCGGGGCGCCATTGGTCGGCGTGGAGCCGCCGGGGCTAGGTGCGCCGCTGTTCGGCATCGTGACTGCACCCGGCGCGATTGGTTGACTCGCCGCGGGGAAAGGGCTGACGTTCGGTGACCCGCCGCTCGGCGCGAGGGGGGTGGGGGCGACGGTCGTCGTGCCGTCGCTGCCGGCGGGATTTGCAGTGGCCGCGGGAAAGTCGCCGGGCTGAGCCGGACCTTCTGCGTCGCCACAACCTGCGACGAGCAAGCACCACGGGAGCACCACGAGCAAACTTGAATGACAACGCATCGGAACCTTGATGGGAAAAGGGGAAGGGCCGCAGGAGCCCGTGCCTGCCCTCGCCCAGTACCCAACTGGCGCAGTATCAGGCGCACGGGGGCTAGCTTCCGTGGGCAGATCAACGCTCACTGAAGCTTTCCACTCGGCGCCGTGTGTGGCTCTTTGCAGCGCCGGAGCCGCAACTCTGCTTCTCGCCTCGCTGTCACCAAATGAAGGCCGCCATCACGCGCACAAGGCGCGCAAGCGGCGTTGGCTGCGGTCGTAATGGCCGGACGCCGTCGAACGACGACGGCTCGTCGACAACTGCTCGCTCGCCGCGCCTCGCAGCAACCCGCGCACGCTGTTTTCACGCTGCAGGCAAAAGCGCACGATGTCCCAACCAAGTTCGGCGTGCCGATGTTCGTCGCGGGCAATGTGTTCGTAAATTTCGGCAAGCAACGGGTCGCGTTCACCGCGCTGGTTTTCGCGAGCCTTGGCCGCTGCCAGCCCTTCGCCCAAACACCCATCCAGCCATGATTCGAGCGCCAAACGTTCGATACCCGCTTTGCCGCCCCATGGCGCACGGGTTTCGGTTACCGGAACGTCGAGGTGCGACAATTCTCCGCTCAGGTGCTCCATCGCTCGAGCGCACAGCGCCGTATGACGTAGTTCATCCGCTGCGGCCCACAAAGCCCGCTCGACGAGCGACGCTGGCGCGCCATTGACTTGCAACTCTCGCGCGAGCTGTAGGAAAGCCGGTACCGAAGCGTACTCTTCGGCGGCAGCTTTGCGGAAGGCGTCGAGCTTTCCAGGTTGCGGAGCCCGCGCGGTCCTCCACCTGGCCTCGACGCGTCGACCTGCCGTGTCACGTTGGGGGCGCCCTTCAACACAGACGCCCAAGTGCCCAATGGTGGGAAAGAAGCGAACGCCGCCACCGACCGGAAACTCGGGAAGCAACCACTCGTGATGGCTGAACACCTGAAAGATGAGAAGCTCCAAAGAGACACCCGTATGAGGCGAAACGACGGGCGAGGCGTCCAGCCCATCGCGAAAAGCGAGAGTCACGCCCGCTTCACCGCTTGCGCTTATCAACGGGCGCCCCAAGTCGCGGGCTCCGTAACCAGCGAGGGTGAACGACGGACGTCCAGCCCCGTGTAAGGTCAACCGCGCGAGTGGTCCGAGGCTCCAACGCAGATGGGAGCTACACGTGCTATAGTCCCGCGTGTGGGTGGCGTAGCCCTCGAACCCCCAAATGAAGTCGCCACCACCGTACCCCATGAACACGCCGCCGCCCGCGGTTTGAAACGGATCTGCATAACACGGATTCGCTGCGAGCAAGCCTGCCAGCAAGACGGCAGGCGTCACCGTGTTTATCTTTGACGCACCACAGCTGGAAAGCTTCGACATGGATCGTCAGGATAACCAATCGAGGCGCGGGTGTCGAGGGTAGGTCGACAAGAGGTAGAGAGGCGTCAGCAGCAGCTAAGCTCCAGTACACGGAGTCTCGCCTTTTGAGCTCGCGCATGGCAGGCTCGAGCACGTGACTGGAAGTGGTGACCACACCAAATTTCCCGGCGATTTCACGCTACGCGCGGCGCTGGCGGGACCGGTCGCCGTCGGGTTCGCGACGTGGGGCCACGAGTTCGTTCGCTTAGGCGAAAGCGAGCTTTCTGTCGGACTGTTTGCCCGTGCTTCCGTCACAGCGTGGGCTGGACTACTGGTCGTCGGCGTGGGAACGGGGGTCGCCATTGCGCTTGCGTGGCTACGCACGTCGAATTGGTTCCGCACCCTGGTTCAGCTTCCGGCGTGGTGGTGGGTGGCCGGTGTCGTAGCTTTCTCGAGCAGTAGCTTTGGCACCTACGCGCTGGTCGTTGCCGCAGACCGGTGGCTCGCCGCCAGCGGTACGCGCTCCTTGTTCCTGGCGTGGGGTGTGGGGACTATGGTGCTCACCCTAATTGGCACGTTGGTGCTCGCTTGGCGCCTTCGAGGACGCCTGGCTAAGCCATTGTCGGAACCTGCTCTCGTCGGTCTGATCATGGTGGCCTTTCTCACACCGTTGGCGTTGTTCTTCTTCGAACGCGAAGTGTTCGTTGGTATCGAAGGGCCGGTGTTGCAGCTTCCCGTGCTTTCGGGCGTGGTTGCGATAGCCTCGGGGTACGCGTTGAGCCGCTTCACCATGCCGCTGACGATGGCGCTAGTGGGGGCCGCGCTGATCGCAGGGGTTGCAGTGGCCGCGCCGCTTGCTCACGAACCCAGTGTCGACAATGCCGTCGAACAGCACACGCGTCTCACCAGAAAGCTGTTCGAGGTGTACGGTAGCCTCCGGACCGATGACGTCCCGGTGCTTGCCGTGGGAGGCGCGAGCTGTTGGCCCGGTCAACTGCCGCGAGTTCCAAGCGTGAGTGAAGCCGCAGAAGGGGCGCCGGACATCTTGCTCGTGACGGTGGACGGCATGCGCTGGGATCACACGACCATGGGAGGCTATGAGCGGGATACAACCCCTCAGTTGGCGAAAGCAGCGAACCAGGCCGCGCTGTTCACCAAGGCTTACGCCAATTCGGCCTCCACGCGTCAAACCTTTCGCTCGTTGCTCTCCGGAGTATTGCCGAGTCAGGTGGCTCCCTCTCGGGGCAAAAGCAAGTGGACGCTCAGTTTCCCGGAGGGACAGCTCACGCTTGCCGACTACATGAGAGCTGCTGGTTACGCGACTATCGCCATCCAGACCAACCCGGTATTCCTCGATGAACAATCCCGAGCGCTCACGGGCTTCGACGTGAAAGACTTTACACCTGCAGAGGCTTGGTTGAAGAACGGCTACTCCGCGGATTACCACGTCGATCGGGTGATCGCTCACTTGAGCGACTTCACGGCGAAGAAGCCGCGCTTCATCTTCACCCACTTGATGGAACCCCACCAGCCGTTTCGCAAAGGCCCAGGGGCCCGGTTCTACGGGAAGCGACGCGTGGACAAGTACGATGCGTCTCTGAGCTACATAGACCGTCAGTTGCGACGCCTCGTGGACTTCGCGCACAGCCCCGAGCGCCGCGACCGCACGTTCCTGATCATCACTTCCGATCACGGAATGAGTGTAGGCGACCGTGATAACCTTCCGCAGCACGGTTCGTCGGTGTTCGATGATCAAGTGCGGGTGCCTCTGGCCATATTCGGACCCAGGGTTCGGCCACGCAAGATTGACGAGACGGTCTCGCTGCACGACGTGTTCCCGACGATCGTCGATTTCGCTGGTCTCGAGCCGATGTCTCACGTGTGCGGCAAGTCTCTGCTACCTGTCGTTCGAGGCGAATCGGCACTGGAGCGTGACCCAGCGCTCATTGAAATCGTGCCCGATCACGCCAACGACACCTTCAAGATGGCGATGATCGACGGCCCGTACAAATTCGTGGTCGACGTGCACCGTGATCGGCGCGCGCTGTTCGATCTGAGCCAGGATCCGGAGGAGCTTCGAGACTTGACAGCGACTGAACCCGACCGTCTCCGAGAGCTCGAAGCCAAGTTGGCCACGCTTCTGGCGGCGCGCGGCCGCGACCCGAGGCAGTACAACCTTCGGTTTTGAGTCGA
>CAZNZA010000275.1:0-2303 GCA_964577325.1 uncultured Polyangiaceae bacterium
AGGACGCGGCCACGGCCCAGGCCATCATGCGCCGGCAAGTCGGGCAGCTCGCCCGCCTGGTCGACGATCTGCTCGACCTCACGCGTATCGCCCGGGGCAAGATCCAGCTCAAGGGGGACCATGTGGAGCTGAACCAGTTGGTGGAGCGCACGGTCGACGATCACCGCTCACTGTTCGAAAAGAACGACATCGAACTCGAGGTGCAGCTAGCTCTGCGCTCCGTGCACGTCAACGGGGACTCCAATCGGTTGGCCCAGGTGATCGGTAATCTGTTACAAAACTCAGCCAAGTTTACGGGTAAAGGCGGTCGTACGCGTGTCGCTTTGAGCGCGGAGGCCGACGGCGGAATGGCCACGGTGAGCATTGCCGACTCTGGCGTGGGAATGAGCGGCGAGGTTCTGTCGCGGCTGTTTCAGCCCTTCATGCAAGGTGAAGTGACGATTCACCGTAGCCAGGGCGGTCTCGGGTTAGGGCTGGCGCTAACCAAACGTTTGGTGGAGCTTCACGGCGGGACCATTCGTGCGCATAGCGCCGGCTTGGGCCGAGGGGCGGAGTTCATCATCAGCCTACCCGTCGACTCGGGGCGCGCAGGACACACCGAGCCGCCGCTGTCGAGCCGTGGACGCAAGCAGCGTCGAGTGCTCATCATCGAAGACAACAGGGATGCGGCCGACACGCTGCGCGCCGGACTCGAGCTGTGTGGGCACGTCGTGGAAGTCGCCAGTGATGGGGACCAAGGTTTGAGCAAGGCCCGCGAGTTCGTGCCGGAGGTCGTGCTGTGCGACCTAGGTCTGCCGGGAACTAACGGCTATCAGGTGGCTCAGGTGCTGCGCGAGGACCCCAAGCTCAATGGTGCGTATCTGGTTGCGCTGAGCGGCTACGCCATGCCTGAAGACCGTGAGCGCGCCCAACAGGCGGGGTTCGATCGGCACTTGGCCAAACCTCCGGACTTAGCGTACATCGATGCCCTACTCAGCGAGGTACGGTTGCCGCGCAAGCGCTAAATAGTCTCACCGGTGAGCGCTACTCGTGCTGCGTGTCCGCAAAGCCATACAACCGCAACGGCGTGGGTGCCGGCACCTCAGGTCGCGCCTGGTCTCGGTTCGAGTCGAGGGTTTCCCAGCGTAGCAGGTAACGGGCCCCGCCCTGCTCGTTGGCCCAGTCGTGCGCCCAACGCACCCTCATTCCCGGCACCGGTGACTCGACTTCGTCGAGCTCTGGCGGGTAGGGCAGGGGTGGCGCGATGGTGCGAGTGGCTCGCAGTGTCACCGGATCAAGCTCGAAGGCACCCCATCCCCCGTACTGAGCATGAAAGAACGTTTGGGTGAGACGCCCGTCAGGTTGAACCTGGACCCCTTCTACCTCGACTTCAAACACCAGCGTGCCTCCGCCCCCGAAGTCCCAGCGATAATCCCAATCGGAAGTTTGGTACACCTTCCACGCACCCTCCTCCAATCGCGCGTTGTAGAGCTGCGTGTTACCGGCGGCGTCGTACTTGTGGTACGCGACGACGGGCCGAAGCTCGGCGTCGAAACCGACCTGCGTGTTGTTGTTGATCATCCCTGCGCGCACGGGGACCGGGTCTACGATGTCGGCTAATCCCAAGCGAATGGGTATGGTCAAGGAGCGGCCACTACCAGCCTCCCAGTTGACGAGATCTCGGGTGCGGGCGTAAGACAAGTCGTGATTGGTCGTGGCATCGGGCGAGTCTCGCCATACCCATACCAAGTGCCAGTGAACGTCAGGCCCCTGGATTGGTCCGACGGGATAGGCGTTGCGCATCCCCTCTCCGTCCGTCAAAGGCGCGTCGATCAGACGCTTCCAGGTTTCGGCATCGGCGTCGTATTGGTTGAAGATGTGGTTGCCATTGCCGCTGCCACCATTGCGATAAGCAAACGCGAGCTGACCCGCTGGTCCGACGAAGAATTCGGGGTAGGTGACACTCTGTTCATCTTGAGCAGCCATACCGTTTCGCCCTATCATGCTCGGGACGCGTACGAGGGTCGAGATGTCGTGGGCGGCCGTCGACCGGAAGTAGATGAGCGGCACATCGTGCATGTTTCCGCTCACGTGAAGGTGACCTCGCTCATCTAGAGCCATGGCAATGTGGTTGTGGCTGTCCCAACCTACCTGAGTTGGCAGTTCGAACGTACTCCAGGTGTCGTCGCCCAACTCGCGAGCCGCCACCGTCAGGGCACGATTGGCGGCATAGAAAGCCGCATATTGGTGCGCCTCGCTGGTTACTAGGGCGAAACGGACGGGGTGGCCGGACCACACCTCCGCCACGTCCAAGACCAAAGGCA
>CAZNZA010000275.1:2403-4450 GCA_964577325.1 uncultured Polyangiaceae bacterium
GCGAGAGGCTAGGGCAAGCGCATCTGTCAATCGTTCACAGCCAACACGCGCACACCCTCGACCGGGTGCGTCACCGAGATGTACCCAACTGCGCCATCATGCCGGCGTACGTACTCGACAATTTCACTTTCCCGGGCAAACTCCGGCGGAGGAACCCCTCGCCCGGCGAACACCCGCTGTCGCCAATAGATCCTCACCGCCGTCACCGCGCGGCCCAAGACTTTCTCGCTGAAGACATGACGCACTGAGGAACGTTCGGTAAGATCTGCCGGACGGATGTTCGTGCCGTCCGGCCAGCTGCGACGCTTCTTGAGGAACGCATCGCGCAGGAACGTGGCGTCCACCCTGGCAGTGGGATTGTCGAGATTGATGATCACGCGGAAGTCGCTTGTCTCACGTTCTTTTGCTGCGGCATGCGCCCAACCGAGCAGGCCCAGTGAGCACACGATGAAGAGCGTGAGGTGATGCTTCATGGGACTAAAAACTCACCGTGGTCTTTAGGAAGTACGCCGTCCAATTCTCGCGGGCACGGCTCAAGTCGGGAGGGTTGATCCGCAAAGGATTGAACAGGCCCGCCGTGCCCGACATGTAGTGTCCTTCGAGCTTCAACAGCCAGTGAGGCGTGAGATCGAAACGCAGCGTTGCCGCAACATCGTGCTGGACGTTCTCCTTGCCGCTGCGATTGCTGACGTTCGGAAACAGCAACGAATAGTAGAGGCCGGGCGTGAACCAGGACGTGACGCTGTAGGAACCCATCACGTAAGCCCGCTCGCTCGTTTCTTCGATGGGGGGCGACAGCTCGAGGTTGGTACTGGTTTGCTCGGCGTGCCAGCGCGAGTATTCTGCCGTCAGCATCAATCCAGCCACCGCATACTCGAGCGACGTCACCCACAGTAGCGAGCGACTCTCAATGACGAACAAGGGAACGGCGCTAGGCACGACAACGCTCGTGTCGAGACGCACCTTTTGCACGCTGGCGCCTAGCGTCAGGCCTGGCAAAGGCGTCTCCCAAAGCAAGCGTGCGCCAAGCACGTAAGGCACCTGGAATTCCAACTCGAAGGCCGCTCCAGCCGGAGTCAATTCATCGGCATCGAGAAAAATCGTTCCACCGAAGAGGCGATAGCTCAATGCACCTAGCGCCCCTAATCTGCCGAAACCGTACAGCTCACCTCCCGTCTGCGAAAACAGGATTTCTCTGGTTTGTAACGGGTAAACGGACTGGGGCAACAGCACCGGCACCCGCGCTGCGTCGACATCCTGAACTTCGTTGTGCAGCCCGTAGGGGATCTTCAGGCGCCCGGCGCGCAGCCCCAGCCAGTCTTGGAAGCGATAGTCCATGTAGAACCAGTCCGCTTTGACTTCGTAGTTGCCGATAGGACCCAGATCATGGGCAAAGAACTGCACCCCTGTTCGCAGCGAATCAGACAACTGCTTGGTGAAGTTGAGACCGAGCTCGGAAAACTCGAAGCTACCGTCCGTGGTGCCTTCGGCCAGATAGTCGTTGTGCATCGTCAGGATGAACCCTTGGCTGACGAAGCCGTGGACCTCGATCGAGTCCACCGCGTCGCCCAAGGGCTGAGCGGAGGCGGCCCGAGCGAAGAGCAGCCCGCCACATACAGCGGCCAACATGGACGCACCGAGACATGAGGCAGACCGCTTCATCACTTACTTCCAACACTAAGCGTGCAAAGGTGTCTCAGCGAATTCCACACGGTCGGCGCACCCTGCCATAGTCCAAGAAGCTTGATAAGACGGTGCGTGCCACAAAGCGCGGCTAGAGGTAACGCTGCAGATGTAAGTGCATCGGCGCGTCCGGTGCCCAAGGAAGCCTGGGGCATTTGATGTCTACACCGAGCCGGCGCTGCTCAGGGCCAGGTCGATTCAGAGCGTTGAAGGGAGCCGGCAGACGCCCACATCCCCTGCCGCAACGCGGGTTGAGTGTGTCGCTTTGCCGCGCGTGCCAGGGTGGTGCGCTGTATCACCAATAAGCGTGTGATTCTGGCGGCTTGAGTAACATCAGTGTCACAGATGGGGGCGCGCCTGCAGG
>CAZNZA010000276.1:0-2012 GCA_964577325.1 uncultured Polyangiaceae bacterium
GTGGGGGCGATCGGCTCAGAGGAAGCGGACGATTCAGGCGCTTCGCCTGCGCACGCGAGGCATGAGAGAAGCGCGCCGGCCGGGCTCAGGTACTTGTGTTTCACGGGTTCTCCATCGGAATGCTCGGACGCTTGCAATTGCGCACGGCCACCGTTGTCCGCGAGTGAAGGCTCGAGGTGTTCTCAGATTGTGCGTTTGTGCCGAGGCGAGGGAGATGTGCTACGCTCCCCGACCGATGCAGTCGCCCTTTCAGCCGTTTCCGATGGAGGGCCGACGCCGCGCCCAAGCGTGGCGTTACCAGCCGCAGTTCCGGCGCCCGCGTCACTTCCACGACCAACCGGAGCTCAACGTGGTGACGCGCGGCGTAGGACGCTTTCGCGTTGGCAACACGGAAGTGGTTCTTGGGGCGGGACAGGTGATCGGCTTCGTTCCTGGATGCGAACACGAGCTGGTGTCCGCAAGCCATGATCTCGAGCTATTCGCGATTGGGTTCGAACCCGACCTCGTGCACGCCTACCGACGCGAGGAGGGCGAAGTGCTGTCCTTTGCGGGTGAAGCGACTACCGTTGACGAAGCGGAGCTGCGCACGATCCGTGAGTTGTGCCTGAGCGTGGACGAGTCGCGGGATCGACTTGCCCTCGAGTCACAACTTCTTTCAGTGGCAGCCACTGTCGCGCGCAAGCCGCGCCACGTGTCGCTCGGGTGGCGGGTAGCGGATGCAATCGCCGGAGATCCGGAGCGCACCCGTGACAGACTTACCCAAGTACTCGGCAGCAATCGCGGGGACGTCAGTCGTGCGCTTCGACGCGACGTGGGCACGACGCTGCCAGTGCTGAAGAATCGGGTTCGCGTGTTGGACTTCATGCGGCGCGCCGACGCGGGAATGTCCATGATGACAGCGGCTAGACTCGCGGGCTTTGGAAGCTACGCGCAATGTCACCGTGTGTTCCTCCAACAGTTCGGCCATGCCCCCCGCGAATTCATGCGCTCCGCTCTGCGGAACGAGCTCGCGCAGCGCTTTGAACCCTATGCCCGTTAGTACTGGGCGCGAGCCGACTAAGCGCGCTTGGCCACGCGACGACCGGTCAAACCGAAGGCCAAGCTTGGCACGATGATGACAGTCGAGATCAGCAGACGCGGCGACGGTTGTTCGCCCAGCGTCAACACGCCGCCGACTCCGGCCAAGATGGGCACGGCGAGCTGAGCCAATGCCGCACGCGTTGCCGGAAGCTGCTGGAGAACGCGGTACCACACGACATATCCGAGCCCAGAGGTCACAGCGCCAGAAATGAGCGCGCATAGCAGGGCACCGCCTTGCAGTCTATCAGCGAAGAGTTGCAATGCCGCCCAGGGCGTCATGATCGCGCTCGCAATGACGAAACTCGCCGTCATGGCTTTGAGCGGTGGCCCCGCACTTTTGCCAAGCAAAGAGAACACTCCCCATCCGACGCCGGACAACGCCATCACTGCTGCGGCGACCGGATCCGGCGCGCGAAGCCCCGGTGCGATTAGCAGGAGCAAACCGCCCGTTGCTCCGGTTAGTCCGATGATCTCCCGCAGCCGCGGGCGTTCGCCTCGCAGGATTGCTCCACCAACCATCGTGATCTGAACGCTCGAAAATGCGATGAGCGCACCGGTAGCGGTGGAAAGTTGCCGGAAGGCGATCGAAAACGGAAGCGCGTAGACGAGGAGCGCCACGGCTTGCAGAGCAGTCCGCCGGGAATTGCCGCGCAGGTACGCGCCACGGGTCAACAAGACCAAGCACAACGCACCG
Organism: uncultured Polyangiaceae bacterium; assembly: GCA_964577325.1. Taxonomy (GTDB): domain Bacteria; phylum Myxococcota_A; class Polyangia; order Polyangiales; family Polyangiaceae; genus SZUA-265. Next base: position 1,775 of record CAZNZA010000276.1, read on the forward strand.
GCAGACAGCCGAACCCAAGTGAACAACACGGCGTCACCTGCGAGTATCCCCAACCCCACGCGCGCAAGCAGCGAGTTGGCTGCAAAACACACGAGGGCCACGATGGTCAGCAGAGCTGTGAGAGGCGCGGACACGGTCACCACATACGCCGCCGCACGCGTCCTGGCCAATAGATCCGGAGCGCTGACGCTTCAAACCGAAAACCATGGCTGCCTGCGTTCGCGGCGATACGCGTCCA
>CAZNZA010000276.1:2112-4444 GCA_964577325.1 uncultured Polyangiaceae bacterium
GGAATCACTGCGTGAACTTGATGTAGTTCAGGTTGGTATCGCCCGTCTCCATGTAGACGCGCACGCGGTGAATGCCGTCGCTGATGACGATGTTTTGCGCAACGACGTCTTGAAAGGACTGCCATCCGTTGGACGGCGCAAACATGGAGCCGGTGACGTTTTGCCCATCAATTTCGATGCGGATGCTTTTGCCTGAGTACGCGGACGCCAGACGAGCGGTGATGTCGAGGGTCTGAGTTCCGGCAATGGCAATGTCGTATTCGAGGGATTCTCCGGCTGCCACCCAACCGACGTTGCAGCCGCCCCCGGTGGGATCACTGGTGGGCTCCATATCAACGTTTGCCCAAGTGCCGCAGGCATCGGGGTTGCCCTGGTTGCCAAACGTCGTATCACTCGCGGCGATACTGTCTTCGGCCTCGATACGTCCCGGGATCACGACGCGGCCTCGATTGACGTTCGATGGCGTGAACTCGATGTAGTTCAGGTTCAGCGAATCCGACTCCATGTAAACTCGCACCCGGTGAGCGCCCTGCGTCAGCCAAATGTTGTACGCCACGACGTCCTGGTAAGACTGCCAACCACTGGACGGAGCAACCAGAGAGCCCGTCATGTTCACGCCATCAATCTCGACGTGAATGCTGCGACCCGTGTAGGCGGAAGCTAGACGAGCGGTGATGTCGAAGGCTCGAGCTTCATCAACGGTGATGTCGTACTCCAACCATTCGCCCGCTTGAACCCAGCCCACATTGCAACCACCCCCCGCTGAGTCGAGGGTAGGCTCTATGTCCACGTTGCCGTTGGCTCCGCACGCGCCAGCTACGCCTTGGTTACCCAAAGTCGTGTCGTGGTCGGCCACAAAGGTCTCGGCCTCTATCCGCGCGGGAATCGCCACCTGATTTCCGCCGGAGCCGGAGGGAATGAAGTCGAGGTAATTGAAGCTCAGGCCGTCCGTCTCCATGTAAACCGTGACCACGTGGCGACCGCGTTCGATCACGACACCGGGCGCGACGACGTCCGAGAAGGTTTGCGCGCCGTTGGCCGGGGCAATCAGCGATCCACTCACGTCTACGCCGTCGATCTCGACGCGCAGGCTGCGCCCGGTGAAGTCAGACGCCAAGCGCGCTGTGATGTCGAACGCCTGTGTGTCATTAACCAAGATGTTATAAGAGAGACTCTCGCCAGCTACGACCCACCCGACGCTACAGCCGCCGCCAACGTCAGTCGTCACCTCCATGTCTACATTGCCGAAGGTCCCGCACTCGTCGGGGTCACCCTCGTTGCCGAAGCTGGAATCCGATGCTCCGTTGGGCTTCTCCGCTTCGACGCGGGCAGGGATCACTACCTCGTCCGCTCTGAAGCAGAAGCTCGGGCAAGAGGGGCCACAGTCGATGCCTCTCTCGTCTTGGTTGCGAACGCCGTCATTGCAGGTGGGCGTAGCCCCCGTGTCACCGTAGTAGGCATACACGCCTGCGATGTCCGTGGCGCTCAGCTCCCCAGGGATAGTGGTTTGCGGCGCACAGTAGTTCATGACGGAGTAGGGGTCGTAGGGGCCAAATGTGTCGATGCCGTCACCGCCAGAGGCTTGATCGCACTCTCCAGGGGGCGTATCTGGACGATTTTGCTCGTGTGCAAAGCCCAACACGTGCCCAAACTCGTGCACGGCATCCGCTTGGAGCCGATAGAGCCTACTGGTGTCGTCGTAATTGCAAGGGTAGCCGCCGCAGCCCCAGTTCTGGTAGGTGAAGTTCAAGGTCATGAGCGAGTCACCGTTCATGCCCAGGCCGTTGACTGCCGGTTGGGTGTCTCCAATGGTGATGCGAACGCCGTCGAAGTTCTGGTTGCAGGTACCCCAGCCGACGAAGTCGACAGCAGAATGGGCTTCCCAAGTCCGCGCTACCGCGTCGATGACGAGCTGCCGTTCACTTGCCGGAGCCGCCGTGGGATTCTCCCAACATACGTCGATGACTGCGGGGTTTGGCCACAAAAAGTCCGACTGGATGTACAGGTCCTGCTCGAGCTCGCCTGTAGATATTTGCTCGTGAAGTTCACCTGAACCACTGCAGCTGGCGGCTCCGCCGATAGCGAATAACGTCAAGGCTGTACACCGTATGCGTCTGGAAACTGCGTAAGTCATTTTTTTTCTGTTCCGGGTATGTTGGAGAACCACGTAACGCTGTCGCGTGACGTTCGAGTTACGGCAGGGGCCCAAAATGAAACCTGAAAAACGCCGCATCCCCTCGCCGCTCGACCAATGCTTGTAGCAAGAGCCAGCTCCCCCTGTCGACGGCTCGGCAATGACATTCAATGACATTCAATGACAGTGCCGACGCTC
>CAZNZA010000277.1:0-2622 GCA_964577325.1 uncultured Polyangiaceae bacterium
GTGGAGGGTACTATGACGCGACGCCAAACGAGCCAGTGCGCTGATATTCGGGTCTGACGAAGGGGCCGATGGAAGTGGCAACGGCCTTCCTATACGAGCTATCTTGGCGTACACTCGCCACTGACCCACGACATGCGAGGACGCACGCCGCGCGAAAGTCCCAGCCCCGTTATTCTGAGACTCGCCATTGCTTACCCTACGGGTAGCGCTCGAAGCGTTCCTCTCGTTTGTCGCGCGGACAGTTCTAACGGCGCGTGCACTCGTGACCGTCAACCCTGCACGCGGGGGGCGCGCGTGCGACGGAGCCGCGCGGCGTGGGACCGGCGCGCTTCGCCCACCCCGGGAAAGGGATTGCACCCATATTCGAATGAGCAGCCCAGCGACCCGCCAAGCTCACTGCTCGAGGGCGACTGCATCCATCCAGGCCCCTGCAGCCTCTGAGGGTCGTTGAAGGACACGAGGACGGGGCATAGTGCGACACCGTGTGCGCCACGCCCGTGGTCGTCGCTGGTGGACATTGACGCCGCTTATGGCCAAGGCTACTAGCCAAACATGCCGATGAGCCTGGATAGTGCGCTGGAAACCACCCGGGCACTTGCCCGCTCCGACATCGCCGAACGCGCTTCGGTCGTGGACCACGAAGCGCAGTGGCCGGAGGAAAACCTTCGCGCGCTGCAGAAGGCGGGGTTGGGCGGCTTGGTCGTCCCCGTTCGCGACGGCGGCATGGGTCTTGGGTTACAGGCGCTGGCTCAGACGTGTGAGGAGCTGGGACGGTTCTGTTCCTCTACAGCCATGTGTTGGGGCATGCATCACGTCGCGACCGCCGTGCTGGCCGCCAAGGCGACGGAACAACAGCGGGAGCGCTATCTGCGGCCGATCGCCGCCGGTCAGCATCTCACCACCCTGGCGTTGAGTGAGCCGGGTACGGGTTCCGCGTTCTACATCCCCGAAACGCAGCTATCGATCGCGAACCCTGGGTTTCTGATCAATGGCCACAAGTCGTTCGTGACCAATGGCGGGCGGGCGGATTCCTACGTCACGTCGACCGCCGCGCAACATTCGGAATCGCCGGGCGAGTTCTCTTGCATCGTCATCGACCACGATACTCCGGGCGTGACGTGGGGCGCCGAGTGGGCGGGACTTGGCATGCGGGGCAATTCCTCCCGCGAGATGCATCTGCGTGACGCGCAGCTGCCGCGTGAGAACCTGCTGGGCGAAGTAGGGGACCAGATCTGGTACGTCTTTCACGTGGTGGCGCCATACTTTCTGACGGCCATGTCCGGGACCTACATCGGGGTGGCCGAGGCCGCGCTAGACCTGGCCGTGGCGCACGTGAAAGAGCGTCGCCACAGCCATTCGCCCACGCCTATTGCCGGATTAAGCGTGGTGCAACACCGCGTGGGCGAGATGTACGGACGAGTGGCCCGCGCCCGGGCCCTCATGCTTCAGGCGGCCGCCGCCGGAGACAACGCAGCGCCCGACGCACTCCCCCTCATCTGCTCGACCAAAGCCGAAGCGGCTGACTGCGCCGTCGACGTCACCAACGAAGCCATGTCGCTCTTGGGCGGACGCGGCTACGGCGCCGACTCACCCGCGCATCGCTTGCTGCGCGACGCACGGGCCGCGCATGTCATGGCACCAACCACGGATCTGTTGCGCTTGTGGGTGGGGCGAGCGCTACTTGGTCTACCGCTACTTGCTGATTGAGAGGACGACGAAGAGCAATGGGCACTGTTTTTCTCGTGCAAGCACCCGGCGTGGCAAGCGTGTTGCAGGCACGCGGCAATCAAGTCCATCAGTTCACGGCCTCGAACGGTTTGGACGAAGCTTTTCAGCGACTTGGCGACGATGTCGACGGCGTGATCTTGGGCGCGGAGGTCGCCGATCCCATTCAGTCGGTACAACGCAGCTATCGCCTGGACCCTAACGTGACGGTGGTTCTGCTTTGCGAAGGCGCTCAGTGCGACAAGTTGGAGCAAGCACTGCGCTTTTCACCATTCATCGGCAATGACGTGACGTGCAGTGACGTCGACCGTCCCGATCTTGCGGACCTCATCGAACAGGGAGTGCAGCGCACGCGCCTGCGCCGCAGGCATCGCACGACAGTCGTAGCCCTCGAAACACAGCGTGCGTCGCTTCAGCCTAGGACCACGGGTGCGGCCGAGCGGGATGTGTTCGCCACCCAATTGCTGGATGTCGCCCCCATCGCCATCCTCAGCATGGACGAGCAAGGACGCGTAGCCGCCGCTAATCTCGAAGCCGCACGGCTGTTTTCCACGAGTGAACGTGAATTGCTCGGCACCCCGCTGGGGCCAAAGCTCGGTCCCGATCAAGGGGCGTGGGAAGAGCTTTTGACGGCAGCTCGAGCGGGGCGCAGCACCGCAACCTTTGCCGTCGATGATACCGTCATCGAAGCCTCTGCGGTCGCGCTTCGCCCCCATGGCGGCCTTCTGCTGGTCCTGCAGGACATCACCGAACGCCGCCGAGCGGCGGAAGCCCGTGAACTAGCGCTGCAGCGAGCGGAGGAAGCCAATCGACTCAAGGACGAGTTCGTGGCCATGATCTCCCACGAGCTACGGACACCGCTCAACGCCGTCGTCGGCTGGACGCGCCTGCTGCGCT
>CAZNZA010000277.1:2722-4399 GCA_964577325.1 uncultured Polyangiaceae bacterium
CACGAGCTACGGACACCGCTCAACGCCGTCGTCGGCTGGACGCGCCTGCTGCGCTCGGGGGCGCTACCCGCCGACAAAGTGGCCCACGCCCTGGAGGTCATCGAACGCAACGCCGAGTCCCAGGTACGTTTGGTCGAGGATCTCCTCGATCTGAGCCGAATAGTGGCGGGCAAGCTGCGTCTCGACGTGCGACCAGTGAACGTGGGCGATATCCTGCGCCAAGCCGTCGACTCCGTACAGGTGGCCGCGGGAGCGAGACGTCTCACCGTGCTCACGGACATCGAGGACGACTTGCCGGAAATGAGCGCTGACCCCGAGCGTCTCCAGCAGGTGTTCTGGAACCTCTTGAGCAACGCCGTCAAATTTACACCTAAAGAAGGACTGGTCAGTGCCCGCGCCTTCCGCCACGGCTCCCTCGTCCGCATCGAGATAAGCGACGATGGTGAAGGAATACGGTCGGAAGCGTTGCCTTTCGTCTTCGATCCGTTTCGCCAGGCGGAAGGAGGGACCACACGCGCTCACGGCGGTTTGGGCCTGGGATTGGCCGTCGTACGGCGCCTCGTAGAGCTTCATGGCGGAAGCGTCTCGGCCCACAGCGATGGAGTGGGAAAAGGCGCGACCTTCACCATCGACATGCCGATCGGACCGTTGCGTGTGCAAGCCGACGATCAAGATGAAATGCACAGCGCCGCGCGCAACTCCGTGAGCCGCACCTCACTGCCACCACTACTGGCCGGCATCACAGTGCTCGTCGTCGACGACGAACCTGACGCTCGCGAGTTGGTCGCCATGTTGATCGATGGCGCTGGCGGGCGCTCCCGAACCGCGGCATCGAGCGCGGAAGCGATGACCGTGCTCGACCAAGAGAGCGTCGATGCCATCGTGTCCGACGTCGGTATGCCGGACGAGGACGGCTACGCCTTCGTACGCCGCGTGCGGGCGTTGGCAGAACCCACGTGCCGCATCCCCGTGTTGGCTCTGACGGCGTACGCTCGCGAACAAGAGCGAGCTCTTGCTCTGGCCGCGGGCTTCGACGCTCACTTGAGCAAGCCCATCACCCCCGACGAGCTCGTGGGTTGGGTCTCGCGAGTCCTGAGCGCCCGCTCGGCGCCGGACTCCTGAACGGCGCACGGTTCGTGCGGCGCTGCTTGACCGCCGCACTCATCTGCGACAGAAACGACACGTGCCTCACATCCACCTCCTGCTCGGTCCGGTGGGCGCCGGGAAGTCTACGTTCGCACGCCAACTGTGCGCGAACCGACGCGCCGTGCGCTTGACACTCGACGAATGGATGGCGCAACTTTACAGTGCCGACCGTCCGGAAGCGGGGGTAATGGAGTGGTACGTGGAGCGCACCGGACGCTGCATCGAGCAGATATGGAAGTTGACTCAAAGCCTCGTCGCCGCCCAAACGGAAGTCGTGCTCGAAATTGGGCTCATCCAGCGTCCCGCCCGAGAGCGCCTGTACCGACGCGTGGACGCGGCGGGCTACGAGATGGACATCTACGTGCTCGACGCGCCGCGCGACGAACGGTGGGAGCGCGTTCAGAAGCGAAACCAGCAACAGGGTGAGACGTTCTCCATGGTCGTGCCCGAGCACATCTTCGAACTGGCAAGTGACATGTGGGAACCGCTCGACGAAGACGAGTGCCGCCGTCGCAACGTGCGCTTCATCGA
>CAZNZA010000278.1:0-4328 GCA_964577325.1 uncultured Polyangiaceae bacterium
TCTCCGACGGCACCCAAACCGTCGAAACAACGTCCGTTACCACGGGAGAGTAGCTTGTTTGAGTAAACGGTCTGCGGTTTTCGGCACCAGGTCGCTCAGAGCCAGCGCGCCGTGTCCCGGAGCCACGAAGTTCGTTTCCTGTTCTGCTCGGCTCGATGCACGATAAACGGCTCAGCACCTAAGGAGCCCGGCCGAAGTAGCCTTGGCACCCGCACGCCACCGCATCCTCAGGAGCAGGGATGGGCGGGCTCCGGTTGACCTGTGTGGGCTATGCTGATATGTGGGTACCATGTCCGACATGGAGGTAGAGACCGTGCAGCGATTGTTGGGGGGAGCTTTGGGTCGGTCGTCGAGAACCTTGTTCTTGGTAGGCCTTGTGTCGAGTTGCAGCTCAGAGCGACCTGACTTCTCCAATGCGCATCGCAGATTAACACCTGACGCCGGTCTACTGGATGCAACCTCCACTGACACCACGCAGGGATCGTCCGGTGGGTCCGGCACGCCGTCAGCCTCAGCGGAGCCCCACACGAGTGGCACACATGAAAACGGCACCGTGGATACGTCAAGCTCGGTGGAGAGCGCGGACGCCGACGCGTCAACGCCACCGGATTCAGACGCGACGAGTACGGACGACGCAACGAGCACGGACGACGCAACGAGCACGGACGACGCAACGAGCACGGACGACGCAACGAGCACGGACGACGCAACGAGTACGGACGACGCAACGAGCACGGACAACGCGACGAGCACGGACAACGCGACGAGCACGGACAACGCGACCGAAGGTGACGGAACTAGCACGACGGAAGTCTGCGAGTGTGGTTCCGGGTTAGTGTGTGATGCTGAGGACAGCTGCGTCTCGGCGTGCTCGGGCGCCGACACCTGGTGTGGTGCGTGCGTGGATACCAGCAGCGACGGGGCTCATTGTGGTGGCTGCGACCGGCCGTGTGCGGCCGGTGAAGTCTGTAGTAGCGGTGCCTGCGAACTCGACTGCGGGAGCGGATTGTTAGCTTGCGCCGACGCGTGCGTCGACCCGCAGACGAGCAACCAACACTGCGGTGCCTCGGGCAGCTGTGTAGGCAACAACGCTGGCGCCGTATGTACCAGCCCGTCCACCTGCATCAACGGTGCGTGTGAACTCGTTTGTAGTGGCGGTCAGATCAACTGCAACAACACCTGCATCAACCCTGCTACGGACATGACGTTTTGCGGGGCGAGCGGCAACTGCGTAGCGCCCAACAACGGTTCGCCCTGCGCCTCCGGCTACGCCTGCGAAGCCGGCGTGTGCCGTCAACAGTGTGAACCAGGTCTGGTGAGCTGCGACGGCGAATGTATCGACCCGAACAGCGACGAGGCCCACTGCGGCGCGACCGCTCAGTGTGAGAACCGGGGCGATGTCTGTACCGGGGACGAACAGTGCGTCAGCGGCACTTGCCGCCTTCCCAACGGTTCGGAGTGCGCTTTGAACTCGGACTGCGTCACCGGCGTATGCTCTACCTTCTACTACGATGCGGATGACGACGGCTACGCCTCGGCGAGCAGCGGCACCGTGCGAATCTGTGGCAACAGTCCGCCGTCGAGTCGATACAAGAGCGACGACTTGGATTGCTGCGACATATCCGGCAGCGTGGAATCCGTGCAGGTCAACCCCGGTTACTCTGGAGGCTTCACCACCCAGCCCACCCCCTGCGGAGATCATGACTGGGACTGTGACAACGTCGAGACGAGGCGTTGGGCCACCGGTCGCTGCGCAGACTATACGACGCAAGAAACCTGCGCAGGTTCCGTGTATCGAGGCGAAGACGTAATCGCGTGCGGCGAGGAGGGGCGCGTTGAGGCTTGTGCTTGGATTGCCGATGCCTGCTCCGTGGTGCAAAACGCACTCACCCTGCAGCCTTGCCATTGACCGGGACTTCAGAACCCGGCAGGCGTGCGACACCCGAACGCCCGCTCCGGCGCCGCACTCCGATCCCGATCGGCGACCAGACGCCCGGCATTGTGTAGAACGGCGGGGCGTCTGTCTCACGGAGTGTAGCGAAAGTAAGAACTCACTCCAGATGCCACGAGTCGATCTCAAACGCGGGGCTACCCGAGAACGTGAGACACAAGTCGTGTGGCCCTGCCGGAGCGTTGATTTCGCAGCTGAGTGCTTCGAAGGTGTCTGCTCCACCAGTGCTGGGGACCTCACAACTGCCTATCGACGTACCAGGGTCACCGGTTATGCAGTCGTCGAGACTGATATCGATCGTCCCTCCACCCTGCGCTGAAGCGACCTGCAACACGAGAGACGTCGCGCCTGTGCGAAAGTCGACTTGCGAATAGCCAACCCAATCGCCATTGCTAATTTCGGCAACGCGCACGGTCTCTCCGGCGACACCTTCAACTTCGATGCCCTGCTCGGCCGCAAGCGTTTCTGCCTGAACCTCCGAAAATCCATCGAGGCACTTCACCTGAGCAACCGTAAAGTCTTCGGTGCTCATCGTGATTGGATTGATCGTGTTATCAGGACCGTAGGCGACTTCTTGGACCGCGACGCTACGGTTGTTCACCTTGTTCACACCCAACTCTTGTTGCAGCTTTCGGGCGTGGTAAAAGAGGTAGAGTTTACCGTTGAAGTCGACGATCGAGGCGTGGTTATTGTCGTTGTTGTTGAGGGCGCTGTTGGGTAAAATCTTGCCCTTGTGGGTGAACCCTGTCATCGGGTTGTCACTCGTTTGGTACTCGATCGCGGCTCCATGGTCGGCACTAAAGTCTGAAGAATAGCTGAAGTAATACGTACCCTCGTGCTTGTGCACAAACGCCGCTTCGAAGAACGCTTCGGTAGGAATGGTCGTGGCACTTGGATCTGCTAGGCTGATCATATCGTCGCCAAGTCGGATCACACGCGCGTTGTCGGCTCCGTTTTGACCGCCCCCAAAGTACAGGTAGCCCTGACCATCATCGTCCACGAAACAAGCCGGATCAAAGAGCCAATCCACGTTGGCGTTCGGGAAACTCTTAGTTATCAGCGCGTCTCCAATCGGATCTACGAAGGGTCCGCCGGGGTCATCTGCCACCGCCACACCGATCGACGTGCCTCCGTTCGGCATATACAAGTAGTACTTGCCGTTTTTGCTGCAGGCGCCCGGGGCGTAGAGATTTTCCGCCCACGGCAATGAATCGGTGTGGATGAGTATTCCGTGATCTTGCCAGTTCACCATGTCGTCCGACGAGAACCCTCGATAGTCGACCATCTCGTAGCCGTCTTGACCGTCCACATCGTGAGACACGTAAAGATATATGCGATCTCCGTAGACAACAGCGTTGGGATCCGCCGTGAAGATGTGCGTGACCAGTGGGTTATGCGCGCGGCCATCGGGAACACACGGCGGCGGTGGCTCGCTTGTGTCATCGCTCGTGTCCGGGCTGCCCCCGTCTTCAGAAGAGGTGGTGGACAGCTCACCGCCGGTTGTGTCGGACCCGGTGGTGCTGGCATCCGCGTCCGTTGCGTCGGAACCGGTGGCACCGCTTGAGTCGCCTGGCTCCGAGGACGCGGGGGATGTGGGGTCGGTGTTGGTCGGGGAACTCGGCTGAACACTGGGAGTGACCCCGGCGCCTCCCGTCGATCCGCCGGTGCCCCCGGACGGACTAACAGTGCTGCCGGTCGCACCGGTTGGTGTGACGGTGCTTGACGGACCCGAGGGACCGGTCGGCGCGGTTGTGGAATTCGCGGACGTGGGGTCGGTCGATGTGCCATCTGTCGAGTCGGTCGTCGTTGAACTCCCGGGCTGGTCGTCGCACGCTGACAAGGACAACGCGACCAGGGCCATCGCCGGCGCGAGTGAGGGGCGGTGGAGTGTGAAAAGTGTTCGACGAGCAGGCTTTTTCAAAACGAATTCCATGTCTTGGGAGCGACTGAGGTCGCAGGTCAAATAGCGAGCGGCGCACGGGGTGGTTCAGGAAGTGCTTCCTTCGCAATGCCCAGAGGTGCGCGTTTCCGTCCATTGTAGGACTTCCGGCGCTCGCTTTCGTCATCGCAAGCGAGGCATCCCGCCTCGTACTCGTCAGCGTCGCTCCAACCAGCAAAGCTGCGCGTCACAACGCGGCGCTCGCGGCGCTCGCGGCGCAGGCATGTGTTCCGTTGCCCGCCACGGATCGGGTAGCGTGCCAATCCGCCGATCAGGGGGTGCTCAGCTGCTATTCGAGGACAGCCAGCGACGCCTGCGCCTTGCGTCCGCTAACTCGGCCCCGCCGCCAGAACAGCTGACGCATGAAAAGCTGCGTTTCGGACGCCATCGAGGTCAATCGACCTGAATGGTGAACGAGTCGGCGATTCGACCGCTGAC